>JBDNDG010000213.1:0-7534 GCA_046719255.1 Chloroflexaceae bacterium
GCGCGAGCACGACTCAGCGCACCGCTGAAGAAGAGCGTAAGCGGATCGTGGGGCATGGTCAGCGGCACCAGGCCAACGATGAAATATGCCCCCACCGAGCCGATCAGCAGCGCCGCCACCGACGAAGGACCCCAGCGCACCGTTGCCCCCACGGCGATGATCGAGGCCAGAATCAGGCCAAAGAAGAACGAGAAGAGCAATACCGGCTGGTTCTCGAGCAGGTACCGCATAACCCGCGCCATCGAGATCACCGCCACACCGATCCCCAACCCCAGCGGGATGAGAAAGCGCCAGGGTACCCGGGCCAGCGCCTCACGCCAGCGGAGTTGCCCTATCAGCCGGAGCAGGTTCAGGTTAAACGCCTTGATTGCCGCCAGCAGGTGTTCGTAGATGCCCAGGATAAACGCCATTGTGCCGCCCGACACACCCGGGATCAGGTCGGCGATACCCATCGCGAAACCGGTGAGCAAAAGGCGCAGAGACGAAAAGGAGCGCGGTTCGGTCTCCGGTGCTGCCATGTGATGCTCCATTATGAAGGCAAACAAACATGCGCCCTCACCCGGGACGCCACTGGCGAGTATACCCTACCCGTAGCGTGGCGTCAATTGAGGGGGATGAGAACCTGTTCACAATCGCTGTGACCCCGGGCGACGAAGCTGTCAGGGCAAACCGCGAGATCTGCAAGAAGCACAGGTGCCCGGCGTTGGGGTCACCTGCCCTCTCCGCCGGGGGCGCGAATCGGGCGCCTCCCCCCTCAACGGGTATCACGAGACCGTCGCCTTCAGGGCATGCAAGGATCATGGCGCCTCTGCCGGCGCGGCTGCCGGGTTGGCGCGCATCTCTGGAAGAGTCAGGCACGCCGTTCGCACTCGTTCATTCGTTTCCCATTCGTCGGTGCATTCCCCACCGCAGAGAGGGAGGCTGGGAGGGGGACAGGACGCTGCACACCCTCCCCGCGTGGCCTGTGTTCACATGAGACTGGCCTCCCGGGCCACCTGGCGTCCGCGCTCGGTGAGGGTGAGCACGGCCCCCTCGCGTCGCACCAGGCCACCACGCTCGGCGTGCCGCACGACCTCATCAGCGAAATCGGCGCGCCAGCGCAGATGGGCGCGGAGGTGGTGCGGAGTGCACTCCTCGCCGGCCTCGCCAGTGCCCTCGTGGTTCAACAGGTGCAACGCCAGCATCTGCTGCGCGAACTCCCAGCGTTGCCGCTTGCGTCGCGCCGCGCCCGCCACCAACCCCCGGCCCGGCGCGAACAGCAGGGCCAGACCGAACGCCACGCCGCTCATGCTCGCCATCGCTCCCCCGACCGAGACATCGAGCCAGTAGGCCGCCCAGTAGCCCGCGATGGCGCTCAGCGCCCCGATGAGCACGCTCAGGAGCAACATCACCGGCAGGCGGTCGGTCAGGAGATAGGCTGCCGCGGGTGGGGCGACCATCAAGGCGATCACCAGGATCGACCCCACGGCGTCGAATGCTCCCACCGCCGTGACCGAGACCATGGTCATCAGGCCGTAGTGGAGCAGCCCGGGCGCAAAGCCCAGCGCCGCTGCCAGGCCAGGGTCGAAGCTGGTTAGTTTCAGTTCCTTGTACAACAAACCGATCAGCGCCAGATTGATTACCAGGGTGGCCGTCCCGATCAGCAGCGCGCGCGGCAGATCAAGCCCCAGCAGCATCACCCGGTCGAAGGGGGCGAAGATCAGTTCACCCAGGAGCACGCTGTCCACATCGAGGTGAACATTGCCAGCGTAGCGCGAGATAAGGATCACCGCGACACTGAACAGCGCCGGAAAGACAATGCCAATCGCTGCATCTTCGCGCACCAGCCCCGTGCCGCCCACCAGTTCCACCAGGGCCACGGTGACAATGCCCATCGCTACTGCCCCGACAAACAGCAGAGGCGAGCCCAGGGTGCCACTGACGAAGTAGGCCAGCACGATGCCGAGCAGCACCGTATGGCTGATCGCGTCGCTCAGCATGGCCATGCGCCGCAACACCAGAAACACACCGGGCAGCGCACAGGCTGCGGCGACAATCACGGCAATGAGTTGCACTTCAATTTCAGGGGACATGGCTACTGATGTGAACATAGCCCGCGCGCGCGAGGGTCTGGGAGGGCGTAGCCCTCCCAGGAACCAACCCGCCAGCGGGGAGGGTCTGGGAGGGCGCAATCCTCCCAGAAACCAACCTGTCGTCGCCCGGGATGGGGAAACCCGGTTTCCTCACCCCCTCCCTGCGGGGAGCATTTGGGAGGGCCCGGCCCTCACTCCGTGGACGCGATCGGTCGCCGGCTCCGCCACATCGACCACAGCAGGCCCCGCTCTGGAGCGAACACGAGCGAGACCAGGGTGATCGCCGTGAGGCAGAGGACCACCGCGGGGCCAGTTGAAACACCGCGCGCCGTGGCGCTGATCAACGCCCCGGCCACCCCCGCACTCGCGCCAAAGGCTGCCGCGAGCAGCACCATCGTGCTGAGCCGGTTCGTCCACTGGCGCGCCGCTGCCGCGGGGGCCACCAGCATCGCGCTCATCAGCACCACACCCACGGTTTGCAGGCCGATGGCGATGGCGATCACGATCAGCGTTGTCAGCAGGATGCCGAGGGTGCCGGTGGGCATCCCCAGGCTGGCAGCATACTCCGGGTCGAAGCTGAGTAGCTTGAACTGCTTCCAGAGCAGGCTCACACACAGGAGCGCCGGCGCCCCCAGCAGGGCCATCACCACCAGATCGCGTTCCACCAGGGCAGCCGCCTGCCCGAACAGAAACGTCTTCAGCCCCGCCTGGGCCGCATCGGGACGTTTCTGGAGCGCCGAGAGCAGCACCAGCCCGAAGCCAAAAAAGACCGCCAGCGTCATCGCCAGGGCGCTGTCTTCCTTGATCCGGCTGGTCCGGGTGACGCCCAGGATCAGCAGCGCGGCCAACCAGGCGGCAACGGTCGCGCCGATGAGCAGCACCAGCGGGTCGCGCTCGCCGGTGAGCCAGAAGGCCAGGGCAATCCCGGGCAGGGCTGCGTGCGACATCGCATCACCCAGGAGGGCCTGACGTCGCAACACGGCAAAGCAGCCGAGAACGCCGCTGACCACGCCCAGCAGCGCTGCGCCGAGAGCCACGGTGCGCAGGGTGTAATCGGTACCGAGAGCCAGAAGTACTTCCACAGATATGCCCGTAGTTCCTTAAGCGCGACAAAGTCCTGGGAGCGGGGCCCCTCGCCATCGGGCGCCTACCTGCGACGCCCTGTGTGGTCTCCTCCTGCCCGTGAGAGGGGCCGGGGGTGAGGGCCTCCCTCAATCCATTGCCGTAGACAGAGGCTGACCCTGGGCCTCGGAGCGCCGGTCCACGCCTGGCAGCGCAGGGAGGGCGATCCGGCCACCGTAGGTAGCGCGCAGGTTGGCTTCGGTAAACACCTCCTGCACCGGGCCGCTGGCAATGCGCCGCACATTGATCAGCGTTACCCAGTCAAAATACTCCGGAACGGTTTGTAGATCGTGATGCACCACCACCACCGTGCGTCCCCGGGCGCGCAGATCGCGCAGCAGAGCGACGATGGCCCGCTCGGTCACGGCATCAACGCCCTGGAAAGGCTCGTCCATCACGTAGATCTGCGCGTCCTGCACCAGGGCGCGGGCCAGGAAGACACGCTGCTGCTGACCACCGGAGAGCTGGCTGATCTGCCGCTGAGCGAAGTCGGCCATACGCACCATGTCGAGGGCGGTGAGAGCCTGCTCGCGCTCGCGGGTGCCGGGGCGGCGGAACCAGCCCAGGCTCCCGTAGCGGCCCATCATCACCACGTCGAGCACAGTGGTAGGAAAATCCCAGTCCACACTCCCGCGTTGGGGCACATAGGCCACCAGGCGTCGTTGCTCAGCATAGGGCCGCCCGAAGATCAACGTCTGCCCGGCGGCGGGGCGCACCAGCCCCAGGGCTGCCTTGATCAGGGTGGTCTTGCCGGCGCCATTCGGGCCGACGATTGCCATCAGCACACCGGCGGGAACGTGCATGTCCACGTCCCAGAGCACCGGCCGGTCACGATAGGCGACGGTCAGATCGGTTATTGCGATCGCAGGTAGCATCTGGAACTCCCTGTCACTGCAACGCGGTTACGATCGTATCAATGTTGTGGCGCATCATGCCGGCGTAGGTGCCGGCGGGCCCATCGGGAGCGCCGAGGGCGTCGGAGTAGAGTTCGCCGCCCAGGGTTACCTCCTGGCCGGCGGCGCGCACCGCGGCGCGCACGGCTTCGATGGTGCGCGGAGCAATCGTGCTCTCCACGAAGATCGCCGGCACCCGGCGCTCCCGTATCAAGCTGGTCAGAGCCTGAATGTCGGCGGCGCTGGCCTCGGTGGCGGTGCTGATGCCCTGCACCGCCTCGACCTCGAAGCCGTAGGCTTGTCCGAAATAGCCGAAGGCGTCGTGGGCGGTAACGAGGACGCGCCGCTCAGGCGGCAGACTCGCCGCCCGCTCCCGGATGTAACCATCGAGTGCGTCGAGTTGTGCCAGGTACGCGCTGGCGTTGCTGCGGTAGCCTTCGGCGTGGGCCGGGTCGGCGGCGATCAAGGTATCGCGGATGGTCCCCACCACCTCCTGCCAGAGCCGCACATCATGCCAGACATGGGGATCGTAGGTCTTGCCCAGCTCCGACTCCCAGCGCAGGAGCCTGTCAGCGGGGATCGTTGCGGCCACCGCCACCACGGTGGCAGCGCCACGCCGCCCAAGCTGCTCCAGGACCCGCTCCAGTTGCGCTTCCAGGTGCAGACCGTTGTAGAAGATCACATCGGCGCGCTGGAAGGTGCGAATGTCGCTCTCGGTGGCAACGTATGTGTGTGGGTCAATGCCCGGACCGAGGAGCACGTGCAGGTTGACGGCGTCCCCGGCGATGGCGCGCACGGCATCGCCGATCTGCCCGGTGGTGGCCACCACGCGCAGCTTCTGCGCTTCTTCCCGGGCCACGACCGGCGCGCCGGCACAGGCGCAGAGCGCCAGCGCGAGGAGCGCCAACCCGCTCAACCGGAACGATCCCTGGAGCCAGCTCCACACATCACCCTCACATCAGATTCTTTCACGAGCGACTTTATTTTTAGCCTTGCCTAAAATAGCACACCAGCGGCCCCCTGTCAAGGGGCCCGCCGCCTTGAGGGGAGGGTCTGGGAGGCTACGCCCTCTCAGGCGCACACGAATGTTCATTCGGCATGGGGCGCGCGAGCATCCTCAACACAAAAAACCCTGCCGACACGGCAGGGGTGTGGATCGTTTCGTCGCCGGCCCGGGGCCGGACGTGGTAGCAGGGAGGGCGGGCCCTCCCTGCTCGCGTATACGTTCAGTGCTTGCTCAGCCACGCGCAGGGCGTGCGCATCTCAGGCGAGCGCCGGCTCGCCCTCGGCCTCCTCGACGCGCGCCGGAGCGCGGCGGGCCGAGCGGCGGAGGCGATCCTCGATCTGAGCCAGCAGCTCATCGCTCTCCATCGAGACAGCCGCGGCGGCTTCGCGCAGCGTCAGCATACTGGTCCTATCAATACGCGCCTCGCGCAGGAAGCTGCGGGCCTCGGGGAGCTTCTGGACGACCTGTTCCACCGTGATGTTTTCGAGATTGCCGTTGCGCATTGTGGTCCCTCCTCCAGGTATGGTGCTTCTTCTATGACTCCCGTTGACGGCCCCTTTGCCGGTACCGGGGCGCGGCGCTTGCGCCGCTATGCAGCTTTAGTATAGCCGATGTCTTGTGCGAAATCAACAACCTGGAGGGCTTTTGATTTGGATATTTTGTACAAATTTGATCCGCGTGGTCCGCACGGGTCTCCCGGGCCCTGTGTGGCCTGCGGGCGCACGTGTTCAGAGTTGGGGTAACCACGCAAGCCTGAGAGCGAGGGTGTCCCGCCCTCATTAGCGTTCAAGGGCCAGCTGCCCTCGCTCCCAGGAGTACGGGTGAACACGTACGCCGCGTATCCGGATTTGCTCAGCGCCGGCCTTCAGCGTAGAATGAAACAAGCCCGTGAGGTTGAGTGAGGCCCACCCTGGGGCAGAGGAGGGAAGTATGCATTTCCAGCTCAGTGACAATCAACAGATGCTGCGCGACACGGTGCGGCAGTTCGTTGAAAAGGAAGCCGCCCCTACGGTCGCGCACCGCGATGAGGAGGCGATCTGGCCGACCGACCTGGTGAAGAAGATGGGTGAGTTGGGTCTGCTCGGTGTCGCCGTCTCAGAGGAATACGGTGGCGCTGGTCTTGACTATGTCTCCTACGCGATTGTGATTGAGGAACTGAGCCGGGTTGATGCTTCCCTCGGCGTGATTGCCTCGGTGAATAACTCGCTGGTGTGCTACGGTCTGGAGAAGTTCGGCACCGAGGAGCAGAAGCGCGAGCTGCTGACGCCCCTGGCCTCGGGGCGCATGCTCGGCGCCTTTTCACTCTCCGAGCCTGGCGCTGGCTCCGATGCTGCCGCGCAGAAGACCACCGCCGTGCGCGATGGCGACTCGTATGTGATCAATGGGGTCAAGAACTGGGTCACCAACGGCGATCATGCCGATACGATCATCTTGATGGCGATGACCGACCCGGCCAGGGGGCACAAAGGTATCACCGCTTTTCTGGTTGACACCCACGCCCCCGGTTGCAGCATCGTCAAGGTGGAGAACAAGCTCGGCATCCGCAGCGCCCATAGCTGCCAGATGGCTTACGACAACTACCGTCTGCCGGCCTGGCGCCGCCTTGGTGAAGAGGGCCAGGGCTTCAAGATCGCTATGACTATCCTGAACGCCGGGCGCATCGGCATTGCGGCCCAGGCCGTGGGTATTGCCCAGGGCGCCTACGAAGCCGCGCTGAACTATACCCGCATCCGTGAGCAGTTCGGCCGCCCCATCCACGAGTTCCAGGCCGTCGGGTTCACCCTCGCCGATATGGCGACCCGCATCAAGGCCGCCCGGCTGCTCACCTACGAGGCTGCCTGGCGCAAGGATCAGGGCCTTGACTATGTTAAGGATGCTTCGATGGCCAAGCTCTTTGCTTCCGAAACGGCCATGTGGACGGCTACCAAGGCGATCCAGCTCCACGGCTCCAACGGCTATTCGAAGGAGTACCCCGTCGAGCGTTACTTCCGCGATGCCAAGATTACGGAGATTTACGAGGGTACCAGTGAGATCCAGCGCCTGGTGATCAGCCGCGAGATCACCCGCCATTAGACGCCTATGCGTCTACGCTGCACCCCGGGGAGGGGGCCTGGGGAAACCCCCGGTCCCCCCTATCTTCGCATCAGCCGTCCGTGCAGCCGCGCTGCACAACGCCAGCATGAGAATAACTATTCCTGTCCTGGGAGGGCAAAGCCCTCCCAAACCCTCCCGCGCGCGGGCTGGTTTCACGTTAGCCGCACGAAGGGGCAAACGCCCGCTACACCGTTCCCGCCAACAGGCCGTTGAGCATCTCCACCAGCCGTCTCTGGCCCGCCGGCAGCGGGTCGCTCAACTCGACGGCAACTTCTCTGCTGCCAATCCGCGTCACGATCTCGTAGCCGTAGCCGTCACGGGTGGCGCTGCCCAAGACCGCCGACCTT
>JBDNDG010000214.1:0-7529 GCA_046719255.1 Chloroflexaceae bacterium
GCCTGCCCTGCTCGCCGCCGGGCAGGCCCTCGGCCTGGCTGCGCTCACGCGCCCCGAGGGCCTGCTGATCCTCGCCCTCACGGCCCTGCACATTGTCCTCAGGGCGCTGGTCGAGCGACCGGGCAGCCCGGTGGAACGCGCGCGCGCCGCGCTGCCGCCGCTGCTGACCCTCGGCATGCCCTTCCTGGCCCTGTTTGGACCCTACTTCCTGTGGCGCCTGGCCTACTATGGTGACCCGTTGCCGAACACCTTCTACGCTAAGACCGGCGGCGGCCTGGAGCAGATCGAGCGTGGTCTGGTCTACGCGGGGGCCTTCGCCCTGACCATTGGCGGGCCCCTCCTGCTGGTGATCGCGGCGCCGTGGCTACGCTCCTGGCGCGCAGCCCTCGCCTCATGGCGCAGTTACGCCCTGCTGCTGACCCTGACGTACAGCGCCTACATTATCCTTGTCGGCGGTGATCACTTTCGTGGCGAACGCTTCTTTGTGCCGCTCGTGCCCTGGTTCGCCCTTCTCATCACCGATGGACTGGCGACCCTCACCCGCTCCCTCCGCGCCCCGGCGCACCTGGTACGGCCACTGCTGGCCCTGGGGCTGGTAGTCGGAAGCCTGGCGGCCCTGGCGCGTACCGCACCCTTCGACACAACCATCCGCGGGCTGGACGAGAGCGTCTGGATCTGGCGCGAGATCGGCTGGTGGCTGGACGACCACAGCCCACCCGAGGCCAGCATCGCCGTCGCGGGGGCAGGAGCGGTAGCCTTCTACGGGCAGCGTGTGGCAATTGATATGTACGGGCTGACTGACCGGCACATCGGACGGCTGGAGATCCCCGGCATGGGCCGGGGTGTGCCCGGCCACGAAAAGCGCGATCCCGACTACATTCTCAACCGGCGGCGCCCGACCTACATTCCGCGCATCTGGGACGAGTACTTCGGTGGCCCGGCGGCTCTGGAGCCGTCCTACCGACTCATCCGGGTGGTGACCCGCTCAGGGCGCGCCCTGGAGCTGTGGGAACGCCGGCAGGACCACGCCCTTCCATCGGGCAGCGGCCTGAGGATGCGACGGGAGAGGGCGTGGGAGGGCTTCCCCCTTGCCGCAACACACTCCCTGATCGCGACCAGGTTGACAAACCACTAGCCAGATCACAGGATTTTGCCGGCGAATCAACGCAACTTTATGACCGGGTTGTTCGTTTTAATAGTGGCCTGCTTCTTTCTGACCTGTCGCGCCGCGGGCGTGCCCTACTAACCACGGCGGGTTGAGGAACCATGAACGTTCTCTACTGCATCCCGCGCTATGACAGCGCCGCGATGGGGAACCGCATTCACACCGAAGTGATTGCCGAATGGCGGCGCTACGGCATCGAAACTGAGGTAGTGAGCCTCGACGCCCGTCTGACGCGCCGGGTCACGAGCGTAGAAGAGGGGGTGACGGTGCACCGCCTCCCGGTGAGCGCCAGCGCGGTGCTGAAGCTCGCCAATCGCGTCGTGGCTGCGGCGCTGCCCTACCCCTATCTTGCCGGTGCAGCCCTGCACTACCGACGACTGATTCGTGAGCGGCGTTACGCCCTGGCCCACATCGAAACCGCCTTCCCCCTCGGCCTGATCGCGGCGCTGGCCCCACACCGCCACTCGCCGCCCCTGGCGGTCACCCTGCCCGGCGCCGATATTATGGCCGAGCCGGAATACGACTACGGCTACGGACGCTTCCGCGCCGTGCGGGCCGTGGTGCCCCGAGTCTTCCGGCGCGCGGCGGTGCTGCGGGCCGACTCGCCGCAGATCCGCGAACTTGCCATCCGCCTGGGCGCCAATCCCCACAAGGTGGTTGCGATCCCTTACAACATCACCAGCGACAGTTTCCCGCCTCCCGGTGACCTCGCGGCATTCCGCCAGCGCAGTCGTCTGGCCGTAGCGGAACGATACCACCTCGACCATTCCCGCCCGATCGTCGTCAGTCTGAACCGTCTGCACCCCTTCAAAGGAATCGCCTACCTGGTAGACGCGCTGCCGCGCCTCCGGCAGCGCGGAATAGCGCCACACGTGCTTATCATCGGACCCAATCGTTCGACACCGCGCTTTGGGGACTACGGCGCCTTCTTGCGGGCGCGGGCCGACGCAGCGGGGGTTGGCGCCGATGTCCACCTTATCGGCGGCATTCCCCACGCCGAAGCCATCACCTACCTCGCCGCAGCCGATGTGGCAGTGGTGCCCTCGGTGGCTGAGTCGTTCAGTCGCGTGGTGGTCGAGGCCGCGGCGGTGGGCACACCCGCGGTCGTCACCCGCACGACCGGCGTTAGCGACTACGTGGCGGCCCACGCAGCCGGGCGAGTGGTCGATCCGCGCTCCGGCGCGTCCATCGCCGAGGCGCTGGAAGAGTTGCTCACCGACTGCGAGAGCTGGGCCGCCTGTAGCCGCCACGCGACCGCAATGGCCCCGGCCTTCAGCTCGGCGCGTATCGCGGTCGAACTGCTGCGTCTGTACGAGCCGTTCCTGGGGTCATCCATCGAATTGCACCCCGCTCATCCGGAAACGTTGACAACCGTGAGGAACTAAGCTAAGATCGTCGGTCCCTACAAGGGCCGAAGCCCGGGCGGCCCGCCTCCTGCACCTCGCTACTCTTCCCCTGGGGCGTCCACTCAGAAGGAGACCTCGCACATGAAGCGATATCGCACATCAACAATTGTGAGCCTGGTGGTTGGGCTGCTGGCAATTGGCGGCATTGCCATAGCGCTCTGGCAGGCGCCCCGCGGCGTAGCCCAGGATCAGCAGCCGATCCTGCAATACCCCGACTACCCACCCACGCCCACCGTCGGGCCGAACCCGACCACGCCCGCCCTGCTGCAAAGCAGGGCCCCGCTCACCGCCGCCGCCTTCGACGATGCGGCCGATCTGAGCAACTGGGAGATCGTCGATCTCGATTTCGTCCTGCCGGAGAGCCGCTCGGTCTGGAACATTCGCGATGGGCGGCTGGCGCAGGACGCTACCGCGGCCGCCGGGAACCCCTCGATCCAGCAGACCGTTGCCCTCACCGGCGCAGCCGGGTGGACCGACTACACCGTCAAGGCAAGCTTCTACGACTTCTTTAACGGCACCGCCGGGCTGGTGGCCCGCTACAGCGGCACGGACCCGACCATCGCCAGCTTCTATCGCTTCCGTGTCCTGAAAAGCACCTTCGAAGATACGCCGAAGCGCGTGCTGGAGAAGGTCGAGGGCGGGGTTGCAACGACCCTCGTGGCCGTTGACGAGCCTGGCTTCACCGAGCGCGAATGGCACACCCTCACGCTGAGCGTGAATGGTGGCGCCATCACTGCGACCCTCGATGGCCAGGTCGTGGCCCAGGCAGAGGACCCTGCACCGCTGAGGGCCGGGCGTGCCGGTATCTACACCCGCGCAATCGGCGGGATACTCTTCGACGACTTTGCCGTCGTCCAGCCGTAACCAGGGGTTCAGGGTCTGGTCCGGCGGTCTCCACCCCGCCGGACCAGACTCCCCAGCCATGTTCCGGTTAAGGGCGGACAGAGCATGTGATCGAACACCGCTTCTGCCGTGTACGGTCCTCGCCATCCCCTGCGGACCGGTTATGTTATGTAGAGCTGTCGAGCAACTGTGAAGCCAGAGCGCCCGATGTCGGGCCATGCCTTACTCGTGAAACGTATGCGGGGGCCCCTGCCACGAACGCTTCGCCTGGCCCCGCCTGGAGGTAGAACGAGCCATGCTGCGAACATCGCTTGTCGCGCTGTGTACTTTTGCGATGCTGGCCGCCATGCTTGCGGCGCCGCCGATCCCCACCGTCAGGGCGCAAGAAGGCAGCCTCAGGCTGATCACCGAGTTCATTCTGCCGAACTCCAACGATGTGAAGTTCCCCCACGTGGTGGCAGGCAACAACCAGGTCCACGCCTCCGGAAACGCCTTTCGACGAACCGCCTTCGCCTGGAGCAAGACCGCAACCGCAACCAGTTTCCCCAACCCGGTAGACCTGGGTCCCGCCGAGGGGCAGCCCGACTACTCCAGCACCTCGGTCAGTCTGGGGCCTGATGGTTCGGTGTGGGTGGCCTGGATCAACCAGCCAGCGCGGACGATCCTGCTGCGCCAGCGCTCACCGCAGGGCGAATGGGGGCCAACCCGCGTCGTCAATCGGGGCTCACCCTTCCCGGTCTCGGTTGAAGTGGCCGTTTCGAGCAACAACCAGATTTTTGTTGCCTGGCGCGATCCGGGCACCCCGGTGCGCATCCGCACTTCTACCGATGGCGGTGTCAACTGGACCGGCCTGACCAACGTTAGCAATTTAGAAGCCTACGCCTCGCCGCTTGGCCTGGCTGCCGGGCCGAACGGACAGGTCGGGCTGACGTTCACCGCTGGCGCCGGGGATCGTCTGCACATCTTTGCCGGGTTGTGGAACGCAACGGCATCGCGCTTTGAGATCAGCCAGGTGACCTCCGGGGGCGATGGGTGGGCCGACTCGAGCATTAGCTTCGACCGCCGGGGCCGGGTGTATGTGGCGTGGCGCGGTATTGCCGAGGGTGGGCCGAACTCGGGCGTGTTCTATGCCGAGCGCCAGCCCGATGGAAGCTGGCCGCGCAGCCGGCTCACGTCTGGTCGAGTCATTGGCACCGTGAACATCAACGCCGACGAGCAGAACAACCTGCACGTTTCCTGGATCGGGCAGCCATCGGGCGCAATCCAGCCGTTCTACGCCTTCAAGCCCCCGACAACAAATTTTCAAGGGCCACTGGCTTCGGCCGCCAGAGGATCGCTCTTCAACCCGCGGGCCTACGGCAGTATCGCCTCAGCCCTGGCCTATAACCACATGGTTAGCGAAGAGTTCACCGGCGCTGGCCTGCGCACACGCTATTCGCTGTTCAGCGCCTCGGTCTTCGGTGGCCAACCAGTGATCGAGGGTGATGCGCCACGGACAGGCCGAAGCGCCGACCGGGCCGTACAGGTCTCGTTCCCCAATCTCCAGGGTACACCCAACCAGATCCGCTGGCGCTGGAACGCTCCCCCGACTGATGCGACGAGCGACTCCAATGGCTGGCAAACCTTCACCAATCCGTTGCGGGTTCCCGTGCCCCCGGCGCTCTACAGCGATACGTCGTGCCTGCCGGTCACCCTGTTTACCCAACTGCGGAATACCCAGACCGGCGAGATCGAGGCCGAGGCGCGTTCGGATAGCATCGAGATCGATGGCACGGTGGAAGTCTGGGTCTACCTGGAGAACCCGCTCGCCAGGACCGCAAGCGCCGATGGCGGGGCACCGGGCGGCGCGTCGGACCATACCCGCTATCCGTTTACCTATCTGAATATCATTCCCGACACCGACTGCAGTGGTCTGACCACGGCCCGCGTCGGGAGTGCCGCGAACAACCTCATTACGACCTATCAGCTCGGGCCAAACGGTTTCTCCGGGTTGGTGCCGATCCCGGGCTTCAGCGGCGATCAATCGCGCGCCTGGCCGATCGTGGTCGAAGTGCGCGATGGCGTGGGTAATGTTCAGATGTTCAACCTGACTGTCAACTATGACAGGCAAAAGCCGCGGTTGAACCGGCAAGGCGCGAGTGTGGATGACGAGGCCGGCGCAACCCCCCATCCGCAGTTCGACCTGCTGCAAACTCTGCGCTTCAACAACATACCGGTAGATGACGACTTCTTCCCCGATGAGATCTGGGGCATATGGGTGGCTAACTCACCGGATCGGGTCCGCGATCCGCTACAGGATCAGAACCTGCAATGGTTCATCGTTCCGGCGAGCGGTGTTCAGAGCGGCACGTTTGATATCCGGGGCTGGAGCCTGGCCAGTGGTCTCAGTCGGGCCCAACTGGTGGAGGGCGAGGACTACTACATCTATGTTCGCTTCCTCGATGCGGCAGGCAATGCAACCGACGATTATGTCGAGATTCGCGTACCCTCCAGCAACCTGGTGCCGCCCAGACTGTGGATACCGAGGGTCTATCTGTAAGAAGTACCCCTGCCTGTAGCGAGCGCAGCGCCTTCGTTCGGAGGGGCCAGAGGTCCCTCCGAACCTCCCCACCTGGACGCAGATGGGTACCTGTTCACATGTGGAGTAAGGCACCGCTCCGGGTACGCGGGCGTCCCGTCTGCAATGGCCTGCATGGGGGCAAGCTGCCCGCGTACCCCCCGGAGAGCGGAGCACCCCCGCTTCGCTTGAGAAGCGGCGGGGCTGGGGCGGCAACGTCCGCGTGCGCTCACGGACGTTGCATCAGCCCTGCGCCAAGACCTTCTTCCTATTCGCAAGACCTGGCTCGCAGTAGTACAATACGATCACCTTGCGTGACCCGCATGGCAATGGGGCCACGTCCAGACAGAGGGGTGCCTATGAAAGGTTACATGAGACCTGCCATCGCCAGCGGGGTGGTGATCGTGCTACTCGCCGCAATTGTGGCCGTGGTCCTCTGGCAGGCGCCGCGGGGTGTTGCTCAAGAACAACCACCCATGATCGAGTATCCGCCCTTCCCCCCCACGCCAACGATTGGCCCCAACCCTACCGCGCCGGTTGTGCCCCAGAATGCTACCACCCTTGCCGCAGATGCCTTCGATGATCCCGCAGCTACCAGCGCCTGGACGTTCGTGCCCCTGGAGCCGATCCGGCTGGCCGAGCAACGTCCAGTCTGGGCGATTGCCGATGGGCGATTGCAGCAGCGCTTCACCGCCTCAGCGGGGAACCCGTCAACCCTGGAGACGGCGGCAGTGATCGGTGCGCCGGGATGGACCGACTACACGGTGCAGGTGAGTTTTTATGACCTGTACAACGGCACCGCAGGGCTGGTGGCCCGTTACACCGGCGATGATCCGCTCACCGCGAGCTACTACCGCTACCGGATCTTGAAGAACGCCTATCCGGCTACTCCCAAACAGGTGCTGGAACGGGTCCGCCAGGGGGTAGCCACCACCCTGGTGGAGATCAGGGAGCCGGGGTTTACCGACCGGATGTGGCATGTGCTGGCAATGAACGTCACCGGGGACACGATCACGGTCACACTGGATGGGACGGTCGTGATCGAGGCGTTCGATCCGGAGCCTCTGCCGGCGGGACGCGCAGGTGTCTACACCCGGGCGATGGGGGGTATTCTCTTTGACGACTTCAGCGTCACAAGCCGCTAGCCGGTAGAAGAGGATGACCCTATGCGCCGCCTGTTCATGTTCCTCACTGTTCTGACGTTGGTGGCCCTGCTCGTGCCCGTGGCGCCTGTCGTTGCTCAGGGCGACAGCGGCCCGCGTCTGATCGGTCAGACGACGGTTCCCAACGTCCGTGAGATCAAGTTCCCCGACGTAGCCGCTGCGCGGAGCGAGGTGTTCCTTTCGGCCAACGCCAACCGTGCCGATGCCTTTGTCTGGCAGAAACAGGACCGCGCCACCAGCTTCCCCAACCCCACGCGCCTCGGCGATGCGCCCGGTCAGGCTGACTTCTCAACTACCACTGTGGCCATTGGCCCCGATGGCGCCACACACTACGTCTGGATCAACCAGGAGCGTCGCTCGATTTTCTACCGGCGCAAACCTTTGAACACCCGGCG
>JBDNDG010000215.1:0-7497 GCA_046719255.1 Chloroflexaceae bacterium
GATCTCGTGTTGAACGCAGCCACCGGCCCGGCCAGGAGCAACACCGGCAGGGTCAGAAGCGCATTCGGCAGGCTCAAGGTCTGGTACACCAGGTTGAGCGTCGCGGGATGGAAAAGCATCCGGGTGACGAAAGGATTCTCGCCGGCCAGGAGCGCGTTGCGCGTCCACCACAGGTTCCAGACACCCTGCGCGGCGTCCACCGGCAGGTCGCCTTTCTGGATGACGCTATCGTTCAGGTGCAGGGCCAGGGGCCAGGTGAAGAGCACCCCCAGCAGCAGGTAGCCCAGCAGCACGC
The DNA here is from genome assembly GCA_046719255.1 of Chloroflexaceae bacterium. Taxonomy (GTDB): domain Bacteria; phylum Chloroflexota; class Chloroflexia; order Chloroflexales; family Chloroflexaceae; genus JACAEO01. The sequence goes on from JBDNDG010000215.1 coordinate 296, forward strand.
CGAGGCGCCAGCGCCACTCCTCCGGGGGCGCTACGCCGGCCAGGGGAACGGGAGGGAGCGATGAGGTTGAAATTGGACGTCTCAAGCTTCTGATGATGGTACGGGGAAACCGGGTTTCGCCATCACCGTGCCCGGCGGGAGGGTTCGGGAGGGCGCAGCCGAAGCAGGTTTCGCTAGAACTCTTCCCCCACCCGCCGTAAGGCCCGCCGGGCGATCAGCCGGTCGTAGAGCACTTCAAGGTGGACGGCCAGCGTTTCGGCGCTGTACCGGGCAAAGGCTTCCGCGCGCCCCGCGGCGGCAAGGCGCGTGCCGAGGGCGCGGTCACGCAACAGGCAGATGATCGCCGCGGCCAGCGCGTCCACATCGCCGTAGGGTACCAGCAGACCGGTGCGTTCGTGGCTGATGATCTCATTACCGGCCATCACATCGGTGGTGACGACCGGCGCGCCGGCGGCCATGGCCTCGATCAGGGGAATGCCGAAGCCTTCGTAGCGGCTCGGCGCAGCCATGACTGCGGCTTCGTGCAGCAGGCGGATCTTCTCAGCCTCGCTCACCGGTCCGGCAATCGTCAGCCGGTCAGCCACGCCGCCTTCGGCGGCGATGTTGTGCAACTCGGTTTCGCCGCTGCGGTTGTGGCTTACGAAGACGAACCGCGTCTCAGGAACGGCCCGCGCCACCAGCGGCATGGCCCGCGCCAGCAGGTCGAAGCCTTTGCGCGGCACCATCTGCCCGATGAACAGCACCAGTGGCGGGCGCGCACCCACCGGTGGCGGGGCCTCCCCATAGGCGCGCAGCTCGACCGCATTGGGTAGCACACTGATGCGCAGCGGGTCCAGCCCCAGGCGGGCCAGCAGGTCACGCTCGGCGCGCGACAACGCGATGACGTGATCAACCCACAGCAGCGGCGCGTGAATGAGGTAGTTACGCAGGGCCCGGCGCGGGTGCCCGCCGCGCGCGAGGCGCGCCGCCAGCCGACCGGGTGTGGTAAGCACTTCGGCGTAGCGCAACGGTGCTTCGAGTGGACGCTCGCGGTCAACCACCAGGTCGCCGTCGTGCAACAGACCGTGGATGGTGAGCACCGTGGGGATGCCCAGGCGCCGCGCGGCCACCACGGTCTGGAAGCCCAGCAGATTACGCAGGTGGTGCAGGTGGATCACCTCGGGCCGATCCGCGCCGTGCAGGCGCAGCAGCGCCTCGGGGGCAAAAAAGCCCAGCATGGCCGGGCGATGCACCGGCACGGCGCCGGGCAGCCACTCGTGACGGTGAGACTGGCCCGGGTAGCGCGGGTCAAGGTATTCGTGGGCAACCACGGCGTGACCGCGCGCCGCCAGCGCCCGCGCCTGAAGCTGCTCAGGCCGGCTCGGAAAGGCCGGATCGAAGCCGTAGGTGGTGGTGATCAGGATACGCATACATGTCAGGGGCCGATGCGGCTGCGCCGCGCAACGACAAGGTGACAACAGGTTGTTCTGGGAGGGCGCGGCCATCGCACCCCCTCCCCGCCGGGCTGCGCCCCAATCCCCTCCCCGACGGGAACTATCGCGGGTAGATTGGTTGGGGCCACGGACGCTCTTCCTCGCCTACGGCCCGAACCCGGAGGCCGCCCAGGCCACTTCAGCCAGGCGGGCCTGCCCGCGCGCCGAGAGGTGGAAGTAGTCGTAGGGCGAGACATCGGCGGGCTCGAGCCGGATATTGAACACTGCGCCACCGTCGTGGCGGCACTGGGGGTAGCGGGCGCAGACCTCGGCGAGTTGCCGGTTGTAGTCCAGCACTCGCTGGCGCACCCGCTCGCGCCGCGCCGCATCTTCGGGCGCATCGGAGCGGGGCCGGGCCAGGGCAGTGGGGCAGACATTGAAGAGGGTCCAGATCGCCACGGCGGAGCGGTTGTCGCGGTACAGCGCCCAGAGTTGCACGGGGTCAGGGATGCTCAGCACCAGGACGCGGGCGCCTGGCGAGCCTTCAGCCAGGCCGGTCAGGGCCGTGTCAAACTGCTGGCGAAAGGTCTCCACCGGCGTCATTGCCGCCTCGGTGGGCGCGCAGGCATCGTTGCCGCCCACCAGAATGGCCACGTACTCGGCCTTGATCGCGTTGACCGTGCCCATCTGCGCTGGAAGATCGCCCATGCGCGCGCCCATACGCGCCAGGTTGTAGACGTTGCCGCTCAGCGCCGGGTTACGCGTGGCCAGCCGCAGGGCCAGGCTGTTGACCGCCGGGTTGGAGCCGGTGGCCCAGGAGTAGCCGGTGTTGTCGGCGAAGTAGCGCGGGCCACTGCCCATCGCACTGGTGAGCGAATCGCCAGCGGCGGCCATGGAGTTGGGCAGCGGCGCCTGCGCCCGAACCGGAGTGGCGCTGCCGGGCAAGAGCATGCATGCCAGCAGCAGCCAGCAGAGCGTGATGTGGAGGTGTGGAGGTGTTCGCATAGTGCGAAGATGTGAACATCGCCTGTGCGCAGGAGGGTTGGGGAAACCCGGTTTCCCCATTTCATATCAGCCGTCCGTGCGGCTGCGCCGCACAACGCCCGAATGAACATCATTGTTCCCTGGGAGAGCTGCGCCCTCCCAAACCCTCCCGCGCACGGCCTGTTTTCACGTTAGTCTGTAACCAGAGTCGCGTTGCGCACCACTTCATCGTACACCGACTCAATACGATCCGCCACTGCGGACCAGCTAAACTGCGCGGCCCAGGCAGGCGCGGCGGCGGCCATAGCGGCGCGGCGCTGCGGGTCAGCGAGCAGCGTATTCACAGCGGCGGCCAGCGCCAGCGGGTCGCGCGGCGGGACGAGCAGGCCGGTACGGCCCGCATCAACCACTTCGGGAAAACCGCCAAAGCGCGTGGCCACCACCGGCAGGCCGCAGGCCTGAGCCTCCACCAGCCCGATGCCGAAGGTCTCACTGGCGTGGCTGGTGGCCACCAGCAGGTCGGCGCTCCGGTAGAGGTGCGGCAACACCTCGCGCTCCACCGTGCCCAGGAACCGCACCCGCCCGGCCAGACCGCTCTCTGCGGCCAGGCACTCCAGGCGCGGGCGATCCTCACCATCGCCGGCAATGGCGAGCCGGGCCCGGGGCGTGTGCGCCAGGGCGCGGATGGCCGTCTCGACGCCTTTCCAGGGTTGCAGGCGCCCGACGAAGAGCAGGAGCGGCGTCCGGGCATCGGCGCCCGCGGCGGCGCGCCAGGCGGGATCGGGTGGGCCAGGGCTGAAGAGGCCGGTGTCAATGCCGTTGAAGACCACCCGGGGCGCAAAGCCGTAGCGCCGGGCCACCGTTGCGGCGTTGAAGCGCGAGCACGAAACAGCGGCGTCCACGCGGGGCGCGAGGAGGGTATCACCGGGGTAAAAATCTTCGCCGTGGCAGCCCAGGATCACCCTGGCTCCACCGAGGCGCCGGGCCAGCAGCGCCGGCCCCAGGTCATAGGGCTTCTGGATGTGGATGACATCGTACCCTCCACGGGCCAGTTCAGGCAGGGCCGCCACGGCCAGGCTGAGCCGTTCGAGCAACTTAGCCTCGGCATAGGCCCGTCGCAACACGGGCAGCCCCTGCCAGAAGCGCCGCGACACGAAGGGAAAGGTCAACACCCGCACGCCGGGGGCGTGCTCGCGCCGCGACCCCACTCCTCCGATGATCGTCACCCGGCGCCCTCGCCTCACCAGTTCGCGGGCGAGATCCCACACAAAACTCTCGACGCCGCCGTACCTGGTGGTGGTAGTGAGGTTGTACAGACAGATGTGCATCATTTCCGCATTCCGGGATCGCCGTCTGCACTTTGCGAGGCGTATGATACCAGGCAGAATTGAACGCGCCGCATACGTGCTCCATTCAGAGCGCATAGGAAGGCCATCGCAGCAAGCTGCTCTCCGAAATCTTTAATCCAAAATAGTATGATACACTACCCTGGCTGATATGCTGCAGGCCCTGCTCCGTTTTTCCGTAGCCATATGTAACTTTAGCCGGTCACGCGGCTGCGCTGCGCAAGATGAACCTGAGGCTTGATGGCCGCACTCTCCCGAACCCTCCCCGCCAGAAGAGGCGTGGAGAACATCCGACTGCATCCACTACAGGCACTGAAACGCAAACTCCCGGTCGAGGAACATTGGGCCAGGCTGCCTTGCACATTGGGGCTTTCTTGTGTTACCTCGTGCTGGCACTCGTCGTCACCTGGCCGCTGGCGTTGCACCCGCACCTCGCTCTGTTCGGTGGCATTGACGGGGTAGCAGATCGCTTCGCATTCGTCGGTCACGAGGAGGCCTGGTTGCATCTGTGGCACATCTGGTGGGTGAACCAGGCATTGCGTCAGGGGCACAATCCTTTCTGGACACCGCTTTTGTTCTATCCAGAGGGTGTCCAGCTCTACATCCAGACTCTGGCCATTCCCAACGCTCTGATGACCTTGCCGGTGTATGCCGTAGCAGGTCCGGTGGCGGCGTACAATGCGGTAATTGTGCTGTCCCTGGTGCTCACTGGTTACGGTACATTCGTGCTTTCGCGCGCCTACGTCCCGGGCTGGTTCGGGCCGTTCCTCAGTGGCGCGCTGCTCACGTTCGGACCATTTCACCTCGGTCAACTACAGAACAGCCATGTTAATCTGTTCAGCTTCCAGTGGATTCCTTTGTACCTCCACGCGCTGACCCTCCTCGACCGGCGTGGCGGCTGGCCTCGTATCGGCTATGCGGCGATCACGGCTTCGCTGGTAGTGCTTGCTGACTGGTACTGGGCCTTAACGTGCGGAATGCTGACCGTCGTGTGGATGCTGGTGCAACTGACACGCGCTGCGGATGGCCCGGCTCTGGCACGCCGGTATGGGCTGTTCGCTAGCACAACTCTGGCGGTGATGGCGCCGTTTCTGGTCGGGCTGGCGCAGTCCTCCGCCCGTCTACCCTTTTCAGACACAGCTCCTGACCCGATCTGGCAGGCGTACATTCGCGGTTCATCAACCGACCTGTTGGGACTGGCCTTCCCCAACGTGTACAATCCGCTCTGGGGGTCGCAGGTAGAGTCCTGGCTCAGCTCCATCTCGTCACCTTTTGCCCCCAGCGGCTGGTATGTTGCCGCCGGCTGGACCGTACTGATCCTCGGAGCTATCGGAATCTGGCGCTATGGACGGAACAAGGCCCACGTGCTGGCGACCGCGCTCGTGTTATGGCTCATGTCTCTGGGACCATCGCTGCGGGTTGGGGGCATGGATACCGGCATACCTATGCCCTACACACTTCTCGAAGCGATTCCCGTGCTGAGCGTAGCCCGCAAGCCAGCTATGTTCGCTGCTGGAGTCTTACCCCTGCTGAGCGTGTTTGCCGCTCTGGGTCTGCACACGCTGCAACTCTCGCTCTCCGGCAGATGGCGCGTGGCGCTTCACGCTGCAGTTACGCTCCTGGCGTTCCTCGAACTGCAATTGCCCCCCGGACGGGTCTTCCTGACACCTGAGCAAGCTACGGTCTACTCGCAGATCGCTAGCCAGCCTGGCGTTGTCGCCGATCTTCCCCTTGACCAGCAGGAGACCTCTCGCACCCTGCGGAATCAACTGGTGCATGGGCAGCCCATTGTCGGCGGCTATATCGCCCGCCGTCCACGGTATGAGTCATTCATGATGCCCCTCTTGAACCAGATCGGGCTCATGCACGTGCAGCCACAAGTGGATATTGTGCGGCTCGATCGCGAGGCACTGGCGGCGATGCAGTGCTATGCGCCGGTGCGCCATGTGGTGATACGTACCGATCTGACAACGCCCCGTGAGCAGCAGAACCTCCAGCAACTCCTGTCCCTCCTGGCTAATCGTCCGATAGCACCTGCCAACACAGACGCCCGGCATCAGCACTACATATTGCCGCTGATGGCCGACTCCTGTCGTGTGTTTACCTACCTGGGTGCGGGATGGTATGATCTGGAATACGCCCATGATCAACCTTTCCGCTGGCTCAGTGACAGCAGTGACCTCTGGCTGGTCAATCCATTCGATCAGCCCGTGCTGGTGCAGCTCACACTGACGGCTGAAGCCTTTCGCACTGCACGACCCCTGACTGTGAGCCTCGCGGAACGCCCGATGGTCCGTTTTGAGATTGCACCTTCGACCCGCAGCTATGCCTGGCTCGTAACTCTGCCACCCGGCTCAACCCGCCTGACGTTACACGCGCCAACCACCTTCGATGAAGTGAGCAACCGTCACCTCAGTATTGTTGTGCGCCAGATCCGGGTTTACGAATGCAAATAGCCCGATTATACCATTCGAATTGGCAGGATCGGCTTCACAACACCCGGAGCCACCAGCGCTTCAGGGGCAGACGCAACCGGGCGAGCTGGACGCGGTCCTGCTCCTCCAGGCCCCCGAACAGGCGCAGCGCGGCGAAGAAGGTGACTGCGCCCACCAGGGCCAGGCCCAGCAACCAGGCCGCCTCGCGTAGCCGGTCGGCCAGGGTGACCACCTCGGGCAGGGGTGGCAGCAGGCCTCGTACCCCCAGCAGTGCCAGGGCCAGGAGGGCCGAGGCCCCCAGCACCCGCCCGGTGAAGCGCCAGGGCCAGCGCAGGCCAAGCAGGCGCGCGCCGCTCCCCGTCACCCACAACCCGGCGGCCACACGCGCCAGTCCGAAGGCCAGGGCCACACCCACCAGTCCGTAGCGCGGCGGCAGCAGCCAGGCCAGCGGAGCCACCACCAGCAGGGTGATCAGCCGCGAGACGATGATCGTGCCCAGGCGCTCGTAGACAATCAGGGCATTGTGGGCCGTGGTGAGGAGCGACTCGAGGAACAGCGAGGGGACCAGCACCCAGACAATCGCCGCGGCGGCCAGGTACTGCGGCCCCACCACTACCAGGGCTGGTTCAGCCAGTAGCATCAGCCCGACCCCGCCGGGCACGAACAGCATGAGTTGCAGCCGAACCAGCGACTGGTAGGCCCCGTTGAGCGTGCCTCCCTCCCCCTGTCGCACCCGCGTGAACAGCGGCACCTGCACCCCCACCATCGGCGTGTAGAGGTAGCTCAGGGCCATACGCGCCAGCGCCGCGCCCGCCGTCAGCACCGCCGCGTCGCTCACCCCGCCCGCCAGGTAGATCGCAAACGACGCACTGGCCAGAAAGTCGGTCAGCGTCATGAGGAACGAGACCCCGGTGTAGGGCACGAAGCCCGGCGGCAGCCAGGGGGCGCCGGACGCCGGTGTGGGCGCAGTCGGCTCCGACGCCCAGGCGCGCTGTTCGAGCCACAGCCGTGCCACCTGCCACGCC
>JBDNDG010000216.1:0-7493 GCA_046719255.1 Chloroflexaceae bacterium
ACCTGCAGCACGGTCTGCGCCCGCCGGCTGATCGTCGGATCACGGTCAAGGGCGTAGTGCTGGGCAATCAGCACCGCCAGCAACAGGCCGCCCGCCACAACAAGCGCCAGCGCGAAGGCCAGCCCTTGCCAGACCTGCCCAAACAGACGGAAGAAGGCAAACGAGCCGATAACGCTGAATGAGGGCAGCATCCAGAAGGCGGGCGCCATCTCGAAACGCACCACACCCAGGTTGGCCACAGGCAGGGCGCGGTGTTGCATCTGCGGGTGCGAGCGGATCAAGACATCGGCCCCGGCGCTGGTGATGATCATCAGCGAGCCGATCAGGAGCCACGAGACCGTGATTGTCGGCAGATCGCCCCCCAGCACGATCCGTAGCGTGTTGGGGTTGCCGTCAATCAGCAGGATCACCGCCAACCCGATGAGCACGACGAAGACCAGGGAGACGATACGATCGTAGCGCGGCGCTACAGAAGGCGCAATCACGGGGAACCTCTACCTCGCTATGTGCCCGCGCTGCCGTTGCAGGGAGCCTGCCTGGGGACCTGCGGCCCCCCCGCCACCCGCCAGAGGCCGGTGACCACGGAGCGCTATGCACAGATTGGCTGTGCATTTATTTGACAAATGGTTGACATTATAAGTTTTACATGCTATATTTCGAAGTGTTAAGGAATTACATTGCTGCAATCGGGACAGTGCAGCATCTGTGTCCCTCACTTCAGCTCCGGGTCACCCCCGGGTGCTTGTTGAAGGCAGGAGCAAAGGTTATGAGCCTGCAACCGGATAGCTCCTCGGCCGACCTGGTTTCCACCGAGCTTGAGGCCTACACCCTCCTCCGCCAGGTCAATTCGATGATGGACATCTACAACCGCTATGACTTGCGCAGCGAGGACCTCACCGTTCCTCAATTCATGATCCTCAATTATGCCACACCCGAAGGTGTCCCGCTCAGCGAGATCAGCGCGCGTATGCTCTGTGACAATAGTAACCTGACCGGTATCGTCGATCGCCTGATCAGCAAGGGCTACGTCACCCGCCGCAATGACCCTCAGGATCGTCGCGTCAGCCTGATTTGCCTCACTCCCGAAGGCGCAGACAAGCTCCGGCGCATCAAGCCGCGCCACCACGCCCGTGTCAGCCGCCGGATGCGAACGCTGTCCGAGAGCCAGGTTCAGGAGTTGCGCGATCTGCTCCAGCAACTCTTCCAGGGCCTGCGCGAACGCACACCTGACGAAGACACACCCGAGCCGCGCTGATCTGCCGTGCGGGCGGCGTTGCTCGACGTTCATCACGAAGGAGCGGAGTAGCGGCGCCGCCACCGGGGCGTCCCGCTGGGTTCACCTGCCCCTTCAGAGCTGATCCGGGCGCGCACTCGACCAGGCCCCTCCGCCTGGCCGCGCTGCCCCACATCTCGGCCCGTTTCAGGCGCTCTCTTGCCGCTGTAACTGCTCCACCCGCTGCTGCTGAACGTATAGCGGCGGCACCCCGTAGAGGGCCCGCTCCAGGTCGCTGACGGTGGGATCCACGGCGCCCAGCGACCAGCGTCCGTGCTGTTTGAGGATCTGGGTGCCAAAGCGCTGCGGCTTGCCGGTCGCCACCAGCCAGCGATCCCACGCCATCGCCTCCAGCGTCCATGCCCGCGCTTCGCCCAGCTCCGCCGCGCGCCGGGCAAACATACGCGCCAGGCTGAAGTGCGCCGCGGTCTCTCCACAGAGCAGCACCCACGCGGCGTGAAAGTTGTCACTGGGGCCAGTGATGTGGCCCTGCGCGTAGAGATCGATCACCCGCTGGCAACGCCGGCGCATCCCGTCCAGATCAGACAGATCGGACTGAGCCTCGAGGCTCTCGCGGGCCAGGCGCTCGAGTTCTTCGCCCGGGCTTTCGCGGTTCGGCTGTTCCAGCGGGTCATCATCGTCATTCATGGGCAACCTCCCGGTGAGCGGTTGTGCCTTGCTCGCGGAGATAGTGTACCACAGGGTTGGCCCTCCCTGCCGGATGCGGCCTGCTCACGCCGGGCGAATACAGCGTCGGACAGCGAACGCATAGCGGGCCGAAGCCTGTTCCGAGCGAAGCGCAGGCCGTAGCGAAGGGGCGTTCGCGTCCTTCGAGGCCGTGCTGTGCGCTCCTCAGGGCACGAAAACCGGGACGTTGCTATCGCCCTGCCTGCCCACGGTCATCGCCCGGCGTCCGCAGGCCCGGCAGAGCGCCAGGTAGCGCCTGGGGCCAGCGTGGGCGCAGCGGTAGACGGCCAGGCGCGCGCCGCGCCGCCCACAGGCCTGGCAGGCCCCACGGGCGCGCAGCCGGGCCTGCACGTGCCACGGCAGATCCACGTGATCGAGCAACAGGTGCAGGCTCAGGCCCAGGGCCAGCGGGCGCGCCGCCGGGCGCATACCGGCCCAGACCCAGGCCAGCGGTAGGACCAGCCAGGGGTTGTGAATCCACGAGCGGAGCGATCCGTAGCGTGGGCGCGTATCGCCCGCGGTGTAACGCCGGCCACGGTAGCGGTGGTAGCGCAGCGCCCCCACCACGCTCCAGTCGCCCGTACGCAGCCCGTAGAGCACCAGGTGGTCGAGGTCAACCAGGGTGCTGGCTGCTACCAGGGCCACCAGACACTCCGGACGGCGTGGGTACAGCGCCAGGCCAAGGACCGACGACGTGAACAAGTGAGTGCGTGGACGCATACCGGGGCCTCGCCTGTGCCTGGTTGGCGCTAATCGTTGTCGTCCTCGAGATCTTCGTCGAAGTCGGAGGCAAAGAATGGGCCGTTCCGGTCGTAGCGCTCAAAGAAACTATCGTTAACACTCGCTATTGTAGGCCGTCCGCCGCCAAGCAGGAACTGTCGCGCGGTCGCCGCCCGCGCCACCGACTGATCGACGCGCCCCGACCGGTACGCGGCCATCACCAACGAATAACTATCGCTGTCCCCCAGCTCACTCAAGGCCATCACAGCGCCCGTGCTGATCGGCAGCGGCTGGTCGGTTTCGAGACGACGGCGCGCTTCAGCGATCACCGTGTCGCGCAGTTCGGGCGCGCGGATCGCCACGTGCGCGAGGCCGTTCACGGCGAAGGTACGCGCCAGCGGCGGATGGGTTTCACCGTCGGCGTAGCTCAGCAGCACAGGCAGGGCCGGCGCCCCGATCCGCCCGATTATGTCCAGCACTTCCGTGTTGTACAACTGTGACGCTACGTCGTCTTTGCTCAACACCGGCGCCGGCAGTCGTTCCAGCAGCGGCACGATGATCGACTCGTCGGGGAGTTCGCCGAGCAGACGCAGGGCATGGAGCGGGCCGAGCATCTCTGGCAAGGGTTTTTGCAGATCGGCGATGCTGGTCGCCAGTTTGAGCAGTTCGTTTCGCGCCTCCGCACCGAAGGCGAGGATCTGCTCCACCAGATGTTTGGACGGGCGCAGCCCGGCCCGGCGCAACTGGCGCATCAGATCGGCGAGGGTTGGTTTGACAGGCATAGCAGGTTCCTCCCCGGCAATTATTGCGCGGCTTCCGTGCCCGGTTCGACGACGTGGAGCAGGGGGGCAAAGCTGCGCCGATGGAGCGGGCAGGGGCCGTAGCGGACCAGGGCGTGCCGGTGGGCGGCGGTGCCATAGCCCTTGTGGGCCGCAAAGCCATAGACCGGATAGGCCCGGTCGGCGGTATCCATCAGCCGATCGCGCGTCACTTTGGCCACGATCGAGGCTGCGGCAATGGTCAGGCTGCGGCTGTCGCCCTTGACCAGCGCCTCCTGGGGCAGCGCCACGTCGGGGAGGCGCAGGGCATCGATCAGCAGAGCGTCGGGAAGGAAGGGCAGGTGCAGCAGCGCCGCGAGCATCGCCAGGCGGGTGGCCGGCACGATGCCGAAGGCATCAATGACGTAGGCCGGCACGATCCCGATACCCACCCCCAGCGCCGCGGCGCGCACCTGCTCGTAGCCCCTGACACGCATGGCGGCCGTAAGTTGTTTCGAGTCATCAACGCTGGCCAGCAGTTCGGGCTGGAGCAACGCCGCATCGCGCAGCACCACTGCCGCCGCCACCACCGGCCCGGCCCAGCAACCGCGTCCGGCCTCGTCAAGACCGGCGATGCGCGTGTATCCCTGCGCCTGCAACGCCCGTTCGTGCTCAGTGGTAGGCGGCATGGCCGACAGGGTGATCCACCGGCGCCCCGTCCCGCTCGCCGATCAGGACCAGCGCCTGGCTCGGCCCCACCCGTGTCCACTGCTGCGTCAGGCGCATGCCGTCGATCCGCAGCGGCACGACCGGCGGCTCGGCCCGTGGATCGCGGTAGACCGGCGCGAGCAGGGCCAGGCGGTACACCACATCGATCAGCCGGGCGTAGATGCCGGGGTCAATCTGGGCCAGCGGCACGACCACCAGGCGACCGCCGGGCGCGAGCACACGGTGAATTTCCTGGTGCGTTGCCCGATCGAGGATGTACTCCGACGGAAAGGTAGCGACCACGGTATCAAAAGACGCCGCGGGAAACGGCAACGCCTGGGCATACCCACGGGCAAGGCGCGGCGCGTGCCCGTGGCGACGCAGGCGCCGGGCGGCGATGCGCGCCATCTGCGGAGAAGCGTCAACCCCCACCACGTGCGGACGGGCAGCCAGGGCCAGTTGAAGGTGCCCCGTGCCAAAGCCCAGTTCCAACACGCGCCCGCGCACGTCGGGCAGCGCAGCCCGCACCCAGCCGAACCACAGCCCCCCCGACACCGCCCAGGCCACGGGATCGAACGTCCACGCGAACTCGCGGTAAAAATGATGAAAAACGCGCTCGATGAAGCGGCGGTAGAGGGCGCTCATCGCAAATTACTTCGTAGCAGGGACCCCGGGCAACCAGACCGGCTCGCTGGACCGGCTCCCGGGAGGGCTGGACCCTCCCGAACCCTCCAGCGCGGCAAGGGGCGAGACACTAACTCCGCCGTTCTTTGATACGGGCGGCCTTACCCGACCGGCCACGCAGGTAGTAGAGCTTGGCCCGGCGCACCTTGCCGCGGCGAATGACCTTGATCGAGTCCAGGCGCGGGGCGTGCAGCAGGAACGTTCGTTCGACGCCGATACCGTGCGAGGCGATACGGCGCACCGTAAAGTTCTCGTTGATCCCCCCGCTGCGGCGGCGGATCACCACCCCTTCAAACTCCTGCACGCGCTCGCGGTTCCCTTCCACCACCTTGACGCCCACGCGCACGGTGTCACCAACCCGAAAGTCGGGGATGTCTTGCTTCATCTGGCGCTGAGCCAGTTCCATTAAAATCTGATCCGACATCGCCGGACGCTCCTTACCTTTGTACAGGGCCAGCGCCAGGCGCCCGCACGCGCGCGGGACTGGCAGGCCGCTCCGTGACACAAGAAATCTGGCAGGCGCGTACGTCACCTGCCAGACTGGCTGCCGCTCCAGATTATAGCACAGCCGATTGCAACCGGCAAGCACGTTCCAGGGCTGCGGCATCGCCCCGGGGCGGCAGGACGCCCCGGCGGGGGGCAGGCTGAAGCATGCGCGTGCGCGGCCATCGGCCCCGCGGCGGGGGTGGGCGCGCATGCTTCGGCCCTGACGGTTTCGCGCAGGCTGGGGTACGCGAGTCTCCGGCCCGCATACGGGTGGCACGCCCACACACCCGGCGCGGACAACACGGGGTTTGCCAGCAGTACCATGTATCCAAAACAACCGGTGGCGAGATTGTGCAAGATTACCGTAGCCGGGACCCGGGACTGAGATTAAGATGGTATGAAAGGTTCCGCTGGAGTTTAACTCGCCTGATCCCACGTAGGAGATCATCGCATCGTGGCGCTCACGGCACACGATGTGTCCGACTTTGCGACGGCGCACCGAGTCGACACGATCGGTACACCTCACTCTTCCCCATCACACCCTGCCAGCATAGCCGCCTCCCCGGCGGTTAGTCGGTGTGTATACATTGTTCCGGTCATTCATTTTGCTGACACGTTGCGGCGCGGTGCTGCATTGCGCGCGTCCGTAGGACCACGTTCGTCTGCAGCGACAAGGAGACCAGTGTTATGAGCATGACCCCGAAGGACGTCCTGAAACTCATCAAAGACAACGGCATCCAGATCGTTGACACGCGCTTTACCGACCTGTTCGGCGGATGGCAGCACTACTCGATCCCCGCGTCGCGCCTGAGTGAGGACATGTTTGAGGACGGGCTGGGTTTCGACGGCTCGTCGATCAAGGGATTCCAGGTGATCAACGAGAGCGATATGCTCATGGTCCCTGACCCCAACTCGGCGTTCATTGATCCGACGCTAAAGGTGCCGACCCTGGTGTTGATCTGCGACATCATTGACCCGATCACGCGGCAGCCCTACTCGCGCGACCCGCGCACCGTTGCGCACAAGGCCGAGGCGTACCTGAAGAGCACCGGTATCGCCGACACGGCATACTTCGGCCCCGAAGCCGAGTTCTTCCTCTTCAGCGACGTGCGCTTCAGCCAGGCCGCCGACCACGGTTTCTACTTCCTCGACAGCCCCGAGGCGGTCTGGAACACCGGCGCCGAGGTCGAAGGCGGCAACAAGGCCTATCGCATCCGCCACAAGGAAGGCTACTTCCCCGTGCCGCCGACCGACACCCTGCAGGACATCCGCTCGGAGATGATCCTGAAGATGATGGAGATCGGCATTGACATCGAGTTGCACCACCACGAAGTAGCTACAGCTGGCCAGTGCGAGATCGATATGCGCTTCGACTCGCTCGTGAACATGGCTGATAAGCTGCAGAAGTACAAGTACATCGTGCGGAACGTGGCCCGCGCCCATGGCCTGACCGCCACCTTCATGCCCAAGCCGATCTTCGGTGACAACGGCTCAGGTATGCACACCCACCAGAGCCTGTGGAAGGACGGCGAGCCGTTGTTCTTCGATGAGGCGCGTTACGCGCTGCTCTCCGAGATGGCAGAGTACTACATCGGCGGCATCCTGCACCACGCTCCGGCGCTCCTGGCGATCTGCGCGCCGACCACCAACAGCTATCGCCGCCTGGTGCCGGGCTTCGAGGCGCCGATCAATCTGGTCTACTCGGTGCGTAACCGGTCGGCGGCCATCCGCATTCCGACCTACTCCTCATCGCCCAGGTCGCGCCGGATCGAGTTCCGTGCCCCCGACGGCATGTGCAACCCCTACCTGGCCTTCGCGGCGATGCTCATGGCCGGTCTGGACGGTATCCAGAACAAGATCACCCCGCCCAGGCCGCTCGACGTGGACATCTACGAACTCTCTCCCGAGGAGAAGGCCGACATTCGCGGCACGCCCGGTTCGCTCAGCGAGGCCCTCGATGCCCTCGAAGCCGATCATGCCTTCCTGCTGAAGGGGAACGTCTTTACTGAGGATGTGATCGCCAACTATATCGAAGGGAAGCGCAAAGAGGCGGTCGCTATCGCGCTCCGCCCGCACCCCTACGAGTTCATGATGTACTACGACGCCTGATCGGAAGGGTGGGGAAACCCGGGTTGCTCTACGTCTCTGGAAGCAAGGAGGGGTTGGGAGGCATTCGC
>JBDNDG010000217.1:0-7492 GCA_046719255.1 Chloroflexaceae bacterium
CAGCGTCGCCCTCCAGCCACGTCCTACACTTGCCCCCATCGATCCAGAGACGATCCCCACAGCGGCGCCTCGCCCCGCGCTCCCTGACATCTCCGAGGCCCTGCACCTGCGCTCCGATGATCCGCGCGCCCTCGGCGACCCCAACGCGCCGGTGCTGATCATCGAGTTCACCGACTACGAGTGCCCGTTCTGTCAGCAGTTTTTCCGCGACACACGCCCGCAGATCATCGAGTCCTTCGTGCAAACCGGCGGGGTACGCTTCGTGGCGCGCGACTTTCCCCTGGCCGACATTCACCCCTCGGCGCCCCTGGCAGCCGCCGCCGGGCAATGCGCTGCCGATCAGGGGCAGTTCTGGCCGATGTACGAGCGCCTCTTCGCCACGCATCAGGAGGAGTGGGGCGGCGTACCCAAACGCGACCGCGAGGTGTTCATCGAGTTCGCCGGCGAGCTGGGGCTTGACAGCGACGCCTTCTCCGCCTGCCTCGACGACCCGGCCACGCTGCAACGCATCGAGCAGGAACAGGCGGCTGCGGCGCGCTTCGGCGTCAACTCCACCCCCAACTTCCTGGTCAACGGCCAGTTGTTGCGCGGGGCACTGCCCTTCCGGGTATTTGAGGATCTGGTCCAGCAGGCACTCCAGTAGAGGAAGCTGCTGCGCGCACACAGGGGTAGAAGGGAACCCCCGGTTCCCTATCCTCATATCAGCCATCCATGCGGCTACGCCGCACAACAGCGAAATAAAACGGGTAGCGACGCAGCGGCGCTGCGTCGCTACGGCCACCCCCCCGCGTCCATTGAACCCAGGCCCGGGGTCTCAGGCGTTCAGCTCATCAATTGGATAAAACACTGCCTCGGGAGTCACGGTGGCCTCAGGAGGAGGACCGGTATCGGTCCAGCCCTGATTTTCTCGGGTCATGGTCACCTCGGCAATAGCCATATCGTGATCACAGACGATCTGACAGGCCAGACGGTAATGGCCAAACAGGTCGCGCTCGGTGAGCTTCTCGTACTCGGCCCGGGTCATCGTAGCTGGTTCGCCCTCTGCAAAAGCAACCCGGCAGGTTGTGCAGCGCGCAAAGCCGCCGCAGCGATGTCCGATTTCCACCCCCGCTTCCTCGATTGCCAGCACCAGGCGCTTCCCGGCCGGCACCTCCAGCGTCTTCCCTGCCACGGTCAGGTTCGGCATACGCACAACTCCATCAGTAATGACTGGTACGTTTACTGCATTTTTACCGTAACACAAAGCCCGTGGTGCGTCAATGCGGGGCATAGGCGGCGCAGGCCAGAGACGGGGAGCCGGCGCGCGGGCGTACCCGGGAACAGACGCCAATAATCCGGCGGCCCGCGAATGGCTGAAGTCTAAATATTCGCGACGTAGAACTAGAAATGTGTCGTAGTTTTTGCTATAATGCAAAACAGGGTCAGCACTTGCGACAGAACTTTGCGGCTGCGCACCTGCACCGTGGCTGATGGCCGCTGCGGAAGCACACCGCGCTCACCGCGCTGTCAATCGGCATAGTTCCACGACCCGGCCAGCACCGTCTGCCGGCGTCACCGTGGTGACGCCCCGGAATACTGCCAGGGGTAGATGTTGTTCGGCCTGAGGAGTGAGCCTTGTTACGGCAGCGGCGCCGTGCGAGTAAGTGGAAAACAACCATCCCGCGGTGATAGAGGAGGGCGACCATGTCCAGCAGCGATAGCCCGAGCAAGCCCGGGTCGCGTACGATCGCCAGTGAACTGGAAACGTTTCTGAGCGATATTCAGCGCGAGCACGGGCTGAGTACCAACACGATCACATCGTACCGGTGTGATCTGCGCACGGCCGCAGCGGCGCTAACGATGCCGCTGGAAGCCATCGCGACCAGCGACATCAAGGCGTTTCTGGAGAGCCGGAACGAACAGCCGGGGACGACCAACCGGCGCATTGCCAGTCTGGGGCGCTTTTTCCGCTGGGCGCTGAGCCAGGGTTATGTGACGGGCAACCCGGTTGAACAGGTGGGCGCGCGCTACCACGCCGAGCACCGCCCGCAGCCCATCGCCAGCGAAGCCGAACGTCGGGCGCTCGATGCGGCGATTAACGCCAGCCCGCAACCCTACCGGCTGATCTTCACCCTGCTGCGCGAGATCGGCGTCCGCACCGATGAGGTGCTGAACCTCAACGTCGGCGATGTGATCCTCGAGCCGGGACGCGAGGTGTTGCTGGTGCAGGATACGAAGAGTGGCACCAAGCGCATGGTCGTGTTGACACCAGACGCCATGCCACGCAGCCTGCGTGGGCTGCGGAGCTGGCTGCGCGAGTTGGGCGACGATGTGTCGCCCGATACGCCGCTGTTCCAGTCTTCGCGCGGCAACCGGGCCTCCTACGATACGCTGCACCGCCGCTGGGTGCAGGTGTGCAAGCAGGCCCGGCTGGTGGACGTGGTTGATGGCAAGGAGGTGCCACGCTACACGCTGCACCACCTGCGCCACACGGCCGCCGCCGAGTTGATCGCCTTCTACCCCGAGCAGGTGGTGCGGCGCATTCTCGGCCATCGTGACCCGCGCAGCACGCGCCGCTACGCCGAGATCGTGCGCAGCAACGGCTACAAGCCAAACAACGCCAGCGCCACGAACCAGGTTGGCCAGCGACGGGAGCAGCAGGCATCGTAAACGCTCCAGCGCGAGTGCCGGACCGGGCGCCAGGCTGCTGACGCTACGGCCCGCGCACCCGCTGGCGGAACAGGGGGCCACGTTCGTGAAGGCGCGCCGCCCGCCTCAGGCGCGCAACCAGGCCAGGAGGGTTGCTATGGTCGCGGCATAGCCGGGGCCGCGAAACATGTTGTGGTTCGTTCCCGGCACCTGTTCAACCCGACCCCGACCGTCGCGCAAGCGGGCGCGTAGCTCCTCCAGCACCGGGGCTGGAATAACACTGAAGGCCGGCTCGCACACCAGCACAAGCAGCGGCACCTCCGCACGTTCCACCCGTTCCACCAGGCTCCACCCCTCCCGCGGCAGAAAGAATCCTTCGACCTGGGCGCGCCGACACTGCTCCAGGGCGATACTCTTCCAGTACACGTCGCCCTCGTCCCAGGCGGGGTTACTGGCGCGCACCTGCGGGCGCACGGCTTCGGCCGGCTCACCCACGCCAGCCAGAAACTCGGGCAGGCGCGCCGCGCCCCACTCCGGCGCGAGTGTCAGCGCCGGGTCCACCAGTACCACCCGCGTCAGCACGGCGCGGGCGGGGTGAGCGCCGGTTGCCAGGGCCAGGGCAGTGGCCCCACCCCAGGAGTGGCCGATCAGCCGCACCCCGCGCAGCCCCAGGTGTTCGATCGCCTCGCCGGCCAGCCCGGCAATCGTGTCCAGGTCATGGGCCGGAGACACGTCGCTCTCACCATGACCGGGCATATCCAGGGCAATGGCGTGGAACCCCGCTGCCCGCAGCGCCGGGGCCACGCGCCAGAAGGTTGCGGCGCTGCTGGTGATCCCGTGCAACAGAACTGCCGGCGGCCCGGAACCGCCCCAATCCAGATAACTCAGCCGAATGCCCCCGGCGGTGAGGTAGCCGCGCGTGGCGTCGAGCGCATCGTTCATTCTTGTTCCTCACTGCCCAACATCGTAGATCAGCCGTCAGAAGCCCTTGCGGCTACGCCGCCCTGCCGGGATAACGACAGGCTTACTGTTGGGAGGGCTGTGCCCTCCCACACCCTCCCCGCAGGCAGGGGCGTGGGGAAACCCGGTTTCCCCGATGTTCCTGATCAGTGTGGCTGGAAACAATGAGGATTCGCGCGCATCAAGTCATCGGCGCTGCGAAAGCCCTGCAACACCAGTGGCGTCCCCAGGCTGCCCAGGGCCACAATCGGCCCGGTGATCATGAACGTATAGCGCCCGGTGCGCTTTGGATCGGGTAACGAACAGTAGCGCGCGAAACCTTCTTTGCCCAGTTCCGTTTCCACATATTCACGATCGGCGCCCAGCTTGAAGCCCTGGCCAAAGCACTTGACCTGGAGTTGCCGCAGCACGATCTTATCGAAATCGTGGAGCGTCTGGGTGATGAACATCCAGCCGACGCCGTACTTGCCGGTCATGCGCACGCTCTGGGCCAGCAGGGCGCGGGTGCGCGCCCCATCGCTGGTCTCAGCGGCGTGCTCGCCCGCGAAGAGGTGGGCCTCATCGAGCACCACCAGCGCATTGGACTGCTGCCCATGGTTGAAGCTACGGTGGATGACCTGGCGCAGCCGGGTCAGGATCTCGTTGAGCAGGAAGTAGGGTACCGCGTCGTGCGAACCCTCCTGGGCAAACGAGAGAACAACCACCTCGCGATCGGAGAGCACCCGCTGGATGAGCTGCGAGAGGGGTACGCGGCCCGTGTCGGTGCGGAAGGCCGACAGGGCACTGGCCCAGACTCGCTTGAGACGGGCCTCATCGAGCTGGAAACGCGCCAGCACGTCCTGGGCGCGCTGGCCCTCGCCGGGGGTGGTGCCGGGGCGACTGGCGTAGATCACATCGGCGAAGCGTGCCAGGTCGCGCACCAGGAGCGGCAGATCGGCGCCGCGCAGATCGCGCACGGGCCGGCGCCGACCCTCGGCGTCGGTCAACTCGGCGATCAGGTTGGACAGCCGTTCGCTGGCCTCGCGTTCTTTGCCGGCCCCCTTGAAGCCCAGACTGTCGAAGAACCCGGCCCGCCGCAGTGTTTCGGTGAAGGCTTCAGGGCCTTCGAGGGCCACCTCGTCGGTGCTGACCACACGCACGGCACGACTGACGCGCAGGCTGCCAAACAGGCGTTTGATGCTAAAATCAACCCGGTGGTCGCCAGCGGCGAAACGATCGCGCCCGAACTCGCCCTGGGGGTCAAGCACGAGCAGGCCCATTTGGGGATTGCTGGCGAATCCGGCCAGGAGTTGCGCGGCGAGAATGGACTTGCCACTGCGGGTCTGGCCAAAGATGCCCATCATGACCGCTTCGCCGAACCCGCCGGCCTCGGTCGGCCCGAAGTGGCGCAGGGTGAGGGGCACGGGCAGGCCATCGCCGGGGGAGGTGCCGGCGTAGAAGATACCCGGCTCGGTATCCACCAGAGCCTGGAGCGCCTCGGCAGTAGCGGGAAAGACGGGAGTGCCGCTGGGCGGCGGCGTGGAGAGGGTGGTGCGGCGTCGCACCCGTCCGTCGTCTTCGAGCAAAAACACGCCCAGGGCCGTCAGCTGGGCGCTGGTCAGGTCGCTCTCGCCGGAGAGGGCCGGCAGGGCGCCCTGGTGCTTGATCACCGCGCGGATGATCGGGTCCTCATGCCAGCGATTCCGGGTGACAATGCCACCAAGCTGGCAGAGCGCCCGCTTGCGGTAGGCCCTGCCGTTGAAGCGTTCCACCACCTCAAAGGTGACCCAGGCGTGATCCAGCGCCCGGTCACGCGCCGTTTCGAGAATATCTACGGTGAAGGTGGTGGTGCTGTTCGGCGAGCCGATGATCGCAATTGGCTGCATGAACGTTTGTACGGCACAAAAATACTAAACACGCGTTCTGATTATAGCAACCACTGGTGATATGTCAATCCAGGGGTTGTTAAGGGTATGCCACGTCGTTGGGGCAAGCTCCAAACCCCGGTTTTCTGGCGCGTTCTGGCGGCTTCGCTACCAGAACGCGCCAGAACTATGTTGTGGGGCGGTGTGACCGCCCCGCCGGACGCGGACGTTGCTCAAGCCCTGCTGGTAAACGAACGTGAACGAGGGGGATCAGGCGAACGGCACACTCTCCGGCTCCTCTCGAAGGGAGAGCCGGGCTTTGCTGGGTGCTGGCGCCGCGGTTGGGAGGGGTCTGGTTGAGCGGCCTGCGCCCTTCACTCAAACCGGAGGCTATCCCACTCCAGTTCGGCATCGGCGATGCGGACCGTATCGCCCTCCTGGAGACCGGCCTCGATCAGGGCCTGGCTGATGCCGCTGGCCTCGAGCACGCGCTGGAGGCGGTCGAGCGCTTCGGGTTGGGCGAAGTTGGTCATCTTGATCAGCCGCTCGATGCGCACCCCACGCACACGCCAGGCCTTACCCTCGCGGGTAATGCTAAAGGCATTCTCGTCCACCGGCGGAAGGGGCCATGTGAGCGGCGGCTCTCTGGGATCGACGGGATCGCGCACCGGAACGGGCAGGGCGCGCAGCACGTCGGCGACGCGGCGCATCAGCGCGTCAACGCCCTCACCGGTCGCGGCGGCGATCGGGAAGAGATCCTCGGGCGCGACGGGCAGCTCAGCGCGGAGGCGCGGCAGGTTCTCGCGGGCCGCGGGCAGGTCCATTTTGTTCAGCGCCACGATCTGGGGGCGCTCTGCCAGCGCCGGCTGGTAGAGGCGCAGTTCGGCATTGATGGCGTGGTAGTCGGCGACCGGGTCGCGGAAATCAACCCCGGCTGCATCAACGATGTGGATCAGCACGCGAGTGCGCTCGATGTGGCGCAAAAAGTCGTAGCCCAGCCCGACGCCGGTATGGGCGCCCTCGATCAGGCCGGGAATATCGGCCACGACGAAGCGATCGTGGACGCCGACCTCGACGATGCCCAGGTTGGGCTGGAGGGTGGTGAAGGGATAGTCGGCGATCTTCGGGCGCGCGGCGCTGATGACCGAGAGCAGGGTCGACTTGCCGGCATTGGGAAAGCCGACCAGGCCCACGTCGGCGAGCAGCTTCAACTCGAGCTGCAACTCCAGCTCCTGGCCGGGTTCGCCCAGTTCGGCGATGCGCGGCGCCTGGCGCGTTGGCGTGGCAAAATGGACATTGCCCAGCCCGCCCTTGCCCCCGCGGGCGGCAAGCAGCCGCTGCCCGGGGCGCGCCAGGTCAACTTCGTAGGTGACCCCATCGATGGTAGCGCGCACGACCGTGCCGGGGGGCACGCGGACCACCCGATCCTTGCCCTGGCGCCCGTGCATGTTGTTCTTCTGCCCGTGACCGCCGTCTTCGGCAACGAACGTACGCTCGTAGCGAAAGTGGAGCAGTGTATTGAGGTTCGGATCGGCCATCAGATACACGTGGCCCCCGCGCCCGCCATCGCCGCCGTTGGGGCCGCCGCGGGGCACGTACTTCTCGCGGCGGAAGGTGGCGGCGCCGTTGCCACCCGCCCCGGAGCGCACCACAATCGTTGCGCGGTCGTAGAAATCTTCAGCCATACCAGCGTGCCGGGCGGCTACGCCGCCCGCTACAGAAATATACAGAGATTCTTCCGGGAGAGCTGCGCCCTCCCAGATTCTCACAGGGAGTGGCGCGATGAAACCGGGTCTCCCTGCGCAAGGCTGATACACTGCAGGCGCAGCGGCGCTGTGCTTGTGTTCGTCCTGGTATCGTTGTGCGGCGCAGCCGCACAGGCGCCGGCATGAAAGAGGGGCGGAGGGTGATCCGCCCCTGACGTTCAGGCTACGTTGCGGCGCCCGGCAGAAATGGAGGCACTGGACGCTACCGCTCTCGAACGGGTAGCGTGAGGAGCAGCGCGGCAGTGATGCTTACAGGCCGCCCTGGCGCGGGTTGAAAGCGACCGCTGCTGGCCG
>JBDNDG010000218.1:0-7489 GCA_046719255.1 Chloroflexaceae bacterium
CGAGGTGCTGTATGGGCGAAGTGACGATGCCCCGCCTGTCCGATACGATGTCGGAGGGCACGGTCGGGCGCTGGCTGAAGCAGCCGGGCGATCCGGTCGTCGTGGGCGAGATCATCGCCGAGATCGAGACCGATAAGGCCACAATGGAGCTGGAGGCGTTTGAGTCCGGCACGCTCCAGCAGATCATTGTCCCTGAGGGCAAGACGGTGCCTATCGGTGAGGTGATTGCGCTGATCGGTGAGGGGCCGGTTGTGGCGGCGGCCCCCTCCGCGCCGGCGCCGGCTACGGTGACTGCTGCTCCTTCCGGGCCGGCGCCGGCTGCCGCCGTGGTAGCTGCCCCGCCGCTCCCCGCCGATGAGAACGGGCGCATCCTTGCCTCGCCGGTGGCGCGCCGCATCGCCGAGGAGTTAGGCGTGGATCTGCGGCAGGTGCGCGGCACCGGTCCCGGCGGGCGCATCCTGAAGGAGAACGTCGAGGAGTTTGCCGCGCGGATGCGGGCCGCTGGCCAGCCGCCCGCCCCGGCGCCGGTTGTGCCGCCACCCGCCCCGGCGCCGGTTGTGCCGCCACCCGCCCCGGCGCCAGTTGCGCCGCCACCCGCCCCGGCGCCGGTTGCGCCGCCACCCGCCACCCTTCCCGGCGCCGAAGCCATGGGGCGCATGCGCAGGGCCATTGCCCGCACTATGAGCGAGTCCAAGCCGGGCGTTCCCCACATCTACGTAACGATTGAGGTGGACATGGATGCCGCGCTGGCCCTGCGCGAGCAACTCATCGCCAGCGGTGTCAGGGTCTCGGTGAACGATCTGGTGGTCAAGGCGGCAGCGCAAGCGCTGCTCAAGGTTCCCGCCGTCAACAGCAGCTACGCACTTACCGCCGAGGGGCAGCCGGGCATCGTGCGCCACCGGCAGGTTAACGTGAGCGTCGCCGTGGCCCTCGACGACGGGCTGGTGGCCCCGGTGGTGAAAGATGCTGACAAGAAGAGTCTCAGCGCGATCAGCGCCGAGATTCGCGACATGGCCCTGCGAGCGCGCGACGGCAAGATCAAACAGCACGAACTCGAAGGGGCGACCTTCCAGGTCTCTAACCTGGGCATGTACGGCGTGAGTGAGTTCGTCTCGATTATCACGCCACCGCAGGCGGCCTCCCTCGCCGTGGGTGCTGTGCGCAGGGTGCCAGTGGTAAAGGGTGAGACCATTGGCATCGGCCAGATGATGACCATCACCATCAGTGCCGACCACCGGGTGGTGGATGGCGCGGTGGCGGCCCGTTACTTGCAGGAGTTAAAGGCGCTCCTCGAGAATCCGCTGCGCGCGCTGGCGTGAACATCGGGGAACCCGGGGGTTCCCCATGCCCGTCCCTTCAGGGAGGGCATGGGAGGACTGCGCCCTCCCACAAACCCCTCGATAGGGGTAGCGGGGAACCCGGGGTTCCCCATCCGCTACATTTCGCCATACAGCTCGAGCAACTCACGCCACTCGCCGGTCAGCTCCTCGCGGCGGGCCGCGTAATAGAAATGTGGCTCGCCGAACTCATCTACGAAGACCAGATCGACCTGGCTGCGCATCGGCCGCAGGTAGCCCAGATTACCCCACCAGCGCACCCGGTCCTCATCGAGCGGCATATCCTGCTGATACATACGGGCGGCGTACTCCCGCACAGTGCCCGGCTCAATATCCTGGAGGCGCCAGGGTACGCCGCTCACATCGCCAGTGCGCAGGTTGCGGAAGACGTACTGCCACTCCCCGTCCTCACCGCGCGTCGCGCTGACCACCTCGATGCCGGTGCGTGGGCGCGGCACGCGGATGAGGCTCAACCACGCCTCGGTCAACTTCTCGGCAGGAACGCCGGGGTACGACTGCTGACTGGTGCCGTCCTTATCCTTCATCACCAGATCGAAACGCACCTTGCCCGCCGCGTCGCGGGTCACCGCCACCAGGCCCCCGCGGCCACGCCAGCGGATACGCCGCTCCCCCCAGGTTGCTGGCTCGGGCAGAGCTGCCTCGGTGGGCACGTCGTCGGCAAGGGTGGGCAGAGCCGCCTCGTCGGCCTGTTCAAAGGCCTGCGGCTCCTGTTCGACTACGTCGCCGCTGCGTTCGTTGAGCAAGGCCGCCCACGACTCACTCAGGCCCCAGTCGCTCACGCCAAAGAAGATATGGTCAATCACCCCATTCGCATCGCGATGGACCAGATCGTACTTGGTGCGATTGCCCTGGCGATAGGCTCGCCAGAGGCCCAGGCGACCTTTCCACCGGACCTGGCTCTGCAGGTCAATACGGCCATCGCGCAGGTCCTCGTGGCGGCTGATGGCATAGGCCCAGAGACCCTGGGCGCGGTCACGGGTCACTCCGGCGGTCGTGCGCAGGTCACGCACCTCGTAGAGCCAGACGCCGCCCCGTTTAACGGCGCCGACGATCTCCACGCCCGAGCGGGGCAGGTCAAGATCCTGGCCGTTGTCCAGGGGCGAAGAAGCGCCTTCGGCGAGGGCGCGCCGACAGAGTTGAATGATCTCGCCCCGATCGGCGAGGACGGTCTCGCCATCGCGGCGAACGTAGATCGCGCCGTTGGCGCCCACGTAGGGTGGCGTGTCGGTGGCCTTCACCTCCACACGCATGACATCCTGCCCCTCGTAGCTCATCAACTCGAAGGAGAGGTAAGGCTGCGGCGTGATCTGCTCGGTGGCGCTCTTCCGCACCGCCTCGCTGACCTGATCGGGCCGTGTGACACCGACCACCTTGCCGCCGGGCTCGCAGCCGATCACCAGCACGCCGCCGCCAGCGTTGGCCAGGGCGGCCACATCCTTCCACAGGTCGGCGACCTGGGTCTCATCGCCCGGCGCGCGCAGCACCTGCCGCTCGGAAGAGGCACCAAAGCGCACCGCGTCAACAGCCCACTGCTTCTGGTCGCGCTTGGGCACCCGCACCCGGTCGAAGTCCTGGCTGGTAAAGAGGGCCTTGAGCGACTCGAAGCTCTGATCGGGCAGGAGCACCTCGAAGTAGCGATCGCCGATGCCATGGCGGTGCAGGGCCTGCATATCCTCATCGGAGAGGCGGCGCAGGCGGTGAGCATCGGAGCCCTGGATGCAGAACATGCGCCGTTCGTAGTGCTCGGTCTTGCCGTTGTAGAACCCCGGCGACGTGAACTTCTCGTGATCGGTATAGAAGTTCACGAACTCCAGGGCGTGCAAGAAGGGGCTCTGGGTGACGGCAATGCGCGCCTGGCCGCTGGTCCCCATCCGCAGTGTTTCAGTAATTACCCCGTTGGGCCCATTGACGTGCGGGGCAATCACCAGGCCGCCGGCACGGGCGATGATCTCGTAGGCTTCGGTCACGTGGCGGGTATTGGCAATACCACAGATTCCCGCCTTCAAGTGTTCGGCGGGCACGCCCAGTTGCAGCAGCGTCGTCTCAATCAGGCTGATCGGGCGGTTCGGCGGAAAAATGCCGAGGATATGGGCGCCAAAGTGTGAGGTAAACTCAAACCCGGGCAACACCGTGATCCGCGCCAGCAGTCGCCGGTACTCTATCAGCCGGGCCTGTTCCTCGGCCGTCAGCCGCCCGGCCTGCTCGAGCGCCTGCAAAAAGTCTAACTCGCGATGAAACTGCTCGTAGCCGTGAACGGTGTTATGGTCAGTAAAAGCGATGATGTCAAGCTCGCGTCGTTCCGCTTCCTGGAGAATATCGAGATAGGTGATTTCGGGTTCAGCGTAGTCCTCAGAAGCCGGTGTATGAATGTGCAGATCGGCACGAAACCAGCGCATTCCGTTGCGCACCTCGCCAGGTGTGCTCATAGGTTTTCAACTCCACAATACTTTCGATCTTTATGCTCTCAGGTTTTTTTCTTCTCGCCGCAACCCGGATCAGCGGCGCGGACGGGGCCTCCTTTCCGTCGTTCACGTCGTTTGGATCGCGCTGAAATGGCCAGCGGTGTTAAGGAGCATAACCTGCCACCAACGCGCCGCGTGGGCGATGCCCTTATGATACCCGAAACGCCCTTAAACGACAACACTAACTGCCAGCGGATAGACTGCCCTCCAGGCAGCGCTGCACTCTCCGGGCAATAAACCGCGGGTGCGCGGGCCTGCGGCCTGTATGCGTGTATCCCGACCGTGTGCCCGGACCACGGGGTGACCCGGGACGTGTTCGCGCTACCGGGGTGGGGTTGAGAGAGCGCAGTCTGCCCGAACCCTCTTCGCCGGGCAGGGCATGGGGACGGCGGGCCTCCCCATTTTCATGTGAAACAGGGTTCGCTAGCCCACACCGGCGGTACGTTGCTCCACAGCTTCACACCTCCACACACCCGGCCCGTAGAGCCGTGGCGCTGAATGCCAGACGGCCGGGCGAGCGTGAACCACACCTCAGACGATCTCGATCCCTGCGCCGGCAATCACCTCCCCGATGCCCCAGCACGGCTCACCCGCGGCGGCGAAGCGCCGCAGGGCCTCGTCGGCGCGATCGGGTGGCACAGCCAGCAACAGGCCACCGGAGGTCTGGGGGTCGAAGAGCAGCAGGCGTTGCGCCTCATCAACGGTGGCGACATAGCGTACAGCGCCGCGCTCCTCGAGGTAGCGCTGGTTGCGGCGCAGACCGCCCGGGGCGATCCCTGCCCGGGCATACTCCAGGGCGCCGGGAAGAAGCGGCAGCGCACTGGCAACGATGCGCAGACCCACATCGCCGATGCGCGTCATCTCCGCGGCGTGACCCAGCAACCCGTAGCCGGTGATATCCGTAGCTGCGCGCGCGCCCGTCTCTGCCGCCAGTTCAGCGGCGCGGCGATTCAGGCGCAGCATACTGACGACGGCCGCCTCAAGGTGCGTCGCATCGGCCAGCCCTCGCTTGGCGGCAGTGGTGATCAGCCCCGTGCCAAGCGGCTTGGTCAGCAACAACCTGTCACCAGGCCGCGCCCCAACCTTGGGCGTCATCTGCGCTGGATCGACGAGCCCGGTGACGCACAGACCGTACTTCGGCTCACGGTCCACCACCGTATGGCCTCCAGCCACCACCGCGCCCGCCTCGGCCACTTTGTCGGCGCCGCCCTGGAGGATCGCCGCGCCAATGGCCGGGTCGAGATCCTCGGGAAAGCCCGCGATCGCTAGCGCCAGTATCGGTCGCCCGCCCATGGCATACACATCGCTGAGGGCGTTGGCCGCAGCGATTGCGCCGAAGGTGTAGGGATCATCCACAATCGGCGGAAAAAAGTCTACCGTCTGGACCAGCGCGGTATGCGCGTCCAGTTGATAGACAGCCGCATCATCGCTCACCTCCAGCCCGATCAACAAGTGTGGACTGGTGGGCAGCCGCAGTGCGGCCAGCAGGTTGGCAAGGGCGCCCGGCCCCAGCTTCGATGCTCAGCCGGCACAATCGGCCATGCGCGTCAGGCGCACCCGCTCACGCTCGTCCATCTGGCCCTCGCGACCATTGCCGCGGCCAGCCTGCCCGGCCGCGCACATATCCTATTTTACTGCACCCGCGCGCGGGAGAGGCCCCCCTTCAGGCTGAGCCGCACGGCGCAGCATGAGCGTAGCCGAAAGGAGTTGGGGAGTGGGGGCCTCCAGGACCTCCCCTGGCCCTATCTTCCGCCCTGGCGGGCAGGGGCATGGCGAGCCCCGGGTTCCCCATTCCCCGATGGGGGTTGCCTGCTCCCCCGATAGGCAGGGGCGTGGGGAAACCCGGTTTCCCCATACGTTCAGGTTAGGCCCCATGCGCGGAGCGCACAACGCGAATACAGGAAAGGTAACATGTGATCATGCCCACACGAGAGGCCCGGAGGCGCGCAACGCCTCCGGGCCCCGCGCGGTCGTGCTCACCCGGGGGGTATGCAGCGCAACGTGGACCATCACAGCGGCGATCTACGCATCCGGCTCGCGTGGCTCAAGTTGCTGGACCAGGATCTCGAACAAGTCGCTCTCGGTGATGATGCCAACCACGTGCTTATGCTCATCCACCACCGGTAGACCGCCGATCTTGTTCTCAATCATCAACAGCGCCGCTTCGCGTAGCCCCGTCTCCGGCGAGATGCTGATCGGATGCTCGGTCATCACCTCGTAGACCTTGACGCTCCGCAAGGCTTCGGCGATATCAAGAGGGTCAAGCCCGGCCAGACGCATCACGTCGGCGCCGCGGATATCGCCCTGGGTAATGATGCCGCGCAGTTCGCCCGTATCGATCACGCAGGGCAACCGGCGAATGTCGTGCTCGCGCATCAGTGCGAGGGCATCGCTGAGGGGCGCCGCGATGTTGATCGTCACTGCCGGCGTTCGCATGTAGTAGCGTACCTCTTGTTCGGCAGGTACGCGCTCATGATGAGGGGTGGCATTGGTGACGTTCATGGCAGCCTCCTTTGGCTACACTGCGGCCCTATTTAATCATGGTACCGCCCCCTCTGTACGGCTGGGACGTATTCCGCTCACCAGAGGTAATAGTTTGTTAACCAGCAGATCTATGTTCCCGGTAGCGAATCGCATGCTTCCAGCCCCTGGCCCGTTTAACGGCCGACAGAACATACGCGCAAGTACGGCTGATAGCGCATTGGAACGCCCCCGCGCGTGGTTCTGGTCTCCCCTCTCCCACCCGCGGGAGAGGGGGAGGGCGCGAGGGCCAACCAGCGCCTCCCCATGCCATAACGCTCCTCGGCGCCCATACGTTCTGTCCGCCCCTACATGCGCGCGGGAGAGGGGGCTGGGGAGTGAGGGCTCACGGCAGCCGGCTTCCTGATGCGCTCCGCAAAAAAACCTATCCCTGAAAACCCGCTCGGAGACCGCTACACCCCGTCGCCCTCGCTCCCGGGTTTGCGTGGTTACCCCAACGCTGAACCCATCCCCTCTCTGTCGTGTTGCCCCTGGCCCTGGACTGGGGTAGAATGCCTTGGTGAAAGCAAACGAGGAATCACGTTGATGCGACAGACTGCCCTTGCGCGATTGCTGGCGCTGCTGGCCGCCATCGCTCTTGCCACCGCCTGCGCGCCCCCCCGCGCCGCCACGCCCGCCACCTCGCCTTCGCCCGCCAGCCAGCAGGCGCGTACTACACCCGCACCGGCGCCCCCGGCGGCCTATCCTGCCCCGCAGGCATACCCTGCCCCCACCGCCGCTCTGCCCCTGGCCGCGCCGCAGAACCCCATCACGGAAGCCTGGCCCTCGCTCACCGCCCGCGTGGTGCAGAGTTACCCCCACGACCCCCAGGCCTTCACCCAGGGCCTGGTCTACCTCGAGGACAACATGTTCTACGAGGGCACCGGCCTGAATGGTGCCTCCTCGCTACGCAAGGTTGACCTGAGCAGCGGGCAGGTCACGGCGATCTTTAACCTGGAGCGCGAGCATTTCGGCGAAGGGATTGCCGTCGTTAACGAGCGCATCTTCCAGTTGACCTGGCAAAGCGGGCGTGGGTTCATCTACACCTACGCCGGTGGGGCCTTCAACCGCGTGGGCAGCTTCACCTATCCCCCGGATGGCCGCGCCCTGCCCGTCGAAGGCTGGGGCCTGACCTCGATCCTGAACGTC
>JBDNDG010000219.1:0-7480 GCA_046719255.1 Chloroflexaceae bacterium
CACGCCCTCCCCACCGGGAGGGTTTGGGAGGGCGTAGCCCTCCCAGGAAAAAAACCTGTCTTCTTGTCAGAGTATAGGGAAACCTGGTCTCCCCATCCCCCCGCCCACGGGGGCGGCACGCCCTCCCCACCGAATGGCGCCTCACGATCCTGGCAACAGGGGACCCCCACGACCACCGTCGCAACGACGCGGGCGATGGTCGGTGAGTATGCCGACCAGCGGCAGACACCCCATCGGGGTCAGGCGCAGCGCACCAGGGTCGGGTTCCACGCCGGCAGATGCGAAGTCTGCTCAGGCAGCAGGGCCCGATCGGCAATCAGCGCCGCGGCGAGCGCCACGGCAGCCGAGACACCGATGCGCTCGGCGAGGGCCTGGGTGGCCAGGCGCGCAGCGAGCGGGTCATCCTGCTCGATGGCGAGGAACAGATCGGCGACAAGCTGCGCGGTGAGCGGTGGGTGGGAACCCATACGTCCATCCTTCCACAACAGCATCCGCTGTACCCTACAGCATACCCGATGGCTCCACCGATCCGGTCCATCGCTGGTTGGAGATCTGGCTACTCTGTGTGACAGTTTTTCCACACGTGGTCAGGAAGCGGGCGCGAGCGCGGGGCCCGGTGTCCACAGGGGCAGGCGCACGGTGAAGGTGCTGCCGCTCCCCTCTACACTCTGCACTTCAACGGTTCCTCCGAGGCTCTCAACGATCTCACGCACCACGAACAGGCCGAACCCCATGCCCCCGATCTGGCGAGCCTCGGCATTGGAGGCCCGGAAGTAGCGTTGGAAGAGCCGGGGCAATTCAGCCGCCGGGATACCGATGCCCTGATCGGAAATGCTCAGCACTGCTTCGTTCTCGCCACGTCGAACCACAATCTGAACTTCGCCTCCACGTGGGCTATATTTGATCGCATTGTGCAAGAGGTTCTGCACCACCTGCTCCAGGCGCAGTTCATCGCCGGCCACGAGCACCGGCTCATCGGGCATATCCACACTGATCACGTGGCGAATCAGGATGGGGGTAAACTCTTCGGCCAGCTGGCTGGCGACGCGGCACAGATCAACTGGAACACGGGCACTGACAAGGCGACCACCCTCCAGCCGCGACACGTCGAGCAGGGTGGCAATCAGCCGGTTGAGGCGCTGGGCCTGCGCCACGATGATGCGCAGATTGCGACGATTGACGGCGTCCATAAAGAACTCTTGCTCGGCGCGGCGCAGGAGGAGCTGCGCATTCCCCAGCAGCACCACCAGAGGCGTCTTCAGTTCGTGGGCAGCGGTAGTGATGAAACGGTCACGCTGTTCCACTGCCGACTCGGCAGCGACACGGGCCTGCCGGACCTCCTGGTAGGAGCGGGCGGCAACCGTGAGCATAGCACATCGCCGGGCCAGTTCTTCGATCACCGCCACTTCTTCGCCGATATACTGGCGCCCTGGTTCGACAGAAACCACCGTTAGCGCGCCGAGGCAGCGCCCGTGCGCCAGGAGCGGCGCGATCACACTGGTTGCCGGTTGAAGCTGCTCAGGAAGCGCGCCCGCTTCAGCGGCGATCAAGCCGGGGGCATTGCGCAAGGTCTGACCTTCGGCCACCGCCCGCAGGATGGGATGCGCCTCACCGGTGATCGCCAGACGTTCGGCAGCGAACCGGGTCGCCAGTTGGGTCTCGAACTCCCGCTCACGGTGAGCTACCGCCACCAGTTGCAGTTCCCCCTGAGCATCCTGGAGATGAACCAGGCCGTAATCGGCCAGATCGGGGAAGAGGGTGCGCACCGCATCGCCAAGCCTACATACCTCCAGCGAGGTAGCCAGAATACTTCCCGCCGCAGCCAGCACGCGCTGGCCGATTTCGCTGCGCTTGCGCTCCGAAATATCTGTTACGAGACTGCCTACGCCAAGCAGGTTACCATTAACGTCGCGGACCGGGTAATAGCTCACCAGCGCATACTCGCGCCGCCCGAAGAGCAGAACGCTGACCTCCAGATTGACGATCGGTTCGCCGGAGGTCAACACCGTCTGCCACCAGCGCTCCCACCCGGCGCCAACGTCGCCAAAGATCTCCGAGGGACGGCGTCCGAGGTGCTCCTCAACCGGGCGGCCGTTCATCGTTGCCAGGGCGCGATTCACGCGCACGTAGCGACAGTCGCGATCGGCGAATGCCAGCCCTATCGGCGCCGAGTCGATGAGAGTGTCAAGAATCGCCAGGGCTTCGTTCATCAGGCGCCGGGTCTCGCCCTCTTTCCGCACCAGCTCGTCCCGTTCGGCTGCCAGGTCGGCCTGTTGCGCGGCGCTTGCAGCAAGCGCCGCGCGTTGTTGCTCCAGGCTCACGCGCAGACCGGCTGCTTCAATCGCGTTGCGCACCGTCAGCCGAATCCGTTCTGGCGCGGCACCACGCAGTACGTAGTCGTAAACGCCGCGCCGGAGGGCCTGGTGGGCAATGGTCTCGTTGCCGGCGTCAACCAGCAGAATAACCGGGGGGGGCAACGGCAATTCCGTCTGGAGCACTGCCGCCAGTGCCGCCCATTCAGTATCGGGAAGCGTATCGCTGACAATGACACAATCAGGTCGCAGATCGCGGCACTGTTCCAGGGCCTGGTCGCCGCGTTCGGTGAGCACAACGGTGTAGGCCTGGTCCGGATCATCAGCCAGATCACGCTGGAGCGAGTCGCTGTCGGCCACGCTGGCACTGACGAGGAGAACGATGCGCGGTCGAGAGGTTGTCATAGATCACCTGCTGGTCTTGCCCCTTTTGGGGAGACACGGCGACCGGAAACCTGCGGGGACGCCGCTGTACCGCTGTACCGCCACATCGTGGTGTCCGGCGAGGTGTCGCTTGCCTTCCATCCGTGTCGTTTAAAGGACGCCATGGTCACACGCGCACAGACAGGGCCTTTCCGGGAGGTCAAAAGAAGCCCGTCGCTCCGGCGCGCCAGGAGGCGCCTGTCCGGGGGTGACGAGCTCCGTTGATTGTGCTGACTCCGATCGTCAGAAACTCGCAGGGCTTTGCCGTATATCACGGAAGCATTAATGTCCGGGAGGGTCCGGTCCTCTCAAACCTTTCCCACCGGCAGAGGGTTGATGCGGGCTGGACCTGCCCCAACCCTCCCTGCGGCCAGGGGCGCGGGAAACGAGGTTCCCGCTGAGGATACTGCGAGGGCTTCGCCCTCCCAGACCCTCCCGCGCACAGGTTATGTTCACGTGAGGGATAGAGATTCTTCTGGGAGGGCTTCGCCCTCCCAGACCCTCCCGCGCACAGGTTATGTTCACGTGAGAGATTCTCCCGGGAGGGCTTCGCCCTCCCAAACCCTCCCGGTGGGCGAGGGCACCGGGATCATCCCCGCGGCGAGTGAAGGGTCGGAGGGGGGGCAGAACGCCGCACACCTTCCCCACCGGGAGGGACACGGTTCGACAGGCTCACCGCAGGTGGGGAAACCGGATTTCCCCATCCCCCAACCGGCGGTAGGGGCGCCTGGCGCCCCGGGTTTGTTCCGGGGATGGCTACGCCCTCCCCGGTCCTCCGGTCAGGGAGCAGGGAAACCCGGCTTCCCGGTGTTGATATCAGGATTCACCATCCTGGCACGTTACAGGTAAGGTAAAGTGGAAGGTGCTACCTTTCCCGGGGGTGCTCTCCACCCAGATCCGCCCGCCGTGGGTCTCAACCACGAGCTTGCAGAAGGTCAGGCCCAGGCCGCTGCCCTTGCGACGTTGATTGCTGACCTGTCCGAACTTGGCAAAGATTGTTTCCAGATCGCTTGCTTTAATGCCGATACCGTTGTCCTTCACACTAAAACGCACCAGCGATGATCCCTCAGGGCCAGCACTGAGCAACACCTGCCCCTGGGGGGGGCTGTATTTTACCGCATTATCGAGAAGATTTTGCAGCACACGCAACACCAGGTCGGCATCGGCGTACACCAGGGGCGCAGCAGGATCGCACGCTATCTCGATAGTAATGTCCTTGTCTCGCGCGATCGGGCCGACAGTTTCCAGCGCCCGTTGCACCAGTGGGGCAACCTCGACGCTGGACAACTCGACCGGCATGGCTCCGCCCTCGAGCCGGCTGATATCCAGCAGCATACTGATCAGGTTGAGCAAATTCTGCGCGCTGGTAAAGGAGATTGTCAGGATCTCGCGTTGTTTTTCCGAGATCTCGCCAACGACGCCGCGGAGGATCATATCAATCGACGTGATAATGCTGGTGAGGGGGCTGCGCAGGTCGTGGACCATCATGTTCGCAAGGTCATGGCGCAAACGTTCTGCCGCTTTTGCGGCGGTGATATCGCGCAGGGTTAGCAGGATCGGCCGGCGTTGACCGACCGTCGCCGGTTCGTGGCTCGCCGGCTCGCCCTCGCGAGTTGCGCGCAGCACCGACCACTCGAGGGCCGGGGCGCCCGGCCCCGCGCCGTTGAACTCGCCCGACACAAAGCTATCGCGCCCACTGGCAACGGCAGCAATACCATCGGCGAGCAGCGCCAGCTCGTGGGGCGGAAACAGCCCCGCGGCCTGCCAGCGCTCCAGAATCTCGGTGATGGGCATCCCGGTCAGCTCGGCGGGTGCATTGTTCCACTGCTGCACCGCGGCCAGGTGGTAAAACGCGACATTCACCACTGCGACATGACCGCTCTCACTCACCAGGAGCATGCCCTCGCGAGTCGAAGCCATAATCGAGGCGAGTTGATCACGACCCTGGCGCACCTGGGTCAGCAAATGCAACCCTTCGATCGCTGAAGTGGCCTGGCTGGCAAACAACGCCAGGCTTTCGACATCGCCCGTGTCGGGCAGGCCGGTCTCAAAGCCAATGCAAATGGCGCCAGGGGTGCTTCCGGAACCCCGCAGGGGAACAGCCAGCAGGCCTTCCTGCGGTGGCACGGGATGGCGGGTGAGAGGGCGGCGGGCGAGAATGGCCTGGCGCGCGAGGTGTTCCGCCTCAGCGCCGGTTGCGTCTGGCGTCCCGGTATGAAAGGCCCGTTCCAGAGCCGGCGCCGCCGGGTCGCCCAGAAACACTGTGGCCCAGCGCGCGCCGCTCATCTCCAGCATGCCGCTGGCGGTGAGGGCGAGGATCTGCTGCGGCGAGCGCAGGCTGGTGCTCAGGGCGCGCGCAAAGCCGTTGAGCGCCATCATGCGGCTCAGGCTGTGCTGTTGTGCCGCGTACAGATAGGCGTTCTCGATGGCGGAGGCGGCCTGGTTGGCCAGGATCTCCAGGATCTGCACCTGCTCGGCGCTGGGACGCAGACCATCTTCCGGATCATCAAGGGCCAGCAGGCCGATCAGCTCGTTGCGACGGTTCCGCAGCAGGCAGACCAGCACATCACCGTCTCGCCAGCGCTCGCGGTGCGCCGCCTCTGCGCTTGCGGCGATGGCGCTCAGCGGCGTTTCGGAGGGCCACAGCCCCAGTTCGGCGCCGTATCCATCTTCGATCAAATAGGTGAGGGCGCCACGGGCATACTCTGAGCGCAGGAGCACGCTGAACTGCGCCAGGGACACCAACGGCGCCGACGAGAACCCGCCGGGGCCGGCCACGGCGGCGAGGCGCAGCGCCGGCTCAGCGGTGCGCTGGCGCTGCACCAGGGCCACGCTCGCCCGCCGAAAGCCAGAACTGGTACTCACGATACCCGCAATCTGGTCGGCCAGCACGTCCACACGATGCTCCACCCGGAGCATATTCGACGCACGCAGAATGGCCCGCAGGCGCTCGTTGCTGCGATCCAACTCCTGGGCGCGCCGGGCAAGGGCCTGATCGACCGAAGCGAAACGCTGTGCATTCTCCAGCGCGATCATCGCCTGATCGGCCAGCGCCTCCAGCAGAACACGGTCGTCTTCGACAAAGGGCGCGTTGTCGTGACGGTTCAGCACCTCGATGACACCCTTGGCACCGTCAATGCCCCGCAGCGGCACAGCCACGATCGAACGGGTTTGAAAGCCGCTATCGCCGTCCATCGCCCGGTAAAACCGGCCATCGCTCTGGGTGTCGTTGACGATGGTTGACTGCCCGCTGCTGACCACGTAGCCGGCGACGCCCTTGCCCACCGGCAGCCGCTGCCCCAGAAGGCGGTGCCCCGCTGGACCCGCCGCGTAGCGAAACTCGAGTTCTCCTGTGTGCTCGTCGAGAAGTAACAGGCTGCTCTCTTCGGCATTGAGCAGGATGGGCGCCTGTTCCACGATCAACTCAATCACACGCTCAGGGTCAAGGCTCGATGTCAGGCGGCGGGTGATCTGGTTGAGCGCCTGGCGCTGCTGCCCTTCCTCCACTGCGCGTTCGTGGCGCAGGGCTACCCGGATGATAGCCGCGGCCTCATCGGCCAGCCAGTGCAACAACTCGCGATCATCAGGAGCAAGGTGTAACTCGGGGCTATCGCTAAACACCACTAGCGCGCCCAGGACGACGCCACGATCCCGCAGTGGCACGGCCACCCAGGTGTGCGACGGCGGCAAACCCGGATGGATGACCGGGGCTACACCCAGCTCATTGCAGGCGCGCAGATAATTGTCGGTCTCAATCGCTTTGCCCGTCTCAATGGCCAGGCTGCTCAGGCCGGCCTCAATGCGCCAGAACAGACGCGGACGCTCGGCGCGAGTGGGAGTGTGCAGATAGCGCATCTCGACCCACTCGTTCCCGCCGCGGTAGCGCAGCGCCCAGTACACCACAGGCATACCGCAGGACTGTTGAACCAGGGCCGTCAGGCGCGGCAGGAGGGCATCGGTATCCACTTCGCCGCGCAGCAGGTGCAGCCGCTCGCGCAAGGTAGCGCGTCGCTGTTCCAGCGCCAGGGGCGCCGCGCTCTGTGCACCCCGCAGGGCCAGGTAGCTGGAGGCCAGCAGCGCCGCAAATAGATGCAGCCAGTGCTCCTGCTCGGGGCCAATGTGTTCCAGCCAGACGTTCAACCGGCCCACCAGTTGACCGGCTGCCCGCAGGGGCAACGACACAGCCACGCGCTTCTCATCCGACCCGGGGGCGCCATCGTCAAAACGCGCCAGCAAGACCTCGCTCGCCTCGACGCTCACCGGGGCCTCAGTCCAGATCAGGGTGCTCGTTGACTCAGGAAAGGCCGCGGCCAGCAGCGCCTCGGCGCGCTGCGCCAGATCGCTCAGATCCGAAGCATGTGTCAACTCCACCAGCCGGGCGGTGTTGAGAGGCGGAGACGCGCGTGTCGCTGTGGAGATCTGGCTCATCGGGTCGCTACGATTGCTCAGTAGTACATCCGGTGGCGGACGGATGGCTTCTCCCTCCGACAACCCTGTTCCGCGGCCACGGGCGTAACGCCGTTGGTGTGTGCGCCGCACAGGGCGAGATGAAAGCTATAATACCTGATTTTAACTCATTTTATGTACAGAAGGTATATGAGTAACTCCTGAAATGTGACAGTATTTCTATCTGTGAAACGTTTGGAACATTCTCGGACTCGAAGGGGTTCAGCAGATTATAGAAGAAATCGAGCGCCGCTACATGAAGCAAGACATCCCTGAGTTTCGCGTGGGCGACACGGTGC
>JBDNDG010000022.1:0-22837 GCA_046719255.1 Chloroflexaceae bacterium
GCGCGGCGGGGCGCGCCGGCGCCGTCGGGCTAAAGTCCTCGGCGAGCAAGGCGGGGAAACCGGATTTCCCCGTACCCCTGCCTGTGGGGAGGGTTTGGGAGGGCGCAGCCCTCCCAGAGATACACCTGTTTTCATCGTAGCGTTGCGCACCCCGCGCATGGGGCCTATCGTGAACATATGGGGAAACCGGATTTCCCCACACCCTTCCCGGCGGAGAGAGTGTGGGGCGAGGGGAACGGGCCGCCGAAGCTCAGAAACCTGCTCCACAAGGAGGGGCGCCCGCCTCCCCCATCGCACCTCTACGTGCGCCCTTTCCCTACCGGGCGCCCGCCAGTGTTGATGCCGAACGGTAGGTACAGTGGGCAGAAGCCGATCAGGCTCGTTCCCACAAAGACGATCGCCAGCACCCCCAGCACAATCGCCAGCCATCCGCTGACCACGCCGGTAAAGATCAGAATGGCGAACAGAATTGCTACCGCTATCCGCACGCCGCGGTCGATCGTTCCCATATTTGTCTGCATCTCGCTGCTCCTGTTCGTGTTGTCCTGTCGTCACACCTGAACATCAGACGCCTGCGCGCCTGCGCCACACAACGATGCGATGGAACGGGGGTGTTCGGGAGGGGCCGCGCCTGCCGAACCCTCCCTGCTGGGAGGGCGTAGGGAAATCGGGTTTCCCACCTGCCGTGAACGCGTTGAACTGCGCCCCTGCCCACCGCGAGGATTTGCGCTGGCGTATGTGTTCACCCTTCTCCTCGGAGCGAGGGCAGTTTGCCTTCGCAGGCTATGGTGGCATCTCTGCTGTACGGCGGCACTGCCTGACTCTTGCCCATAAGTATACCCAACCATCACTCGCCGATCAGTGACAAAGTCACACAGCCGCGCGACGTTCCAGGCCAGCACGATCGCGCACGCTGATGCTGCCACGCCCGAGTTGCACCAGCCCCGCAGCCGCAAAATCGGCCAGGATGCGGCTCACCACCTCGCGTGAGGTGCCCAGCTCCGCCGCAATCTGCTGGTGGGTGAGGCGCACTAAGCCGTCGGACGGCGCCTGGTGGAGCAAAAACTCGGCCAATCGCGTGTCTACGCGCCGAAAGGCCACTTCGTCCACCACGGCCATTACCGTTGCCAGGCGCCGCGAGAGCAACTGAAAGACATAGGCCCGCCACGGCGCATAGGTGTCCATCCATTCCTGGAAGACCAGGTATGGCACCACAAAGGCTTCTGCTGACTCTTCGACCGTGGCAATCGCCGGAAAGTGCCGGTCGCTGAGGATGCAGCTCGCGGTGAGAATGCAACTCTCGCCGCGCCCGAAGCGGTAGAGGGTGATCTCGCGCCCCGTTTCGCCAATCTTGAAGACCCGTACCCGCCCGTGGGCCAGGATGGCGAAGGTAGCGCACAGATCACCTTCCTCGAAAACGGTCGTCCCGGCTGGCAAATTGACGTACGTTGCCTGAGCGCTGAAGGCGCGGCTCATTTCGGCGGCGGGATCAACCAGGAATGGGAGCATCCCTGCAGCTTCGCGCCACTGCTGCTGACTCAACATGGGTCGTGCTCTCCCGTTTTGGATGCCGGCCCCGGTGGGGGCTGCCTCACCGGTGGCGGGCTGGCGGCCCCGCTGGCGCCGGGTCAGCTCTACCCCTCGCGGCGGGCGAGGTTGGCCGCCACCAGGATCGGGTCCCACACTGGCGAGAAGGGTGGCGCGTAGCTCAAATCCAGCTCCGCCAGTTCATCCACTGTCCAGCCCTGGTGAAGTGCCGCGGCAATAATGTCAATCCGCTTTGCCACACCCTCGATGCCCACGAGCTGGCCCCCCAGGAGCCGGCGCGAACCGCTCTCGTAGACCAGCTTCACATGGATGGGCTGGTGTCCGGGCATGTAGTGCGCCCGCGAACTGGCCGTGGCGCTGACACTCTCGACGTGGTAGCCCCCGATCCGCGCCTTTGCCTCGGAGAGACCGCTACTGGCCGCCTCCAGGTCGAAGACCTTCACCACCGCGGTGCCGACGATCCCGGCAAAGCGCGCATCACCTCCGGCGACGTTTTCGCCAGCGACGCGGCCCTGTTTGTTGGCCGTGGTGCCGAGTGGCACCCAGGCCGGTCGGCCCGTAACGCGGTGCAGGGCCTCGGCCACATCCCCTGCCGCCCAGATCGCGGGCAGGTTCGTCCGCTGGTGATCGTCCACCGCCACGGCGCCGGTCGGCCCCAGGGCGATGCCGGCAGTGCGGGCCAGTTCAACATTGGGCTTGACTCCCACGGCCAGGATTACGATTTCGGCGGGGATGCGCTGCCCCCCGGCCACCACCTCGCGTACCCGCTCGTCACCGCCGAAGCCTTCCACTGGCTGATCCAGGCGCAGTTCCACGCCCTGCCGCTCCAGTTCGGCCTGCACGTGGCTGGCCATCTCGGCATCGAGGTTGGGCAGCACCTGCGGCAGACGCTCCACCAGCGTGAGCTGAATACCGTGGGCATCGAGGGCTTCTGCCATTTCCAGCCCGATGTAGCCCCCCCCGATGATCACCCCTCGCGTGGGGCGATGCTCGACGATCCACCGCTGAATCGCCAGCGCATCTTCGACCGTGCGCAGGGTAAAGATGCCCGGCAGGTCCACTCCGGGAAAGGGCGGGCGGCTCGCCGCGCCGCCGGTCGTCAGGATCAGCGCATCCCAGCGATCCCTGAACTCCGCCCCGGTGTTCAGATTGCGCACCAGCACCGTCCCGGCGGCAGGGTCAATTTCCAGCACCTCGTGGCGCACCAGGGCGGTGATGCCCTGCCTGGCAAAGCGTTCGGGCGTGCGTACCACGACATCCTCAACGCGGGCGATTTCGCCCTTGATGGCATAGGGAAAACCGCACGAGCCGTAGCTCACATAGCCCGAACGCTCATAGGCCACGATTTCCAGCCCCGGATCGCTGCGTCGCGCCTTCGCCGCGGCGCTCATCCCCGCCGCTACTCCCCCGATGATGATGACTCGTTTTGCCATGTGAAACACCTCACGGTCGCTCTATTGCATATCCGGCCGCGGCCCAGGCGCGCATGCCGCCTTCTACGTTCGCCAGTTTGGTAAAGCCGGCCCGCGCCAGTTGGGCACAGGCGGCACGGCTGCGGTTCCCCGATCGGCAGATACATACGACCAGACGCTCACTATCAAGCTCCCCTACGCGCTGTGCCAGTTCAGGGAGTGGAATGAGCACCGATCCGGCTACATGCCCATCATGAGTGTACTCCTCCGGTGAGCGCACATCTAACAGGATCAACGGCTCCCCGGCGTCGAGACGAGCCTTCAGCTCGGCGACGGAGATATTGGCATAGCCGGGCGGCGCCGCTGTGGGTCCAGCCGGGCGCGTTGACGTGCCGCAGGCGCTCACCAGCAGCGCCATCAGCGCCAGCAGCACGAAACGGAGTACCTCGCTCATACCCTCTTTCTTTCTGTGCGCGCCCCCTGCGCGCTACAGCCCGGTGGCGCATCCGCCACGTTATCTGCTATGAACACAGGTCTGATATGAACATCGGGGAAAGCGGGTTCCCCCACCCCCCCTGCCCATCGGGATGCCAGACGACTCCACCAGCGGTTGGAGTATGGGGAAACCGGGTTTTCTCCGCCTCTCCCGGCGGGGGTTGGGGAGGGCGCAGCCCTCCCAGGAAAAACCCAAGTTAACTATGTCCACCGGCACGTGAGCCTGAGCGCCAGCGAGCCAGATGTACCACTTAGATGCCCGGCCCCTCTGGCGTGTTACAACGCGCCGCCGGGAGCGTGAACCAGAAGCGCGCCCCCCGGCCCGGTACGCTCTCGACCCCCATCGTGCCCCCCTGGAGCCGTACCAGTTGATTGGCAATCGTCAGCCCCAGGCCGCTCCCCCCGTTCTCCCGCGCGCGGCCCCGGTCGGCCCGGTAGAAGCGCTCGAAGACGTGGGGGAGATCTTCGGGAGCAATGCCCGCGCCGGTGTCTTCCACCTCCAGGCGCACCGATCTGTTGGACCCGCCTGCTGCCCGCAGGGTGATCCGCCCGCCGGCAGGGGTATAGCGCAGGGCATTGCTCAGCAGATTGTGCAGCACCTGCGCCAGGCGTTCCGGGTCGGCCAGGGCTTCGGGAAGCGTGTCGGAAGCTTCGACCTGCAGACGTACGCCCTGACCGGCGGCGAGGTCGGCAAAAAGCGCCGCCTCGCGCGTCAGCAGCGGCCCTACTGCCACAGGCTGCACATGCAGGTCCAGCCGGCCCGCCTCGGCCAGCGAGAGCACCCGCAGGTCGTCTACCAGCCGGCCCAGACCCAGGCTGGCTTCGTAGATCCGCGCCACTTCTTCGCGGGTCAGGGGGTACACTTCGTCGAGCATGGCTCGCAGATTACCCTGGATAACCGTCAGCGGCGTGCGCAGTTCGTGGGCAATATCGGCGACCATATGGCGGCGCTCGGCCTCGCCGGCGGCGAGGGCCGCGGCCATGTCATTGAAGGCCACGGCCACCGTGCGCACCTCGGCTGGCCCGGCAACGGGCACGCGTTCATCGAACTGACCGGCAGCGATCCGTTGCGCGCCCACGGCCAGGCGTCGCAGGGGCGCGGCGAGGCCCCAGGCGATCAGGAGCCCCAGGGCCAGTCCCAGGCCGCCCGCCAGCGCCCCCGCCATCCAGAAGGCTCCGTTCAGACTATCGAGAAAGCTCTGTGCTGCTGGCGGGAGCGCCGCCGCTCCGGGCGCGCGCGCCACCAGATACCCCACCACCTGGCCTGCCACAATGATCGGGATGGCCTCGGCCCGTTCACCGGCGCTCAACACCGGCCCGGCAACCGGCCCGCCGGCATCGGCAACCACGCGTCCCGCCGCGTCGGCCACAGCCACACTGCTCCACGGCGGCCCCCCGACCCCCCGCCCAGGTCGTGGCCCCACGCCCGGCCCCCGCGCCAGTAATGTCTCCACCCCCTCCCACGAACCGTAGGTCGCGTAATATTCCGCCAGTCGCTCGACCAGACCGCTTTCGAGGGCCTGGCTCCGGGCCAGGTAACCGCGAAAGATACTGCGCGCGCGGCTATTCGCCAGCGCCGCCACGGTCACGATGCTGACCAGCGCCACCAGCGCAAAGCCCAGGGTGAGTTGGAACGACAGACGGTTCATCGTGGCACTTGCGACACCCGGGGGCAAGATGCTCCCGGACGGATGGCTCCGGCTACTCCTCTCGCCGCAAGCGGTACCCCACACCGTATACCGTCTCAATCAGCGGGGGAGCATTGGGATCGCGTTCAATTTTCTTACGCAGATTCTTGATGTGGCTGTCGACGGTGCGCTCAAGGCCGGCGTGGGCATAACCGAGACCCTGCTCGATCAACTCGGTGCGGGTAAAGGCATGGCCGGGATTCCGCATCAGCAAGGCCAGCAGGGCGAACTCGGTGGGGGTCAGATCCACCTCTGCGCCGGCGACCGTCACCCGGTGGGCATCCAGGTCAAGCGTAACCGCGCCGTGCTGCAGGCGATGCGCCGGGGGCGGCGCGCCGGCGGTGCGGCGCAACACTGCGCGCACACGGGCCACCAGTTCGCGCGGGTTGAAGGGTTTGGTGACATAATCATCGGCCCCCAGCTCGAGGCCCACGATCCGGTCGGTATCTTCCACCCGTGCGGTCAACATGATAATCGGGAGTGTAGCCGTAGCCGGGTCGGCCCGCAGGCTCCGTGCCAGATCCAGGCCATCGCGATCGGGTAACATCAAATCGAGCACCAGCAGGTCAGGGCGCTCGGTCTGGATGGCGCGAAGGGCGCTTCCACCCTCGTATGCACAGACAGCGCGAAACCCGGCTTGCTCCAGATAGGCCCGCACCAGGCGCGCGATCTCACGGTCATCGTCAACTACCAGAATCGTCTGAGCCATGGCACCCCTCAGGTCGAACCGACCCGCGGCCCCTCCGCAGAGCATCTCCCAGGATGTAGGGGCGAGCGCGCGCCCGCTGCGTCGTTTAGAGAAGCGCAGGGAGGCGGCGCCGTCCCGTAACCGCTCCTCCAAACGGCGCCTGATGTGAAAATAGCCCGCGCGCGGGAGGGTTTGGGAGGGCGCAACCCTCCGAGCCTTCTCCGAACGGCTCTGCGCAAAGCCGCGAGCCAACTCCCGTCTAAGCGTACCGCCTCCAGCGCCGAACGTCAATAAGTAGACGGCGAGTGAGCGCACGGGCCTCACTCGCCATCGGGGATGTCAGGCTAGAGCGTCGGTAGCGTATGACCAGTGTTCGCCGCGTTCAGTGCCCTGAAGAGCGCGGAGCCTGTCCTGAGCGGAGCGGATGAATGCGGATGGTCCCGTAACGCACCCCTCGATGCGGCTTGCGGCCTGCTCAGGGTGCGTTACGGCGGATCGTGAGAAGAGGCTACCAGCGCTTTAGCGGGTTACCCCGGTGATGATGCGGGATGTGCGGGCGCCGCTAACGGCGCGGGCCGTGCCCGGCCCCCACGCGGGCCTGACCACCGCCCGCGGGCATGGTATCGCAGATCCCGTCGCCGTTGGCATCCACAAAGTTCTGCCCGGCCCCCTGGCCCGCGCCACCCTGACCGGCGCGGGCCCCGCGAGCCGCGGGACCGAGGACAGTGAAGGGCTGGTCGAGGCGTGCGGTCACATTGGTGCGCAGCGCAGCCAGGCGCGCGTCGGCCTGGGCGCGGGTCAGCACCCCGGCAGCAACGGCTGCGTTGAGCCGCTCGGCGCGCGAGGCGATAAAGCTATCAACGAACGACGCGACACTCACGCCGCCGGCCTTGAGTGCCTCGGCGAGGGTCGTGCCACTCCGCAACTGCGCGAGGAGTTCTGGCCTGCTCACCCCGAGCTGGGCCGCTGCTGTTCCAACCAGCGACTGATCCGGCCCACCCTGGCGGGTGCGGCTCCACTGCGAGTTCCCCGCTGGCCCCTGAGCCAGGGCGCCAGCCGGGGCGCCCAGCGCCAGCAGGGCGACCACGATGCCCAGTGTTGCGAACGTTATCAGACGTGTCATTGCAGTCCTCCTTTATGTGCTGTCCGATGCTCCAGGTTTTCCTGTAGCACCCTCACTGTAGCAGGCAAGTATGGAGACTCAGTGGAGAGCGCCTGGAGGCTGCGTGGAACCCTACCCGACGCGACCTGGCCCCGACCGCGATGAGCAGATCGTTATCTCGCTGGCGCCGTTCCGGCGCGGTCCGGCCCAGGATAAACAGAAAGACATATAGAAGATAACAATCGTGTCAATATGAACGTTTTCATATCTACCTTACTTGCTGTAGCCCCTGCGTATTGCTATACTTGGCCGTACGAACAATGTTTCCAGATTCTTTGATGTTGTTGATCTGATCGCAGATGGCTCTCAGACTCAAAAGAGTTGCCTTGCCTGATACTCCAACGAGACTTCGTCTTGGTGGGGGTTTCGGAGGCCTGTGGCCTCCAAAAGCGCTTCTTTTCGGTGCGACACAGCCTGGTCGCGTGGTGCTGAAAAAGGGTTGATAGGGGGGGTGAAGCCCCTCTGCATCTCCTTACAAGGGTAAGTCTCGTTGTAGTACTAAATGAGCATTAATTTGATATGTTATTTGTTGCTAATCTAAACTTGAACACTTTGCAAACAGCGTTCCTTCAAAGCGTGCCTGAACGCTTCGTGCAGCAATCTGCAATCCAAAATCTACAATCCAGAGCTATTAGACGCCCATGCAGCTGCGCCGCACAACGCCACAATGAACAAAACTAATTCTTGGGAGGGCGAAGCCCTCCCAAACCTTCCCGCGTGCGGGCTATCTTCACATCAGTAACGATATCCGGATAGGTCGAAACAGAAGGGCGCAGCTTCGCAAATGGAGGAATCCATGGAATTCAAGGCGTTCGTCAGTTTACTCTGGCGCTGGGCGTGGTT
This sequence comes from Chloroflexaceae bacterium, assembly GCA_046719255.1. Classification (GTDB taxonomy): domain Bacteria; phylum Chloroflexota; class Chloroflexia; order Chloroflexales; family Chloroflexaceae; genus JACAEO01. Next base: position 7,837 of record JBDNDG010000022.1, read on the forward strand.
GATCGCCCTGGTTGCACTGCTTAGTGGGGCGCTGGCCTACGTGGTTAGTTTGCAACTCACGCCAACCTACGAGTCGCGGGTGACCGTTACGGTTACCCGTCGAACCGCAGCCGACAGCGAGATCTGGGGTATTAACGAGCGCCCCATCGCAACCTACATGGAACTGCTGCGCAAGCGCCCGGTGCTGGAAACGGTGATTGCCAGACTGCAGCTCACTACTACTCCCGAAGCGCTCGAGCGCAGAGTGCGGGTTTCGTTGACCCGCAACACCTCGTTGATCGTACTGGCCGTTCGCGACTCCGATCCCGAGCAGGCAGCCATCATCGCGAACGAAATTGCCAATCTGGTTGCGCAGCGGGGGCGCGAGTTGCTCGGCAATGATGTGACATTCAGTCGCTACAACCTGCACGTTGTCGAACCAGCTCTTCCGGCAACTCGCCCGATCAGTCCGCGCATGCCACTCAACGTCGCCGTTTTCATGGTTGTCGGCGCAATGCTGGCCTTCGGTGGGGTTCTGCTGCGTGAGCATCTCGATGACCGCGTGCGCTCCGCGGAAGCAATCACGCAACTCACGGGGGCGAGGACCCTGGTCGCCATCCCTCCTCAGGCTGCGGGTTCAGGCAAACCCCTGGTGCTGGCGGATGGCCGGTCGCCTGTGGCCGAGACGTACCGCCGGCTTCGCATGCACATCGAGCACGCCGCCGCACAGCGCCCCATCCACACCCTCCTCATCACCAGCGCTGCCGAAGGCGAGGGCAAAAGCACCATCCTGGCAAATCTGGCAATCGTGCTGGCGCAGGCCGGCAAGCGCGTGATCCTGGTCGATACAGACCTGCGCAAGCCAACCCTGCATACGATCTTCCAGCAACCGAATACGCGCGGCGTCACCACGGCCCTGCAAAGTGATGGCGAAAGCCTGACCAGTCACCTCGTTCCAACCGGGGTTGCCAATCTGGACTTGCTGCCCAGCGGCCCGTTGCCACCGAATCCGGCTGAAGTGATCGGCTCGTCGCGCATGGCCGACCTGATCGAGCGCCTGAGGACCCTTGCCGACATTGTGCTCTTCGATAGCCCGGCGCTTCTGGCGGTGGTCGATCCGATCACCCTGGCTCGCCACTGCGACGCCACCGTGCTGGTGGTGCGTTCCGGGCGCCTGCGGGGCGATGCGCTCGTCAGCGCCGTTGACCAGCTCGCCCGGTTCGAGATTGAGCCCCTGGGCGTGGTGCTGAATGCCCATAAGGAGGCGCGCAGCCTTGCCTACTATGCTGCCGGTGCGCCCCGGCCCCGGCCCACTGCCCCGTCCAGGCAGTCACGGGCCCCCGGCGCAGGCCGTGACGAGCCTGGCAGCACGACATCCACTGGCGGGTATCCCGCTACCGCAGAGTAAGTAGCGAGTGTCAGCCGGACAGTCGGACAGTGGGCCGGCCGGCATGCTGTCCGTCGAGTCGCGCTCGCAACCTTGTGTCCGCACCTGCATCCCGGATGAACCCGGTTCGTCCAGGCAGGGATGATCTGCGCTCAAAAGTGGCCGATCCTCGACTACCGGGGCAGGAAGATGGCAGAGAGCTTGAAACCATCTGTGGCAGGCACCCCTTCGCGCCTCTCGTTGCGCGCCAACTTCTCGTGGACCTTCCTGGGCAATGTCATCTTTGCCGCGTGCCAGTGGGGCATGTTGATCGTGCTCGCAAAGCTTGGCACCCCCGAGATGGTTGGCCAGTTCGCGCTCGGTTCCGCCATCGCTGTACCGGTGCTGATGCTGACCAACCTCCAGCTGCGTGATGTCCAGGCAACCGATGCGCGCGAGGAATACGCGTTCGCCGACTACTTCGGGTTACGCCTGATTACCGTCGTTCTGGCGTTGCTGATTATCGGCGGGATTGTTCTAGCCTTGCGCTACCCGGCTGAGACTGCCCTGGTTGTTGTGGCATTTGGCCTGTTTAAGGCGGTTGAGTCGATCAGTGACGTGATTTTTGGGATGCTCCAGCATCACGAACGTATGGATCGCGTTGCGCAGTCAATGATCCTCAGGGGCCTGCTCTCGCTGGCGGCCCTGGGCATCCTGGTCTTCCTCACCGGTAGCGTGTTCTGGGGTGTCATGGGCCTGGTCTTCGCCGGGATCGGTGTGGTACTGGTGTACGACCTGCGCAGCGTCATGCTGATCAAGCGCGCCACCCACGGTGCAGCCGGTGTCGCGCACCTGGCCCGCAGCCTGCTCCCCCGTTGGAACCGGCGCACCCTGCTGGCACTGACCTGGCTGGCCCTGCCGCTGGGCATCTCCATGCTGCTGATCTCCCTTGCCACCAGCCTGCCCCGGTTCTTCGTAGGGCACTACCTGGGTGAATACACCCTCGGTATTTTTGCCGCCCTTACCTACCTGCAGGTCGCAGGCATGACTGTCGTGAGCGCCCTGGGGCAGTCGGCCCTGCCGCGCCTCTCGCAGTACTACGCCGCAGGCGATCGCCAGAACTTCACGCGCTTGCTGCTGCGGATGGGGGCTATCGGCCTGGTGCTCGGCGGTGGCGGCATCGCCGTGGCCCTCGTCGCCGGTCGCCCGTTACTCACGCTGATCTATCAGCCCGAGTACGCCGAATACGCCTGGTTCTTCGTCTGGGTCATGGTCTCGGCTGCCATTGGCTACGTTTCGTGGCTCGTCGGCGAAGGGATGAAGGCTGCGCGCTACCTGCGGGTACAGGTCGCGCTCTTTGGAGCTCAGGTAGTGGTGCTCACTGTGCTCAGCGTCTGGCTCATCCCTCCCATGGGGATGACAGGTGTGGCGATTGTCATGCTTGCGGCCGCCGCGGTCCATCTGGTCGGAACGCTGCTGATCCTGGCCCGCGCCGTGCTGGCGCTGCCGGCTCGCAAGGTGAATGAGGCGGGGTAAAGCGATGAACCATTCGGTTGCGCAGACGCCCTCATCGCCACTACTGCGGCGTATCGTTTTGTCGCTGCTGGTGGCCGGCGCGCTCGGACAGCTGTTCAACAACATCGCCCTGGTGCGTGTCAGCGCGTCGTTTGCTGTCACCGTGCCGCTGCTGATCCTGGGCCTCGCAGCGCTCCTGGCTTTCTTTACTCCTGCCCCCAGACCGGCTGATGACACATCGGTGATCCTCGCAATGGTGTTAATAGGCTGGCAGATCTTCGTTGGTGTGGCGCTGGGGCTGGTGACGAATCGTGAGTGGATTCAGCCCTTCATGCTGCTGTTCGTCTATGCGCTGTGTTTCGCGATTGTGGCGCGACTGGCGATTTCTTCTGAGGATATTGGCTGGGCAGTGGCAACTGCGGCCGTGATGATCATTCTCTTCGGTTCGATAGGGATCATCCAGTTCGTCTTGCTCAATTTCTTCGGTATCGTGCTGGCGCTACCACCGGCCTTCTCCGCTGTTCCCTGGGATCCTCTGATTGACATCTATCGGACGGGTGGTGTGCTGCGACCGGCCGGATTGTCCTATGAGCCGTCTACGTTTTCGATTGCCCTGTCGTTCGCGCTCGTCTTGTTGATGCTGCTGACCAGCGTGTTTTCTTCCCGACACCGCAAGCTCTTGCTGGTGAGCGTGCTGTTCCTGTTAACTGCCAGTTTACTCACCCTGTCCCTGTCAGGATGGGCGATTGCGGTTCCAGCTCTGGGTGTCAGTGTACTGAATGCCCGGTTTCGCCGGTTTGCCCTCCCGCTGCTGGTAATTGTGACAGCCGTTGTGATCTGGGCATTGTATGCCGGAGTGTCAACGGTTGTCACCGATCGGCTCAATACGATTGCTGCCGGTGAAGATGAGTCGGCGAATGTGCGCGTGCTCGCTGCGCTCGCCCTGCTGGTGCATCCACCCGACAATCTGGCCCAGTTCTTTACGGGTACCGGCCTGGGGCAAAATCCCGATTTTGGAGCAATGATGGACGAAGTGTATTTGCGACGCTTCGGCATCACCGAACCGTACATTCACAATATTTTTACGGTTGTGCGCGTGGGTCAGGGCTGGGTTGGGATCGTGTTGCACTTCGTGTTGCTCTTCGCAGTCTTACGTCCTGATGTGCGTCGCAATCGCGAGTTTTATCTGCCGATGATGGTGATGGTGTTTGCGCTGCACTTCGCTTCGGGGTTTTACCTCGATCCCACCTTCTGGTCCATTCTGGCCTTGCTGATGGTGCTGCGTCGCGTTGATGCGCAGCAGCCTGAAACGACCGCCGTGGCGCCGGCGAGTATGCGCAACGACACTCCGGCGCGCCGCCTGCTGATGCGCCCATCTGCTGATCCGAGAGCGCATATCAGGAACAATCCCTGACCCGGCTACTCTGGCAAGGAGTGATCCCGTGCATTTCTGGCTCGTCAACCCATTCGACCCATTGCCCAGCGACCAGGGCTTCAGGCCTATGCGCTACCAGATGCTCGTTGCGGAGTTGGTACGGCGCGGGCATACGGTAACGTGGCTCTGTTCGGATTTCCTTCATATTCCGAAGATCTATCGCCGAACCGATACGCTGCGCGACCTGCCCCGCGGGCTGCGCGCCGTGCTGATCCACACGCGACCCTACCGCAAGAATGTATCTCTCGCCCGGCTGATCAACCACAGCGAGTACAGCGCTGCTGTGCGCCAGTGGATGGCCCGCAATCCCCCGCCTGACGGCATTATTGTGAGCTATCCTCTGCCCGAGTCGGCCCTTGACTGCCTGCGGTACGGGCGTGCCCATGCTGTGCCCGTGGTCGTTGATGTGCAGGATCTCTGGCCAGATCAGTTTCTCGATCTGGTACCGCGAAGGCTCAGGTGGGTGGGTCGGCTGGCTCTTACCCCTATGTTCTTCCAGTCGCGTGAGGTGTTCAGGCTGGCGGAGAACTGCGTCGCCGTCAGCCAGTACTATCTGCGCGCCGTCACGGAGCGCCGCGGCACGCCATTTCCTTACAGCCACGTTTACTACCTCGGTTACGAACCCTCCATCGTAGACGGTGACCAGGATGAGGGCTTGCCTGATCTGCTGGCCCGTGGCTTCACGCCCGCGACCACCAACATCGTATTTGTCGGAACGCTGGGGACGACCTACGACATTGATACCCTGATCGAGGCTGCTCGCACTCTTGCCCACGATGCGCCACAGGTGCGCTTTTACCTGGCTGGCGATGGGCCCATGCGCAACGCCTGGGAGGCAAAGGTGCAGGCGCTGGGTCTCCAGAACGTGACCTTCCTTGGTTTCCTGGATATAGCCCGGCTGCGTGCCCTGCTCACCCACTCCTTCGCCGGGCTGGTTGCATTTCGCGGCAACCTTCACTCGATCCCCAACAAGCCCAACGAGTACATGGCTTTTGGCCTGCCCCTCATCAGTTCGCTAAAGGGCGAACTCCAACAAGTGATCGACAGTGAACCCCTGGGCGTCTCGTACGAGGCCCGGGATCCCGCTTCGCTCATGCGCGCACTCCGGCGCCTGCTTGATGAACCCGGCTTTGCCGATCGCTGTCGCCAGCGGGTGCGACAGGTCTTCGCCGAGCGCTTTTCAGCGCGCAGCATCTATCCCACCTATGTGAACGATCTGGAGCGCATTTGTTCTTCCCGTGCCCCGGTGCAGGAACTGGTGCTATGAGCCGCTTTGTAACGTTGATGTACCACAACCTGGAGCAGGACCCGGCGAATCGCTACTCGCTGCCTGTAGACGCCTTCGCGCAGCAGGTGGCCTGGCTCGCATCCGAGGGCTACGTGATCGAAGGGTTCCCGCAGTTGGAAGCGCGCCTGGCCCGCGGCACGTTCCCCGAACGCTATGTGGTGATGACGTTTGACGATGGGCATCGCAGCAACCTGCAAGCCGCCGAGATCCTGGCGCGCTTCGGGGGCCAGGCCACCTTCTTTCTGACCCGCGACCTCTGTCGGCAGAACCCGGCCTTTCTGCGCGACGGCGAGATCCGCGATCTGGCGGGCCGCTGCTCCGTCGGTGGCCACGGAGTGACCCATGCGCCCCTCTCACGCCTCGATGCCGCACAAGCGCGCGCCGAACTGGCCGGGAGCAAAGCCTGGCTCGAAGACGTAACCGGCAACCCGGTGACGACGATGAGCGCGCCGGGGGGCTTCATGAACCGCACCGTCCTGCAACTGGCCCTCGATCTGGGCTACACCCTGGTGGGTAACTCGGTGGAATGGTGGAACGAACCTTCGACCGTCAACGCCGAACGGCTGGTTAACCGCGTGGTGGTCTGGCAGGGGATGCCAATCAGCCTCTTTGCCCGCATCGTCCGGCGTGACGCGCGCTACCTGCGGGCGCGACGGCTGCGCGCGGCCACGTTAGAGCTGGCCAGGCGTGCCTTGCCCTTGCATCTGTACGACGGTCTCAGCCGGTCGCTCTATCGCCTGCGTTATGCCATCGGCAGGCCGTGGAGTGGTATGTGAAGGAGCGAAGTGGTTCGGAGTATCGGTTTTCGTCACAGAAGGGTTTCGTAATAACGGATTACGTGTGGCCCGTCCGGCGAATTGTTGTACAGCAGGGATCAGGAAGGTGAAACCTTTCCAGTAACCTCTCAATCGCTCTGGTCGCTGGCACGTTTATTGTCCTTATCATCGTTCCACGGGGGGGATGGGCTATGTACCGCAGCTTTGGCAAACGCCTTTTCGACCTCATACTTGTCGTTCCAGCACTGATCGTGCTCGCGCCGGTGATGCTGGTGATTGCCGTACTCATCTGGAGGCAAATGGGCCGGCCGGTGATCTTTACGCAAGAGCGTGCCGGTCTGCACGGAAAACCGTTCCGCATCTTCAAGTTTCGCACCATGACCAATGAATGCGACGCAGAAGGGCGGCTCCTGCCCGATGATGCCCGCATTACGCCCCTCGGGCGCTTCCTGCGTAGCACCAGTCTTGATGAACTGCCCCAGCTCTGGAACGTGCTCCGCGGGGAGATGAGCCTGATCGGACCGCGCCCGCTGCTGGTCCGGTATCTCGATCGCTACACACCTGAGCAAAACCGGCGCCACGAGGTTATGCCGGGGCTGGCCGGCCTGCCGGCGGTATTCGGTCGCAGCGATCAGAGTTGGGAGGAAAGCCTCGCCCGTGATGTCTGGTATGTCGATCATCTCAGTTTCTGGCTTGATCTCAAGCTTATCATTCAAATTATGATTGTCGTTCTCAAACGCAAAGGAGTGAGTCGTAGCGCAGATGGATTCGTGCCTGAATTCATGGGTACAGTAGCTCCAATGACCCCCGATCCGCCCTTCGCTCCGGTGCTGGAGGCCGGGCGGCTGCCAGAACACGACCAGACTGTTACCGTTCCATAAATTTCTGATGTGAACATAGCCCGTGCGCGGGAGAGTTTGGGAGGGCGAAGCCCTTCCAGGAATAATGAATGTTTTCATTGCCCCTCCCCGAGGAGAGGGTGTGGGAGGGCGCAGCCCTCCCGGGCACGAGTATGTTCATTCTAAGTGCGGCGAAGCCGCATGGTGCTGCATCCGGCCAGGCCCATGTCACCCCTGAGCGCAGCGAAGCCTGACAACTGACGTGCCGGACGCACCAGTAGACGGCTGACACGGAGAGGTGTATGCGTATCGAAATCCTGCATTCTGTTGAAGAAGCGCGCGCCATTCTCGATGAAGCAGCGAACCTGTTCCGCGTATGCTTCAACCGCGAACTCGACCGCCGGCGCTGGTCGCAGCTCTACTTTCTCAATCCTTACGGTCCGCCGCTGGTCACCCTGGGCTACAGCGATGAAGGGGACCTGATCGGGCACAGCGGCATGATTCCGCAGAAACTGGTGGATGCCAACGGAGGGGAATACGACTACAGTCTGTCGATCAGTCTGATGGTCGATCCGCGACGCCGGGAGGGCTTTGCGACGTTTTACACCCTGTTCAGTGCAGCGACCAGCGCCGCTCGAGAGCGGGGCGTTCCCTTCCTCCTGGCCTTCCCGAACGCCAACTCCTACCTGTTAATCAAGCACGGTTTCGGATGGCGCGACCTGGTCGAGAGCCGGTTGTACGACTGGTGTCCGGAGCGGCCCGGGCCTTCGGCCGCCAGGGTGGTTGCACTGGAGCACTTTCGCCTGGGTGACGAAATCGGGCACCCCTTCGATGCCACCTACCGCCAGTGGCGCAGCTACGACTGCCCGTACCGGGCGGAAGTGGTGAACGATCGTCTTGCACTGATCTACAAGCTAACGGATGACGAAATTCTCACCGTGCTCGATGCCCGGACCGATCACCCGAATAGCGTCACGCACGATCTGGGCGCGCTGCTCGCGCACACCGGGGCGACCAGGGTACGGATGAGCGGCGTGCACGCCCAGGCGCTGGGCTTCGATCTCGCCAACCTGAGCCAGCATAGCGACTACCGGCTGCGGCTATGCTATGCGCCGCTCACGGCTGAGCCACCTCCGATGCGTTTTAGTTTATTGCTCTCTGATGTGTTTTAGGTTTCATCGTAATGTAAGAATCACGTAGTTCAATCAATGTGCTGTACCAATTTCACTGCCTGCCACGAGAATGAAAAAGTGCTTTCCAGGCGGGACGCAGCGCTTCCAATCCTCCTTGTGGGCAGGGGTGAGGGAAAACCCGGTTTCCCCAATTTTACCTTAGCCACTTACGCGGCTGCGCTGCACAACGACAAGCTGAAAAAGAGATATTCCTGTGAGGACAGCATCCTCCCAAACCTTCCGCGCCGGGAGGGCGTGGGGAAGCCGGGTTTCCCTTGTGTTCACCTCAGTGAAGGGGGCATTAATGAACGTACTGGTGATCGCAACGCACGCCGATGATGAGGTGCTGGGCTGCGGCGGAGTGATGGCCCGCCACGCCGATATGGGCGACAAGGTCCACGTGGCCGTAGTCACCCGCGGCGATCCCGAGGTCTTTCCGCCGGCCTATGTTGAACAGATTTTTAGTGAACTGCGGTCGGCGCACCAGCTTCTGGGCGGCGCCGGGATCCATTTCCTGGACTTCCCCTCGCCACGACTGGACACCGTGCCGGGGTATGCGCTAGCCGATGCGCTCAGGAAGCTGATCTTTGAACTGCAGGCTCAGGTGGTGCACGCGCCCTATCAGGGCGACCTCCATGGCGATCATCAGGCTGTTTACCAGGCAGCTCTGGTGGCCTCGCGCCCCATCAACGGCTGCCCCGTGCGGCGCCTGCTCTGCTACGAGACCCTGTCCGAAACCGATTGGGCTTCCCCCTTCGGCAACAGTACCTTTACACCGACGGTCTTCGTGGATATTTCGGACTATCTGGAGCTCAAGCTACAGGCCATGCAGAGCTATCGCACCCAACTCAAGGCGCCCCCACATTCGCGCTCGCTCCAATCTCTGGAGGCGCTGGCCCGCTTGCGTGGTGGCACTGTCAGTATGGCGGCGGCTGAGGCCTTCATGCTGGTTCGCGAGATTGTCTAGTCCAGTGTATATCCGGGCGGCCCGTTCGTGCATCCGCGCAACGTTGATCGCGTCCCGATGCGCCGCGCCCGATCGGCAAGCGATCATCTGCAATCGCGCCAGGGCGCTATCACGCACGCTGGAACCGGCAGGGGCGCCTTGCTCGACGCCCACAACCGGCCAGGGTTGCCGGTACGGAGGTACATAATGTCTCTGCGCCCGCTTATCGTGGTTGGCAGCGGCGGTTTTAGCAAAGATGTTGTCTGGGCCATTCAGAACGCCAATACGGCCCACGCGGCCTACACCCTGCTGGGTTTCTGCGACGACGATCCGGCCAAACACGGCCAGACGATCATGGGCTGCCCGGTGCTCGGCGCCCCGGAGGCGGTGGCCGCGACCCTCGGTGAACCTCCCTGCTTCATCTGCTCGATTGGCGATAACGCTGCCCGGGCGCGTGTGGTGGCACGTGTGCTCGACCTGGGCTGGACACCGGCGACGATTATTGACCCCTCGGTCATGATTGGCGAGGGGGTCACGATTGGCCTGGGCACATACATCGGCGCTCGGGCGATCCTCTCGCCCATGGCGCGTATCGGAAACTATGTTCTGATTAACAACCACACCACCATCGGGCACGACTGCGTCATCGAAGACTTCGCCCAGGTCTCGCCGGGTGGGCGTGTATCTGGTTTCAGCGTCCTCAAGGAAGGGGCATTGCTCGGAGCAAATGCGGTGATCGCACAGGGGCGCACCCTGGGACGCTACGCTACCCTGGGCGCCGGTTCCTTCGGGATGCTTAACGTTCCTGATGGCGCAACCGCCATTGGTGTTCCGGCGCGGGTAACATTTCATCGCTAAGATCGCCGCGTGGCGTGAGCGGGCACAGCCCTCACCGGAGCTGTGCCAGGGAGGGTGACAGGGAGGACCTGCCCTTCCCGGTGAGACCCGCCTCCCACTGGAGTAATCTCGCAAGCGCAGCTTGCAAGCGTCTGGCATTGTTACGCTACTGGAAGGAGCCGTCCATGAATCGCGCAGAGTTGCGGCGAATTGTAGCCGATGTACTCGAAGTTGATCCTGAGTTGTTGCAGAGCGATACCGAATTGACCCAGATCGAGACATTTACCTCGGTTGCTGTCCTGACGCTGATGATCGAACTGGACATGCAGGCCGGCGTCAAGATGCTGCCCGAAGAGGCCAGCAAGTTGCGCCGGTACGGTGACATCGAAGCGGTGGTCGAACGGCACGGCATTACCCTGACTGATTGAGCGGCACTCTGTGCCGGGGCGGCGATCTGGAGCCCCTCGCCTTTCCGGGGTGCTCCGGGCTGTGGGTAGGTGCGTGGAGAAACCGGTTGCCCCATCACCCCGTGAAGGGAGGCGTGAAAGGGATCAGCCCTTCCACACCCTCCCTGCCGGGAGAGGCGTGGGGAAACCCGATTGCCCCACATCGTCACATCAGCCATCAAGACTGGATAGTCCAATGAACACGGCGATTACAGCCATTCACTACTGTGTGCCGCGCCAGCGCCTCACGCACGATGAACTGATCGAGCGCTTCGGCGCGCAGCACATGGAGTCGATCTTGAAAATGTCGGGGATTCGCGAGCGGCGCATCGTCGCGCCGGGCGAAACGGCCGCCGACCTGGCCTACTGGGCCGCGCGACGTTTGCTCGATGAGCGGCAGATCGACCCGGCAAGCGTCGATCTGCTGATCTTTGCTTCGCAGACCGGTGACTACCAGGTGCCGGCGACCGCGTGTGTGCTCCACGAACGCCTGGGGCTGAGCCAGAACTGTGCGGCCTTCGATATCGGGATGGGCTGCTCAAGCTATCCCTACAGCCTGAGCGTGGCTCACAGCATGCTGGCAGCGGGGGTGGCGCGCAAGGCCCTGGTGCTCGTTGCCGAGGCTCTCACGCCCTACATCCATCCCAATGATCGGGCCCTGGTGCCCCTCTTCGGCGATGGGGCCGCGGCAACCCTGATCGAGCCTGCCGACGGTCCGGGTGGCTTTCTGGGCTTCCTGCTCGGCACCGATGGCAGCGGCTACCGCAGCATCATCATACCCGCCTCGGGGGCACGCATGCCCCGCACTGTCGAGACTCGCATCGAACAGACCGACGAGACGGGCATTGTGCGCACGCAGGAGCATCTGCACATGGACGGCCCGGCGGTCTTCTTCTTCTCGGTTCAGCACATTCCGAAGATGATCAGGCTGGCATTGGAGCGCTTTCAGTGTACACTGGACGACGTTGATCTGGTTCTGCTGCACCAGGCAAACAAGACGATGGTTGATCAGATCTACCGGGTGCTGAAGGTTCCGCCGGAGAAGCGTTTTTACTGGATGGAGGAACTCGGCAACACGTCAGGCGCATCAACGGCCATCCTGCTGGCCGAAGCAGCCCGCCAGGGCAAGCTCCAGTCAGGGATGCGCGTGTTGCTCGCGGCCTTCGGCAACGGGCTGTCGTGGGGTGTGACGGCTTTCGAGTGGAGTGAGCGCGCTGTGGTCATCCAGGCGCCAATCGAGCCGGGTATGGCAAATGAGTAAACAATGACCCTCGCGACTGGAATTGACCTGACCGACATCGCACCCTTTGCCCGCCTGCTCGACCGGCACGGGGGAGGGTTCCTCGACCGGATCTACACCCGGCGCGAGCAGGAGCGCTGCGATCGAGACGTGGCGTTGCTGGCATGCCTCTTTGCTGCCAAAGAAGCGGTTGCCAAAGTGCTGGGAACCGGGTTGAATTACCTCGCGGCTACAGGGGTTGATCTGCGCGACATGGAGATTGTTGCCGACGGCACTCGCGGGCCGGCGAGCGTGTGTCTGTATGGTGCCGCCCGAACCCGTGCCGAGGAACTGCGCCTGCGGGAGTGGTCGGTCAGCTTCGCGCACTCGCGCACGTATGCGCTGGCCATGGTGATCGCCTGGTCAGGGGCAGACTGATATGAACGCCTGCGGGGTAGTAAGCCCTTCCCACCGGGAGGGTTGGGGAGGGCAAAGCCTTCCCAGGAACAATGATGTTCATGCTGGCGTTGTGCGACGCAGCCGCATAGCCGGCTGAGGTGCCATTGGGGCAACCAGGCTTCCCCGCTCCCGCCCGCCGGGGTGGCAGCCCTCCCAGGAGCCTCTCAGCCAGGCCTGGGGTGGGCGGCGAAACCTCAAGACTCAGAGAAGGGACAATCGATCCGATGGAGCCGCAACGTGTTGCACTGGTGACGGGAAGTCGCAAGGGATTGGGCAAGTTCATCGCTCAACAGTTGCTCGACCGCGGGTACCGGGTGGTTGGGTGCAGCCGTGAGCCGGCCGATTGGGAGCGTGAAGGCTACTGGCACCTCTGCGCCGATGTCGGCGACGAGCAGCAGGTGCAACGGCTCATGAGCCAGATCCGCCAGCGCTTTGGTCGCCTTGATATCACGATTAATAACGCAGGCATTGCTTCGATGAACCATGCCCTGCTCATCCCCGCCGCCACAGTGAACCAGGTGATGGAGATCAACGTGCGGGGCACCTTCCTGGTGTCACGTGAGAGTGCCCGCTTGATGCGCAAACATCAGTACGGACGGATCGTCAATCTTACCACCGTCGCCGTTCCGCTCTCGCTGGAGGGCGAATCGATCTACGTCGCCTCCAAGAGCGCTGTCGAGGCGCTGACCCGCGTTATGAGCCGCGAACTGGCGCCGTTTGGCATCACCGTGAACGCCGTCGGCCCTACGCCGGTGGAAACCGACCTGATCCGTAACGTTCCTCGCGACAAGATCGAGGAGATCGTCAATCGGCTGGCAATAAAGCGACTCGGTGAGCCGGCTGATGTGTTCAATGTGATTGAGTTTTTCATTCGACCCGAGAGCGACTACATTACCGGCCAGATCATCTATTTAGGAGGAGCTTGATATGGGTTGCCTGACGTGGTTGTTCGAGCGTTTCGCCCGTGAACCTGCGCGAAACTTCATGATCTGGCGCGATCAACCCTACACGTATGCGTGGCTCATGGAACGCATTCGCGAGTGGGAGACACGCCTCGATGCCGCCGAGGTCACGCCGGGAACGGTTGTGGCGATTGAGGGCGACTATTCGCCCGAAGTTGTGGCGTTGATGCTGGCGCTTATCGAACGGGCAACTATCCTCGTTCCCCTTACCGCCAGCGTGGAGGTCCACAAAGCGGAGTTCAGGCAGATCGCCGAAGTGCAGGTGGTGATCGCGATTGATGCCAATGAGCAGAGCAGCATCAGTCGTCGCCCCGTGGAAGTGACGAACCCCCTGACGCGCACGCTGATTGCCAGTGGCGATCCTGGCCTGGTGCTCTTCTCGTCGGGCTCAACCGGCAAGAGCAAAGCCGCGCTGCACAACTTCATCGGTCTGCTGGAGAAGTTCAAGACGCCCCGGCACTCGATGGTCACCCTGACCTTCCTCCTGCTCGATCACATCGGAGGTATCAACACCCTCCTCTACGTGCTCTCCAACACCGGCTGCGTGGTGACGGTGCAGGACCGCGACCCCGACCATGTTTGTGCAGCCATTGAACGGCACCGGGTCGAGGTGTTGCCCACCTCACCCACCTTTCTCAATCTCTTGCTGATCTCCGAGGCCTACAAGCGGCACGATCTCTCTTCGCTCAAACGTGTTACCTACGGCACCGAGCCGATGCCGGAACATACCCTTCAGCGCATCCACGAGATTCTGCCCCACGCGGAACTGTTGCAGACCTACGGCCTGTCGGAGATCGGCATTATGCGCTCGAAGTCGCGCAGTTCGAACTCCCTCTGGGTCAAGGTCGGCGGCGAAGACTTCGAAACCAAGATCCAGGACGGCACGCTGTGGATCAAGGCGCGGTCGGCCATGCTCGGCTATCTGAACGCGCCCTCGCCCTTCGATGCCGACGGCTGGTTCAACACCGGCGATGCGGTCGAGGTGGATGGCGAGTATATCCGTATTCTTGGTCGCACTTCGGAGATCATCAACGTCGGTGGTCAGAAGGTCTATCCGGCTGAGGTAGAGAGCGTTCTGCTTCAGATGCCCAACGTGCGTGATGTGGCCGTAACCGGTGAGCCGAACCCGATTACGGGCCAGATCGTCGTCGCCCGCTTTAACCTGTTCGAGCCGGAGGATGTGGCCCAGTTCCGCAAGCGCGTGCGCGATTTTTGTCGTGACCGGATGGCCGCATTCAAGATCCCGGCCAGGATCCTGATCGTCGAGAACGAACAGTACAGTCAGCGCTTTAAGAAGATGCGCCGCCAGCCGGCGGTGGTCACAGGAGGAACGCCCCATGAATCGCAGTGACGTGATGGACCTGATCGTGACGACCCTGCAGGACTTGCTGGCGAGTGATCCGGCCAGGGCCGACCTGCCGATTGAAGAAGCTACGCGGCTCTACGGCCCCGAGGGCCTCCTGGACTCGCTGCGTCTGGTGAGCCTGGTGCTTGACCTGGAGCAGGAGATCAACGATCGGATGGGTACCGCCATCACCATCGCCGACAGCCGGGCCATGTCGCAGCAGCGCAGCCCCTTCCGCAGCGTTGGCAGCCTGGCCGATTACGTCGTGCGCCTGCTGGCCGAGGAGCAACAGCAGGCAGCCTGAACGCAAGGGCACACTGGAGGGGGCTGGCCCTGCCGGACCTCTGATGTGAACATAGCCCGCGCGGGAGGGTGTGGGAGGGCGCAGCCCTCGCAGGAACCAACCCGCCAGCGGGG
>JBDNDG010000220.1:0-7479 GCA_046719255.1 Chloroflexaceae bacterium
ACACCCAGCGGGCGAGTGTGCAGATCCGCGACCGCCGGGAGCGGCTCCTGGCCGGCCGCCTGGTGACGATCCTCGGCCCGGACGACCCATTGACGCGCCCGGTTGAACTCTACTGGCTGGCAGGCGAGCAGCTTCGCGTCGAGCAGCGGCGCGTTCCCCGGACGCTGCAGATCGGTGCCGCCACGCTGGAACAACTGCTCTGGGGACCACCGCCGGGCCTGGGGTTGAGCACAGCCATCCCTACCCCGGCCGAGGTGCTGAGCTATCCCGGTCGTCAACCGGGCTGGGGCGCGCGGGTGCGCCTGCGCAGTCTGGTGATCCGCGACGGCGTGGCAACCGCCGACTTCTCGGCAGAGTTGCGAGCCTACGGCGGTGGTGCGGCGCGTGTTGGCGCCATCCGCCAGCAGATTGAGCGCACGCTACGCCAGTTCCCTATGGTGCGCGACGTGCGCATCGCCATCGAAGGTCAGACCGAAGGGGTACTGGAGCCGTAATACATTCAATCGGTTTTTTCCTGGGAGGGCTACGCCCTCCCAGACCATCCCCGTCTGGAACGTCCAGGTCTGAAACATACCTGACGAGGAATCGTTATGGAGCCACGCTACGAACGGATCTCGCGGAGCCTGGTAGCCCGTCACCCGAACCCGATCGGAGTAGTTGAGTTTTACGGCGGCCAGTTCCTGGGCCAGCTTCCAGCGACGAGCTACGACTACTTCCTGGGCATGCTCTTCCGCGCGGGGTACACGATCATCGCCGTGCCTTTTACCCTCGGCTTCAACCACATTGAGATTGCCGAAATCCTGCTCATCGAACGCGACCTGGTGCGCGCCGAGCTGCCCGATCTGTCTGGCGTGCCCCATTTCTGGGTCGGCCACAGCCTGGGCTGCAAGTTCATTGCCCTGCTGGAAGCCAGCACCGACCCGGTCAGCGGCACGTTCGCGCCGCCCGGCCTGGTCACCGCCAGCGTTCGGCGCGGCATTCTCGACGAACCCTCGCTGCTGATGGCCCCCGATATCGGCGACACTGACTCGGCGCTGCCGGTTCCCATTTTGCCGGGCATCCTCGACGCCCTGGGCCTGGGTGTGCGTCCCACCCGCGCCGAGATGCAACGCCTGGTCGTCGAAAGCAACCTGTTCAACCTGACGGCGCTGATCTCCTTTGAGCGCGATCGCGTGGCCGGCAATGCCTCCGAGCCACCCGAGGTGAGCGATGTGGCCTGGTTGCTCGACACCCTCGGCGCGCGCCCCGAGGGACGCCTGCTCCACGAAGAACTGCCGGGCGGCCACCTGGTGCCCTTCGGGATTCGTTTCGGCGATGTGGTGCTGGAACTGGATCCCCAATTCGGGTGCCCGCCGGCGGAGCCACCGGCCGAGCTGGAGGCCACCGCGGTGCGGCTGCTGGGCGAACTCAACCAGCGTCGCGCCGTGGCCGTGCAACAGCGGATGCGCGCCAGGTCGGGATAAGCCCCGGCCCGGGCAAGGGGTTCCGGGAGGGGCGTTGGGAGAAGGGGGTGCCCCTGGTGGGCGATTGCCGCAGTGGCGTTGCAACGCTCGCTGGTGGGCGTGCGGATGCGGCCTGTTCAATTCCAACTGGTATCACAAGACCATTGCGTTCACGGCATGCCAGGGTTATCGCGCCCGTGCGCGCGCGGCTGCCGGGGGTTGGCGCGCACACCGGAAGTGTCAGGCACGCCTTGACCATTCGTTTATTCGTTTCCCATTCGATCGCGCAGTGGAAGCGTTTTGCCGCATCAGGAGGCCAATGCAAGAGCAGGTGAAACCCTTTGAAAGGCCACCCCCCTCCGGGCTCGGCAGACGACCTTGAGGCGGGTCGGGAAGCTCTCCCTGGTTAATCCGGACCGGGTGGTGGAAAGAGGGCCAGCCACCAGAGCCACCAGTTCTCGACCCGGGCCGGCGTAAGGGCAGATGGATCAGCATCAGCGTCAGGCGGAGGTTGAGGCAGTACTGGCGCCTGACGGGGAAAGATCACAATGTCGCCTTCACGAGCGTAGCCGAGCTGTTCACGGGCGATCCGCTCGGCGTACACGTCGGACTCGGTGAAGGCCACGGCGCCTTCGAGCACCGCGTTCTCGGCTTTAATGCGCGCGACCTCCGCCTCCAGCTCGGCGCGGCGGCTCTCCAGGCGGGCGGCCTGCACCACCTGGCCCACAAAATTGACGGTCAGCAGCGCAATGAGAACGAGCATGATCCCGCCAAGGGCAAGGGAGAGCACCGAGAACCCCTGGAATCTGCGCCGGAGGTCATCGAGCGGGCGCAGCCTGCTCCGGGCAACCGGGCGACGCCGCGGCGGAGGACCGAAGATGCGCCGGGTGGCGTGCTGCATGCGTCGCTTCATCGGGTATGCCCAGCATGAGCGCGGGTATCAACCGGTTCCGTCTACCCCACGCGATCGAACCTCTAGAACCGGTACCATTCACATAAGCTCTTCACCCGCACCCCTCCCCGCTGGGGGAGAGTCCGGCACCTCTGCCGGCGGGGGAGGTTGGGAGGGGGGCCATGCCGCGAGCGGCGCCTTATTTGAGTGGTATTGCCTCTAGAGTACGTTCAGCGCCCTGAGCAGCGCCGAAGGCTATCCTGAGCGGAGCGGATGCTTAGCGAAGAGCGTGAATGGCCACGAAACGCGCCCTTCGCTACGGCCCGTAGCCCGCTCAGGGCGCGTGAAGGCGGGCATCGTCGAAGGGCCGCGGCAAAACCTGCTGAGCGGCCCGTGGCCCATTCAGGGCGCGTGAAGGCGGGCGGCGAGCATACGCTACCGACGCTCTGGCCCCCGCGCCTTGCGAACGCCGATACGTCCGAATTCAGCTCTCGCTCGAGCGTGGCGCTTCGAGCAAGAGCGGCTCGTCAATATTGGTCGTCATGGCGCTCTGGCCACGGAAGAGACCGCCTGGCTCGATATGCAGAGCCGCGGTAGTGATATCGCCCCAGACCTTCCCGGTCGGCGAGATCTCCAGTTGCTCCACGGCGGTAATCTCACCCTTCACCGCGCCAGAGACGTGAACATTCTGGGCCTTGATCGTCGCGATCACCCGCCCGGTCTCGCCGATGATCAAATTCCCCAGCACCTCGATATCACCCTCAACGGACCCATCGATACGGATATTCCCGTCGGACGTCAGGGTGCCCTGGAAACGGGTATTGGCGCCGATGATCGTCTCAGGCTTGCCATTCATTGTTGCGGGAGCAGGCTGGGATCTCTTGTTGCTGCCGAACATGCTTGCGCGTCCTCCTCAGTTTGCCCCAGGTACGTGACCGGCGGATGGATGCAGGCGCTTGCGGTCAGCGTTTGACTGATTATAAACCACCATGGGGCCAGTGGCAAACGCTTACGGCGCCAGGCGCTCGATCAGCCAGGCGCCTTCGGGCGCGCGCCGGTAGCGAAGGCGGTCGTGCAGGCGGTTCGGGCGACCCTGCCAGAACTCCAGCCACTCCGGGGTCACGCGATACCCACCCCACCAGGCCGGGCGCGGCACCGGCCCCTCGCCAAAGCGTTCGGTCACCTCTGCCAGCCGGGCCTCCAGTTCGGCGCGCCCGCCGATCACCCGGCTCTGCGGCGACACCCAGGCCCCCAACCGCGCGCCCAGGGGCCGGCTGGCGAAGTATGCGTCCGACTCGCTCTCTGCCACCCGCGTGGCCGCCCCCTCGATACGTACCTGGCGCTCCAGCTCCGGCCAGTAAAAGACCAGCGCTGCCAGGCCCGTCGCATCGAGGTCCAGGCCCTTTGGACTGTCATAGTTCGTATAGAAGACGAAGCCCTCGGCGTCGAAGCTCTTGAGCAGCACCACCCGCGCCGAGGGTCGGCCATCGCGGCTTACCGTGGCAAGGGTCATTGCGTTAGGCTCCACCAGCCCGGCCCCCACCGCCTCATCGAACCAGAGCTGAAACTGGGCAATCGGATCGACGCGCACCTCGCGCTCATCAAGGCCGCGCAACTGGTACTCTTTCCGCAGTTCCTGGAAACTCATTGCTAATCCTCCGCGGTTTGGAACACCGGCTCCCGTTTTATATTGTGCCACAGCCTGGCGTCCGTCGCGCAATATCCGGCCTCGTGCTACAATAGCGCGGTTTCATGACCGGGAACCGGCGCAAGCGCGCCCTCAGATGAACACGGGGTCTTTCTCAGGAGGGCTTCACCCTCCCCAACCCAACCGGAGCAGAGGGCGTGCCTCCCCGCTGGCAAGCCACCTGCACCGCCGAGGTTCTCGCGCACCATGCCCTACACCATCCTGATGATCGCCTCCACCAGCTTCTTCTCGGATTACGGCAACCACGTGCGGATCTGGGAGGAGGCCCGAACGCTGCAACGACGTGGCCACCGCCTGGTCCTGGCAACCTACCACAACGGTGACGACATGCCCGGCCTCGACATCCGCCGCTCGTGGGACGTGCCCTGGATCAAGCGGGCCGTGGTCGGCTCGTCGCGCCACAAACTCTACCTCGATGTAGGACTGGCCTGGCGCGCCCTGCGGGTGGCCCTCGAGGTGCAACCGGACATTCTGCACGCCCACACCCACGAAGCCGCGGCCATCGCCCTGCCCTTGCAGCGCATGCTCAACCGGCCGCTCATCCTCGACTACCAGGGGAGCATGACCAGCGAGATGCTCGACCACGGCTTCATCTCAGCGCGCAATCCGCTCTTTCTGCCGCTGACCCGCCTGGAACGAACCCTCAACCGCCGCGCCGACGCGGTCGCGACCTCGACCTGCAATGCGGCTGCGTTGCTGCGCCGCGACGGGTCGGTGGCGCCCGAACGGTTGCACGTGATACCCGATGGGGTAGACACCGACCGCTTCCGCCCCTATGACGGCTCGCCGGCCTGGGCCGCGCAGCGGGCCGAGTTACGCGCCCAGCTCGGCATCCCCGAGGGGCGCCGGATCATCGTCTACATCGGGCTGCTGGCCCCCTACCAGGGCACCAACCTGCTGATCGACACCGCGCGCATCCTTACCGCCCGCCGGCCGGAGGTCCACTTTCTGATTATGGGCCATCCCGACCCCCACAGCTACCGCCGGTACGCCGAGAGTCTGGGGGTTGCCAGCCACGTAACCCTTCCCGGACGGATCATCTACCGTGACCTGCACAGCTACCTGGCCCTCGGCGAGGTGGCCGTGGCTCCCAAGATGAGCCTGACCGAGGGGAACGGCAAGATCGCCAACTACATGGCCATGGGTCTACCCACGGTGGCCTTCGACACCCCGGTGGCCCGCGAGATCCTGGGCGACGCGGGCCTCTACGCTCGCCACGGCGACGCTGAGGATCTGGCGGCCAGGCTGGAGCTGGCCCTCGATGACCGCGAGCTGGCCGCCCGGCTCGGGGCTGCCGCCCGCGCCCGCGCCGTGGCCGAACTCTCCTGGGATCGTTCGGTGCGCGCCCTGGAAGCCATTTACGCCGAAGCCCTGGAGCGCCGCCGCGCCAACCCCGTCTCCGCCCCCGGTGAACAGGCGCCACAACGGCCCGCCGATTACGAAGCCTCCGATCCCCCACCCGCGCGACGCTGGCGCTAACCTGAACGCAGGGACAACGCCATCCCCTCGCCCACCGGGGCGCCGGGCGCCCCTACGCCCGTTCCCCTCGCTTCCGATGAGGGCCCGGGGGCCGGGGGCACAGCCCTCCTGGCGATCACCGCTCTGCCCCATCCTGAAGCCCTGCATAAGGGTTCTGTCACTTGCCAAACTGCTGAAGCGGCGCTATACTACCAGTGGGCTACATACAGGCCTATTCCGCGCGCCTGCCGGCGAGACGAGCGCCCGGAGCTCGTCACGCGACACCCGGGGCAAGGGAGCCGCACATGTCGTGGCCGCTGGCGCTTTCGCACAGGATCTATGGAAGGTAGTCATCAATCGAATCGAGAGGGCCCGACGCAGTGCGTAACGCGCGCGCTGCCGGGTGCGATCGAGCCTCTCGCGGCATGACCTGGCGCCTCTCCACGCAGGGCGCTTCCGCCGCGTCCTGCTTATCGCCCCCGGCAGCCTCGCCGGGGGCGTAACTGTTCCCCCTGCGCATCGGGCCTCGTCCATCGTCGTGGGTTCCGCGACCCTGTACAGGAGGCACCGATGATCGCAATCCGCACCGCCCCTGAGGGTGTGGCGCTGCGCCTGGCGCCGGTACGCCCAATGGTTCACAATCTCCCCTCCAACGGGGAACTGGTCTACGAGCCGGCCCTCAGCTTCCCGCGGCACGCCACCGCGCAGCAGGTGATTGACGCCCTGCGGATGATGCGCCCTGGCGATGAAAGCGTCTACTACCTGTTCGTCACCGGCGAGCAGGGACGGCTGGTGGGCGTCGTTAGCCTGCGGCAGATTGTTACCGCCGCGCCCGATACGCGGCTCGACGCCATCATGACCACCGATGTGGTGAGCCTGCCGGCCACCATGCCGGTCGAGGAACAGGCCCGTCTCCTTGGCGACTCGGGCTTCCTCGCCCTGCCCGTGGTTGATGAAGCAGGACGCCTGGTGGGAAGCCTGGACGCGACCGAATTGCTTGATACCGTTCAGGAGGAAGCCACAGAGGACATGTACCGCCTAGCGGGCGTGGCTGCCAACGAAGAGATCGAGCGTCCTATTACCCGCGCCGCCCGCGACCGGGTGTTCTGGCTGGTGATCAACCTGGCTACGGCGTTCCTGGCGGCCGCGGTGGTCAGCCAGTTCGAGGGGGTGATCGCCCAGGCGGCTATGCTGGCCGCGTTCATGCCCGTTGTCGCTGGACAGGGCGGTAATGCCGGTACCCAGACGCTTACGTTCATCGTGCGCTCTCTGGCCCTGGGCGCGGTGAGCTTCCACAATGCTCGCCGCACCCTGCTGCGCGAGTTGTTCATCGGGGTCTGTAATGGTGTTTCAATTGGCCTGCTGGTCGGGCTGATCGGCTGGCTCTGGCAGGGCAACCCGGCCCTGGGAGTGGTGATTGGTCTCGCGATGCTCGGCAATCTGATCATGGCCTCACTTGCCGGGGTGCTCGTGCCGTTGACCCTCAAGGCGCTCCGGATTGACCCGGCCCTGGCTTCGTCCATCTTCGTCACTACCGTAACCGATGTCTGCGGCTTCGCCTTTTTCCTCGGCCTCGGCGCGCTGGCTCTGGGGATGGGGCATCTGTGAGAGATGACCAAACCGGGTTTCCCCTACCCCCCGCGCGGGAGGCGGGCGAGGGCTGCGCCCTTTCAAGGGGTGTCACAAGAGACCGGCGCGTTCCCGGCACACGCGGATCATGGCGCTCTCGCTCGCGCGGCTGCCAGGCTGGTGCGCATCCCTGGAAGAGTCAGGCACGCCGTTCGCATTCGTTTATTCGTTTCCCATTCGTTGGCGTATTCTTTCGCCTTGTGACCGACGGCCCGCGCACCCGCATGATCCTGGTTAATTCGTTGTCAGGCCCCATGCGGCTGCGCCGCACAACGCCCGAACGAGCACATGCATTCTTCTTGGGACGGCGAAGCCCTCCCAAACCCTCCCGCGCGCGGGCTATGGTCACA
>JBDNDG010000221.1:0-7439 GCA_046719255.1 Chloroflexaceae bacterium
GCCAGGGCAACGTTGACCTGCCCATCGGGGCCATTGTAGTCAATGCTGCCGACCATGGCCAGGATCTGTCCATCGGGGGCGAGCATCACCACGGCGGCGTTGGAGGCGTTGCGCGCGCGCAGGGCCGCAATGTGCTCGTGGGCGATCCGCTGGGCCTCGGCCTGCCAGGCCAGGTCAATGCTGGTGATCACCCGCAGCCCGGCGCGGTAGAGCACATCGGGGCTGTAGCGGCGTTCGAGCAGGTCGCGCACGTAAAAGACGAAGTGCGGCGCGATCAGGTCGCTGCGTGAGGGGACGAGGGTGATCGGCTCGGCGTAGATGCGCTCGGCCTCGGCGCGGCTCAGAAAGCCGTGCTGGGCCATCAGGTCCAGGGTTATGCGCTGGCGCGCTCTGGCGGCGGCGAAGTCGGTGAAAGGGTTGTAGGTGGTGGGCGCCTGGGGCAGGCCGGCGATCAGGGTGGCCTCGGCGGGGGTCAACTCCCAGACGTGCTTGGAGAAGTAGGCCTGGGCGGCTGCCTCGACGCCGTAGGCCTGGGCCCCGTAGTACACTTCGTTGAGGTAGAGGTTGAGGATCTGGTCTTTGCCGTAGGCGCGACTGACGCGGTAGGCCAGGATGGCCTCGCGCAGCTTGCGCTCGTAGCTGCGTTCACCGCGCTCCTCGGGGTCGAGCAACATGTGGCGCACCAGTTGCATGGTGATGGTGGAGGCGCCACTGACGATTTCGCCACTCTGATAGTTCTGGAGGGCCGCGCGGATGATCCCGCGCAGATCGACACCGGGATTCTGGTAGAACCCGGCATCTTCGACGGCGATGGTCGCGTCTTTGAGCACCTGGGGAATCTGCTCGAAGGCCACCGGCGTGCGCCGGCCCGCTTCGGGGCCGACGAGTTCGTAGAGCAGGGTCGTGCCGTCGCGGGCATAGATGCGCGTGGTTTCAAAGCTGCGATACTCACTGATCTGCGCCGGGTCGGGCAGATCGCTGGCGTAGCGCTGGTAGAGCCACACTCCGGCCCCGATGGCGAGCAGCAGGGCCACCAGGGTCAGTTTGATCGCGGCAAGCGCGAGGCGACCGAGAAAGGCCAGGACGGGATGGCGCCGCCGGAATGTCGGGCCGCGCCGCCGCCGGCGCTGGCGGTGGAAGCGGGGCAGTGGAGGATAGGAAGTCGCGCGCCGAGTGGACATAAGCGCAACGTATCACGCGGAGGGTTGCTGCGCGTCGGGATCGCCGTTGATTATAGCACGCCAATGGTGGGGAAGGGGGAAACCGTTTTCATTGCAGCCGTTTATGCGGCTGCGCCGCGCAATGACCCCCCGGGGCGGGGCGTGGGGAAACCCGGTTCCCCCATCCGCTGACACGATGCAGACAGGTTTGTTCCCGGGAGGGCGCAGCCCTCCCAGACCCTCCCCGCTGGCCGGTTGGTTTCTGGGAGGGCGCAGCCCTCCCAGACCCTCCCGCGCGCGGGCTATGTGCACGTTAGAGCGAATGCAAGGTCGGAAAGCGAACACCAGGACTTTACAATCGCCCTGGTTTTCATTGCTCTTCCTCGATCCGCACCTGCGTCCAGTCCACGGCAACGATCCCCTGGGGCGAAACGGTCGGGGTCAGGCCGCGAACGTTCGGGCGAATGGCGAGGGTTACCAGGGGGTTGTAGAGGGGCAACCAGCCCACCTCGTTGATGGCGATTTGCTCGGCATCGCGGTACAGGCGGAAGCGTTCGGCCTGCGCGCCGCGTCCACTCTTGCGATCGGCCTCTTCAACCAGGGCGTCGAAACGGGCGTTGGTCCATCGCCCGTTGTTGTAGGGCGAGGCGCTGTGCAGTTGGAGCGAGAGGAAGTTCTGGGGGTCAGGATAGTCGGCGCCCCAGACGCTGAGGTACATCTGCATGGCATCGGGGGCGCGAGGGTTCACCACCAGGGCGTCCAGGCGGGCGATCAGGGTTTGCCGCGGCACCGGATCGAGGCGCACGTCGACTCCCAGGCTCTCGCGCCAGAACCGTTGCAGTTCACCGACCACCCGCCCCAGGTCAGCGTCGCCGCTCTCGTAGGTCAATGTCACCGGCGGCAATTCAGCACCACTGACGTAGCCAGCCAGGCCCAGCGCCGCGCGGGCGCCCACGGGGTCGAAGGCGAGTGGCGCGATGGCCTCGCGGGTGCCCGCGAAGCCCGCGGGCAGGATGCGCCAGGCCGGAGTGGCCGATCCCTCGAGCACCCGGGCCACCAGGCGTTCCTTGTCCACGGCCTGGGCGAAGGCCTGTCGCACGTAGAGATTGTCGAAGGGCGGCAGGGTGTTATTGAAGCCAACGTAACGCGCTACCGGCGCGCTGATCGTCTGAAAGTCGGGAAGGTTCGCCGTCTCGGCCAGCCGCGCCGCCGGCACGCCGGCCTGCACGCTGCCCATCACGTCAACCTCGCCGGCCTGGTAGGCGGTGAAGGCCGCATCGGTGTTGGGGAAAAAGCGAAACTCCACCCGTTCCACGCCGGGCGGCCCGGCCCAGTAGTGGGGATTGCCCTCCAGCACCAGGCTCTGCCCCGGCAGGTGCTCCGCCACGCGAAACGGTCCGGTACCGAAGGCGCGGTCGAGCCAGGCCGTGCCCGCCGCCTCGATCGCTCCTGGCGGCACCAGGTAGTTGATGGCGTAGGTGAGCTGTGAGAGGAAGTAGCCGCGGGGCGAATCGAGGCGCATCTCGAGCGTCCGTTCGCCGAGGGCGCGCACGCCCGCCAGGGAGGCGGCGTTCCCGGCGCGCACCTCGCGCGCGCCAATGATGTTCTGCAGGAAGGTGAGCGCGAATTCGGTGCCGGTGGCGGGGGCCAGGGTACGGGCCAGCGCATCGGCGAAGTGCTGTGCCACCACCGGGGAGCCGTCGCCGTACTTCAGCCCGGGCCGCAGATAGAAGGTGTATACCGTCCCATCGCCGCTCACGTTCCAGCGTTCCGCGCCGTCGCCGATCACCTCCAGGCGGTCATTCAGGCGCACCAGGCCCCCGAAGATCAGGTATATGGGGATGTTCTCCTGATTGCCGCTCAGGCGCGCCGGGTCGAGCCGGGAAATGTCACTGACGCCTTCGAGGCTCCAGCGGAGCGTGCCCGCGGGGGCCCGCGGCTGCTCGGGGCGGAAACCGGCGCAGGCCGCCAGTAGCGGCCCCAGGGCCAGCGCCAGGACCAGGAGCAGCAAGCGTCTGCCCCCTTGCCGGGGCGGGCCAGGCGCGCGCGGCCCTGCCGGCAGACACGGGCGGCGAACCCGCCGCGCCCCGGGGTCGGGCTGTGCGCTGGCGGGTCCATGCCCTTTGTCCACAGCACTGGCGCCGGTGGCTGGCCGAGGGCCGCGTGGGCGCGCGAAGGTCGCTGTCAGATGCAAGTGGCGCATCGAGGCATCTCCGGTAGCGCGTCTCCAGGCGACCCATTCGGGCATCAGCGCGACGTCGCCCCCGTCGAAATGCGCCACGCCCGATCTCCAGCAATTGCACGGGCACTCAAACCCTCCCCACGAGCAGAGGGATGGGGAAACCCGGGTTCCCCATATGTGCACATCAGGCTGCCTGGCGAAACCCGAAGATGGTCGCCACTTCGCGCAGCAGAGCCGTGGCGCGATCCACATCGCGACCTTCGGCAGCCGCGGCCAGGGTGTCGCCAACCATGGTGTGCAGCACTGCCAGCGCCGCGGGCGTGTTCAGATCATCGTCCATCGCTGCCACCAGCTCATCGAAGCCGCGCGTCAGATCCAGGGGCGTGTCGGTTCCGCCTCGGGCCTGAGTGGCGCGCCAGAACTCATCCACCAGGGCCGCATAGCGTCCCAGAGCAGTGCGGTGGTAGTCAAACTCCTCGCGATAATGCTCGCTCAAGAGGTACCAGCGCAGCGTATCGGCCCGGTGTTCCCGAAGTGCATCGCGAACGAATACCAGGTTGCCCAGCGACTTGCTCATCTTCTCACCATCGAGCCAGACCAGGCCCGCGTGCATCCAGAAGCGCGCGAAGGGGCGCTTGCCGGTAACCGGCTCGGTCTGGGCGATCTCGCAGGGGTGGTGGGGGAAGATCAGATCGGCGCCGCCACCGTGGATGTCAATCTGCTCACCGAGGTACCTGGTGGCCATCGCGCTGCACTCGATGTGCCAGCCGGGTCGCCCCGGACCCCAGGGACTGTTCCAGGTCGGATCGCCGGGCTTGCCGGTCTGCCAGAGCACGAAGTCGAGCGGGTCGCGTTTCCGCGGGTCGCGAGGGTCGTTGCCGCGCTGGTTGGCCGTTGCCAGCATCTCTTCATAGCCCATCCGCGCCATTTTGCCGAAGTTGGGATCGGTACGGATGCTGAAGTAGACGTTCCCGCCAACGACATAAGCGTGGCCCAGCGCCACCAGCCGCTCGATGATAGGGATCATGGCCCCGATCTCTTCGCTGGCCCACGGAAAATAGGTCGGCGGCACCAGATTCAGGCCCTCGAAGTCCTGGCGCAACTGTGCAACCTGACGCCTGGCCAGGTCCTGCCAGTTCACTCCATCGCGGGCGGCACGGGCAAACAGCGGGTCATCCACATCGGTCACGTTCTGGCAGTAGCGCACCTCAGCGCCCTTCCAGCGCAGGTAGCGCAACAGCACGTCGAAGGTGAGAAACGTGCGCGCGTGGCCGATATGGGTCGTATCGTAGGGTGTCACGCCGCAGACATACATAGTTACCGGGCGATCCCGGGGAATGGCGAAGGGTTCCTTTTCGCGCGCGAGGGTATTGTAGAGCTGCATACGTGCTCCTGGGGCGCGTGCGACTCTGGCCTCTGGTCCGGGTGCAGCCTGGATGCACCGTTCAGATGGGTGCACTCTCTTCATTATACATCGGTACCCGCCGCATACGGCGTTGTATGCGGCGCAACAGAGGCGGGCGCGGTGTGGAGCGGCAGCTGCACGGCGATAATGGTGATATCGTCGTGGGGTTCGGCGCCCCCGGTGAAGATCAGCACCGCGCGCGTGATCCGCTGGACCATCTCGTGCACGTCCATCGCTGGCGTGAAGGTCCTCACCAGTTGCTCCAGGCGTTCAAAGCCGAACAACTCACCCTCGCCGTTATGGGCCTCAACGATCCCGTCGCTCAGGAAGAGCAGCGTATCGCCCGGCTCCAGCGGCACGCTCACATTGTGGTACAGCCCGTTGATGCGCGTGCCGAGCGGCAGCCCACCCACGTCGAGAAAGCGGCACTGGCCCTGGCCATCGCCACGGCACTGGAGCAGCAGCGGCGCAATCATCCCCGCGTTCGCCAGGCTCACCGAGCGATCCTCGAGGTCGAACACCGCGATCAGCACGGCCGCGTTCATCTGATTGGCCTGGAGGCGCTGGCGCAGTGCCAGGTGCATGGCCTGCAACATCTCGGACGGGCTGGAGAGCAGGCGTGCCTGCGACTCGAGCGTCGAGCTGGTGAGGGCCATGAGCAGGGCGGCCGCGACACCTTTGCCCGAAATATCGCCGATGGCAATGGCTATGCGACCGTCACTCAGGTTCAGGTAGGTGTAGAAATCGCCGCCGACCTCACTCGCCGGGAGCGAGCGCCCGTACACCCACAGCATATCGGTGCCCCACGGCGGCACATCTGGAAGCAGGCCCTGCTGGATATCACGGGCCAGGGCCAGACCGTCGCGCAGGCGCTCGTTCTGGTTCTCGATCTCCTGAAGGCTGTGCTGGAGTCGGGCGGCCATACGGTTGAAGGTGCTGGCCAGTTGCCCCAGTTCGTCGCCCGGCTCAACCTCGATCCGGTGGTCCAGGCGCCCGCTGGCCAGTTCCTGTGCCCCCGCGGTCAGCGCCCGGATCGGCACAACCAGGCGCCGCGCCTGGTAGAACGACCAGAGCAGCGCCAGCAGGGCCACCAGCCCCACCAGCGCCGCGAGCAGGCTGACACCGCGGTAGACCTCCACAAAGAACTCGCTGGAGGGTTGTTCGACCACGACCGACCAGCCCATCGCCGAGACCGGCGCGACCGGGGCGCGCGCCCCGACCACCAGCACGCCTGCGCCGCCGGTGTACTCGGCAGCCGTCTGCCCTTCGACATACAGCGCCGACAGATCGCCGGGTGGTTGCCAGGGTCGCAGACTATCGCTCAACTGCACCTGCCGGTCGGCATCAACCAGGTACACTGTCTTGCGGGTTTCCTGCACACCCAGGCGCAGCATCTGGCGGATGCGCGCCGCGCTGACCTCGGCGCCGATTGCGCCGAGGAGGCTTCCATCGTCGCCGCGCACCGGGAGCACGACCTGAAACACTGGCTGACCGTCACTGCCAGGCACAATCGGGGTACGGCTACCCTTTCCCACGCGCGCGGCCAGCCCCATGAGCGCCGGGTCGAGCGGCAGGGTCGCAACGCTCTGCCGGCTGAGCAGCTCACTGCGCCCGATGGCCACGATGCGTTCGTCGCGACTTACTACGATGATCGCCCGCAAGTCGGGCGAACTGTTGGCCAGGCGCTCCACGGCAGGGCGCAACCGGGCGCCCGGTGCAGTCGGATCAAGTTCACGCGCTGCACGCAACAACTGCTGTTCCAGGTCGTAGAGAAAGGTGGCGATATTGCCGGCAACCTTATCCGCCAGGGCCTGCTGGCTGGCATAGGCGTTACGTTGCTGCACCTGCAACAGCAGGGTAATCAGCACGGCGCCCACCAGCATGAGCGGCAGCGTCGAACCGATCAGGAACGACCAGCGCAGCCGGTTGGTGATGTTCAGATGCCGGCGGGCCGGCGAGGGCTCGTCGGAGGGAAGGGGGCCTGCCGGTTGTCGCTCACGTCCGTCGCGGTACATGGTTTCCCTGTCGATCTCCGGCCTGGCGAGCGGGGACAAGGGGAAACCAGGTTTCTCCGCTGCCCGGGGCGGGTTGGGGAGGCGTAGCCCTCTCAAGCGCCTCCCTGTTTATTGTGTCATTGTGCGGCCCGGCTGCACGGGTCTCACGTGCTCCAACGAAACGTCTCCTTGTGGGGAAGTGGGCGAGGGCACAGGCCCTGCGTCAACTCGATACGCTCACGGGCTGATCTCCGGAACGGCCCCTGCGGTCGCCGGGTCAATCTCCAGCACCTCCGCGGCCATCCAGCCGCGTCGCTCGCCCGGCCCCTGCACCTGGTACCACGCCCCGAGGCGGCCAAGCAGGCGAACCGGCACCCCCGCTTCGAACACATCGAGAACGGCGTGCTCGGTACCGGGGCCAGCGCGCAGATTGGCGACCACTGCGACGCGCGCCAGGAGCGGTTCAGGCGTTGCCAGGGCCGGCAGCGCTGTCGGAGGAAGTGCCAGGAGCGAAGGGGTAGGGGGAACGGGCGTAACGCTCGGCAGGCGCGCCAGGGTTGGCACTGGCGTGGGCCGCGCGGGCAGCACCGCTGCCGGGTCACCACAGGCTCCCAGGAGGAGTGGCAACAGCGCCATAACCAGACTGGCGAAGTGCAAGCATCCGGGAGCGCGTAAACGACAGCGCGCCGATGAACCGG
>JBDNDG010000222.1:0-7429 GCA_046719255.1 Chloroflexaceae bacterium
GGTGCTCGATGCGGTAGCCCGTCACGCTGAGACGCTGCGCATTGCCCCGGGCCTCGACCCGGAGGCTCGGATCGGCCCACTGATCTCCCAATCTCACCTCGAACGGGTGCTCGGCTACGTCGCCCTGGGTCGCGCCGAGGGCGCCCACATCGTCACCGGCGGCGAGCGACCTGGCGGGGCGCTCGCCGGGGGCTACTTTATGCGGCCCACCATCCTGACCAATGTGGCCGAGGCATCCGCCCTGACCCGCGACGAAATCTTCGGGCCCGTGCTCGTCGCGTTCCCATTCGACACCGAGGAGGAAGCGCTGGCACGGGCCAATGCCCTGCCTTTTGGCCTGGCCGCCGGGGTGTGGACGAACGATCTGGCCCGCGCCCATCGTATGGCCGGAACCCTGCGGGCCGGGGTTGTCTGGATCAATACCTACGATTGGTTCGATCCTGCGGTGCCCTTCGGCGGCATGGGCCAGAGTGGTCAGGGCCGCGAACTGGGCCGCCAGGTGCTCGATCACTACACTGAATTGAAGTCAGTCTGGGTGAAGCTATGATCCGTCTGGACGGCAAAATCGCCCTGGTGACCGGGGGCGGATCGGGGATCGGTGCGGCGAGTTGTCTGGCCTTCGCGCAGGCAGGCGCCGCGGTGGCCGTGGCGGGGCGTAACCCGGCCAGGGCTGCGGCTGTCGCGGCAGCCATCGAGGCCCGGGGTGGCCGGGCCATTGCTGTGACCGGCGATGTTAGCCGCAGCGGAGATGTGCAGGCCATGATCGCCACCACTGTGGCCTCTTTCGGCGGCCTGGACATCCTCTTTAACAATGCCGGCGTCAGCCCCTCCGGCAGTGTGACGGCGATCAGCGAGGAGGATTGGGACGCCTGTCTTGCCATTAATCTGCGCAGCGTCTTCCTGGGAGCCAGGTACGCCGTGCCGGAGTTGCAGCGCCGCGGCGGTGGGGTGATTCTCAACACCGCCGGCACCTTTGGCCTGCGCCCCGTGCGCGAGAAGGCTGCCTATAGCGCGGCTAAGGCCGGGGTGATCAACCTGACGCGGGCCATCGCTCTCGACTACGCCCACGATAACATTCGCTGCAATGCAATCTGTCCCGGTTATGTAAACACACCGTTGAACGAGGGCCTGCCGGTTGCCGAACGCGACGCCTTCCTCGCGCGTACCCAGCCCCTGCCTGGAGTGATCGGCCCCGATGAGGTAGCCAGCCTGGCCCTCTATCTGGCCTGCGACGCCGCGCGCATGATCACCGGCCAGGTGTTCGTGATTGACGGCGGCCAGCAGGCGGGGATGCCTGGATAAACGATGGCACACGCGCCTGAGACGCTCCTCATCAGCGCCGGCCTCGCCTTCCCTGACCCCGACGGGTCGCCGCAGCGCGACTTTGCCGTGGCCGTGGCGGATTCACGCATCGTCGCCGCCGGGCCGCGAGCCAGCCTGTGCGCAGCCTTTCCCGACGCGCCGCTCCACGGCGGCGCAGCGTATGTTATGCTCCCCGCCCTGGTCAACAGCCACGACCACGGGCGTGGCCTGGGCACGCTTCCCCTGGGTGTGCCCGATGACCTCCTCGAATGCTGGTTGCCCGGGCTGTGGTCCCAACCCCCCCTCGACCCTTACCTGGCCGCGCTCTACGATGGCCTGCGGCTCTTGCGCGCCGGGGTGAGCGCCGTGGTGCACAGCCACAACCCCCGCGACTGGCGACGCCTGGATGTAGAGGCCGCCGCGACCATCCGGGGCTACCGCGACGCCGGCATCCGCGTGGCCTTTCACGCCCCAATGGTGGACCAGCATCCCCTGGTCTATGCCGATGCTGCTACTTTCCTCGCCGGTCTCGCGCCCAGGCTGCGCGTCGCCGCAGCGCCTTTCCTTCACCTGCCACCCTTGAGTTGCGACGAGTACCTGGGCCTCTGCGAAGAGTTGTGGCGACGCTTTCACGACCCGGTCGAACACACTGTCCATATCCAGATCGGCCCGGCAGGCGGCCAGTGGTGCAGTGATGCGCTCATCGGCGATGCGGTAGCCTTTGCCCGCAAGCGCGCCACGCGGGTGCATATGCACCTGCTGGAGACGCGCTATCAGCGCGCCTATGCCTGGCACCGCTGGGGGACGAGTTTCCCGCGCCACCTCGAGGCGATTGGCGCCCTTGGCCCATGGCTCACCCTGGCGCACATGGTCTGGGTCGAGCCTGAGGACCTGCCGCTGCTGGCAGGGCGGGGCGTGGGTGTGGCCCACAACCCCGCCAGCAACCTGCGCCTGCGTAGCGGGATCGCGCCCCTGGCGGCCATGCTAACGGCGGGGATCAGCGTGGGCATCGGCCTCGACGGGCAGACTCTCGACGATGATCAGGATATGCTGCGCGAGTTGCGCCTGGCCTGGAGCCTGGCCGGCCTGGCTGCCCCCGCCGACCCGCCGCTCTCTCCCACAACTATTCTCAGCCTCGGCGCCAGCCAGGGCGCCGCGGTAACGTTTGGCCCGGCTGTGCCCCTGGGGCGCCTGGCGCCAGGCTACCTGGCCGACCTGGTCCTGATCAGCCGCGACACCGGACCGGAGGGCTGGGCGCTTACGCTCGACCGTCCGGGCCTGGGCGATGTTCCGCCTGATCACGGTCT
The DNA here is from genome assembly GCA_046719255.1 of Chloroflexaceae bacterium. Lineage (GTDB taxonomy): Bacteria > Chloroflexota > Chloroflexia > Chloroflexales > Chloroflexaceae > JACAEO01. The sequence continues at coordinate 2,610 of JBDNDG010000222.1, forward strand.
GGCTCTGTTGTTGCGTGGCGCGAGCCGGCGCCACGTAGCTGCGGTCATGGTAGGCGGACGCTGGATGGTGCGCGATGGGCACACCACGACCCATGATGAGGCTGCCGTGGCTCAGGCCCTGGCCGCTGAGCTAGAGCGTCCTGCCACTGCCTCGCAGCGCTCCCTGGCCGCTGCGGCGCGCGCCCTGGCGCCCTCCCTGCGTCGTTTTTATCAACAATGGATGTGATAGGTGATGCGCCCGACTCGAATCTTTCACAACCCCCACGCCCGCCCCGTGGCGGCCTCGCCGCTCGTGAGCGCCGCCCTGGCCTTCCACCAGCGCCTGCCCGGCTACGCGCCGACGCCTCTCATCGAGCTTCCCGACCTGGCCCACGCGCTGGGGATCGGGCGCCTCTGGCTCAAAAACGAGTCCGAACGCCTGGGGCTGCCTTCGTTCAAGATCCTTGGCGCGGCCTGGGCCACCTACTGCGCCCTGGTAGCCCGCCTGGGTCGCGAGCCGACCTGGAGTACCCTCGATGAACTGGCCGACCAGCTCGCGCCCTTGCGCCCCTTGAGCCTGGCCGCCGCAACTGACGGTAACCACGGCCGCGCCGTAGCGCGTATGGCGCGACTGCTCGGTCTTGAGGCGCACATCTTCGTGCCCCACGGCACGGCCCCGGCGCGCATCGCCGCTATCACCGGCGAAGGCGCTGAGATCACCATTGTGGAGGGTAGTTACGACGAGGCCGTGGCGCGATCGGCTCGCCTGGCCGGGCCACGGTGCCTGGTGATCTCCGATACCTCCTGGGCTGGCTATGAGGAGACGCCCCGGCAGGTGATCGCAGGCTATGGGACGATCTTCGCCGAAGTGGACGCGGCGCTTGCCGCCCGCAGCGAGCCGCCACCCGATGTGGTGGTGATCCAGATGGGCGTCGGCGCGCTGGCCGCTGCCGCTGTGGGGCACTACCGCCGCCCGGACCACCCCGCGCCGCCCCGGCTCATCGGCGTGGAGCCGGACAGCGCGGCCTGCGTGCTTGCGTCGCTACGGGCCAACCGCCTGACTGCCGTGCCCGGTCCCCACACTTCGATTATGGCCGGGCTCAACTGCGACACCCCTTCGCTGATCGCCTGGCCGCTGCTGCGGTCTGGCCTCGATGTGACCCTCGCCATTGACGATCGCTATGCCTGCCAGGCCGTGCGCACGCTGGCTGCGGCAGGCATTGCTGCCGGCGAAACCGGGGCGGCTGGATTGGGCGGACTGCTGGCTCTGCACGAGCTCCCCGGCCAGGCCCTGGCCGCCGGGCTTCGCCCCGGCGCCCGGGTGCTGCTGCTCTCTACCGAAGGCGTGACCGACCCGGAAGCGCGGGCACGCATCCTGGCTGCCAACTGCGCCCGCGACTGTGACGCGCGACGAGCATGCGTCGCAGGGAGATAAGACACTGCATTGTTCAGTTCGTCTCCACAGTTCCTCATCTTCACACAGGGCCCGGTGGAGGTGTGGAGCTGTCCGATGCGATGGAGTCGAGCAGAGGTGCTGTTGCACCCTCGCATCCAGGATGGCGCGGGAGAGTCTGGCTTGCTTCACAGCCACAGTGGCGCCAGTCAGGCCCGCGAGGAGGCGCTGAAACGCGCCGCCGCCGCCGAGCGGCAACAGCGCCGCGCGTTTCTACCGACTGTAGAGCCCATCGCGACGTCGCTCGACGAGACCGATCTTCACACGCGCGAGAAGATCCACAACCCGGTCACCCTGCTGGGGGTAGAGGAGACCCGGGCACTTCTGCAAGAGGTTCTGGCGATCGAAGCAGCAGGGGAGATGTTCACTGCCGACGGCAGCCGCCGGCGCACGCCGGGCGGCGTCTATCATTACCTGCTCAAGCAACGCCTCATCCAGGCCGGGCGCAAGGCCGATGTGAAGAAGGTTTGAACCCGGGCTCATGCTTCTCGTCTGGGGCCTGGTGTGGCGCGGCTCCGGTCCCGGCGCCAGACTCTGCGCGACGCCGCGGCGCTGGTTTTCTGTGCCTTCGGCCTGGGAGAATGGCGTGGCTCTTGCCAGTTTATGCGTATTCATCACACAAAGACAAGATGAAAACAGGTTTATTTTTTGGGAGGGCTGCGCCCTCCCAGACCCTCCCCGCTGGCAGGGGCGTAGGGAACCCCGGGTTCCCCATACTCTGATAGCAGGGTTAGTTTTTGGAAGGGCTGCGCCCTCCCAGGCCCTCACCGCTGGCGGGTTGGTTTCTCGGAGGGCGTCGCCCTCCCAAACCCTCCCGCGCGCGGGCTATTTTCACCTCAGGTTCCCCGTTTTCGCTCCGCCTCCTCCTCACGCGGGCCGATCACCAGCGCGCCAGCGCGAAGGGTGACGGCGTAGCGCCCCGGTGGCAGCCGGTCGAGCGGCGTACCCGAGGGCGCCAGGCAACCCGGCAACCCGACACCGGTCTCGATGGGCAGGCCGCTGGCGGCCCGCGTCGCCACGATCCAGATTTCCGATCCCGTGGGTTGAACCAGAATGCGCTCCGGGCTGCCCAGCTCGAACCAGGCCCGCTTGCCGAGCAACAGGCGAATGCGTCGCGCGCCGGTGCGCGGATCGGGTTCGTGGCGAATGCGGGCGTACATTCCGGCAGGGCGGCGACACTGCGGCGACGGCTCGCCGTTGGGGCCGCGTGCCTCCACCCGCTCGGCCATACGGGTTTGCTGCTCGGCCAGGGCACGCAGGTCTGCGGCGATCTGCCGGCGCCGCTCCGGCGTGGGGCGTGGCCCCAGCGCCTCGACCACCGCCCGGCGCAGGATGTCGTAGCTGTCGCTGGTCATACGCGGTTCCTCGATGGAAACGTTTGGGGAAACCGGGTTTCTCCACGCCCCTTCCTGATAATGGGGAAACCAGGTTTCCCCATGCCCCGCCCATCGGGGCACCGCCGCCCCGGGCCACCCGCCGCCCCCGCGGCGCCCCGCGCGCCCCCGCGCGCCCCACCGCATCGCGTGCGCCCCGGGGCGCCGGGCGCCCGACATCGATCGGGGCTACCGGTCGCCACCGAGGGGTATACCCCGGTGCAGCCCCAGAGCGCGCGCCCAGTCGACCACGGTGGCGTATTCCTGCGGCGTCACCCGCCGGCTCAATTCGGGGTAGTCGAAGGCCCGATAGGCCGGGTAGAACTGATCCATGATGTTGATCCAGGCCTCGCGCGACAGCTCCTCCGCAACGAAGCGCAACACCTCCCGCGAGCCGGCCAGATCCCCCGGCAGCACCAGGTGCCGGATCAGCAGGCCCCGGGTCGCCAGCCCGCGCTCGACGCGCAGATCGCCGACCTGCCGCTGCATCTCGCGGAGCGCCGGGCGCACCACATCCCAGTAGTGCGGAATGCCGGAGTAGCGCCGGGCGAGCGCCGAGTCGCTGTACTTGATGTCGGGCATATAGATGTCCACCACGCCGTCAAGGAGCCGCAACGCCGCCACCGAGTCGTAGCCCGAGGTGTTATAGACGATTGGCAGGCGCAGGCCGCGTGGCACGGCCAGCGCCAGGGCCTCCAGGATCTGGGCGATCACGTGGGAAGGGGTGACCAGGTTCAGATTGTGGCAACCCTCGCCCTGCACCTCCAGAAAGATCGCCGCCAGCTCCGCGGCATCAACGGCGCGCCCGCGGGCGATCTGGCTGATGTCGTAGTTCTGGCAGTAGACGCAGCGCATGTTGCAGCCGCTGAAGAAGACCGTGCCCGAGCCGCGCCAGCCGCGCAGCACGTTCTCTTCGCCCATGTGCGGCCCATATGCCGCCACCAGCGCCTCGCGCCCCACCCGGCACGCGCCCGGCGCATCGTGGAGCCGGTCGGCGCGGCATACCTGCGGGCAAAGCACGCAGGCTGCCAGCCGTTCGCGCGCCGCCATTGCCCGCTCACGCAACGCGCCCCGCTCGTAAAGATCAAGATAGGCCGGGTACGTCATGGGTTGTTCCTCCGCTGGGAGTATTATACCTGCGCAGGCAAATGTAACCCGGCCTGGATACCTGAGTTTTTTGTAGAGCGCAGGAGAGGCTTTGCCACCCCGTGGGCGGGGGTATGGGGAAACCCGATTTCCCCGGGGGTTCACGTTAGCATGAACATGCTTGTTCCTGGGAGGGCTGCGTCCTCCTAAACCCTCTCCGCCAGGGGCGGGAAGCGGACGCCTCCCTCCAGCGGGGGGAGGCCGGGATGGGGACGGAACGCCGCACACCCTCCCCGTGGGCAGGAGCACGGTTCGACAGGCTCACCGCAGATGGAGAAACCGGGTTTCCCCTCATTTCGTGTAAAGTCGTACTCCTCGCCATACGCATGGGCTGCACCGTCATCCGCCGAGTCGTGTATACTCTCTGCGTGCCGAAGTGGCTGAAATGCATGCGCACCACGGAGGCGCGCAGGTCACGGAGGCGGTGCGCGGCCCAGCTGTATGCGTGGCTGGATGCTTCCAGAGCGAAGCTGCCGCAGGGAGGGTCACGGGAGGACAAGCCCTTCCCCGAGGAACCCTCCCCACACCGCAGTGACGCCGCAAGGGCCGCTTGTAAGTATCGAGCGTGTGGGAAGGAGCGAGGCATGGCCCGGCTCAGTGAGGCAGAGATTACGGCGCGGCTGGAGACGCTTAGTGGCTGGACACGCCGTGGTGAGGAGATCGTCAAGACGTATAAACTGCCGACCTTCCCGGCAGCGATCGCGTTCGTCGTTCAGGTTGGCTTCCTGGCAGAGGCCGCCGGCCATCATCCCGACATTGATATCCGTTACAACAAAGTGACGCTGGCACTGACGACCCACGACGCCGGCGGGCTGACGGCGAAAGATTTTGACCTGGCGGCCGCGGCGGATGAGGCGCGCTCCCGGCAT
>JBDNDG010000223.1:0-7415 GCA_046719255.1 Chloroflexaceae bacterium
CTGATCATCGACGATGGGTGCACTGATGATACCATTGCCGTAGCGCTGGCGCATGGCGCTGACCACGTGGTGCGCCCTCGATAATCGCGTCGATCAACTGATCCACGAAGTTCAGTTCCTGCTCGGCGGCGTCGAGTTGTTCCCGGGCCAGGAGGAACTGCTGGGTCTCCATCGAATTGGCGGCGCGGGCGCGCTCCCAGTGCTCGTGGGCGCGGTCGGCGGCAGCCTGGGCCTCGCTGCCGTTGCCGCGGATGTCGCTCCAGGCACTCTCGGCAAACTCGTCAACGATATCGAACACGCGGCGGCCCTCGGCGATGCGCTCGGCGGCCTGCAGGCCGCGCTGCTCGAGGGCGGCGATGCGCTGCGCGTTGCGCTCGTAGAGCGCGGGCGCGCCGCTGCCCTGGACGATGGCCGCATCGAGGCACGCCTGCGCCGCATCGAGCTGCGGGATGGCGGCATCCGGTTCGCCGCGCTGGAGCGCCGCGGCGGCCCCGGCAAGCGCCTGTTCTGCTTCGGCAAGGGCCTGGCGGCTGGCGTCGAGCCAAAAGCCCTGCCGTTCGACGGCGATGCCGTTCTCACGCTCCTCCCAGATGCCAGCGCGGATCCGGGCGTGGCGCTCGGCGATGGCGCCGATCTGCTGGCTACGTTCCGACGCTGCCCGGGCGGCGGCGACGGCTTCGGCGAAGGCAAGCTTCTCCAGAGCCGCCACTGCGCCCTCCACCTGCCCTTGGGCCGGGGCGAGGGCCGCCGCGGGATCGGCAAGCTCCTCGCCCAGGGCCGCGAGCCGGTCGGCAGCGTCGGTCAGGCTTTTTTTGCCCGCTCGACCTCCTCGCGAGCCCGGCGCGCCTGTTGATCGAGTTCGGCGCGGAGTTGCTCAACCGCTGCCAGATCCTCACCGACGGCTTTTGCCTCGACCGCCACCTTGTCGTAGGCCGTGGCAGCCTGGAGCAACTGCTCATTGGTGGGTTTCTCACGGCGTTCCAACTGCTCGGCGATCTCCTTGAAGCGAAGCTGAGCCGCGGCAAACCGATCGCTGGCGGCGCGCTGGAGCTGGCTGAGGCGCTCGACATCGGCAGCAGGGTACGAGACCCGGTCGAACTTCGCCTTCTCTGCGGCGGCGCTGAAACGCTGACCGAGTGCCGTGATGACCGCCCCGGCGCCCTCACGCGCGTCCTTGAGGCGCTGCTGCGCCGTGGCGCGGGCCCTGGCAGCCCGGCGCTGGCGGGCAAGGGCGTACCCGCCTGCACCCAGGGCCGCCAGGCCGCCCAGACCAACCACGATCGGCGTCGGGTCAATGTTGATACCGCCACCGGGTTGCGGGGGGGTCTGGATCGCCTCCTCAATCGCGCCGAGAGCCGTGGTTACGCCGCGGGTAAAATCACCGGCGGAGAGACCCGGGTTCAGGACGGTCGTGCGGATGTACTCGGCGTTGTCGTTGACCCCCAGCGCCTTGTTCCAGTCGTCACCGTAACCGATCTCGCTGTAGCGCTGGTTGAGAGCTACATAGATGGCAATGGCGTTGGTGCGGAACGCACCGTCGCTCCGCATCAGGCCATCATCCACCAGGCGCTCGGTAAAATCGTCGGGACCACCGGTTTCCACCACATAGACCGCCACGGCGGCGCCCCGGTTCAGCAAGGGACGGGCGGCCCGCTCCACCGCATTGCGGTCCAGGCGCCCGCCAGGGTCGCGGATGATCAACTGGCCCTGGGCCAGGGCCGGGACCGCCAGCAGCACCAGGAGGATCACGGCGGCTGCGAGGCGAATCAACTGGCGCATGCAGATTCTCCTTTGCCTTTCAATCGTCCGCCTCCAGGGCCCGTTCCAGGTCGGCGAGGAGGTCCTCGACATCCTCGATACCGACGCTGAGGCGCACCAGGCCGGGAGGCACCTCCAGAGGTGAACCGGCGACAGAGGCGTGGGTCATTGCGGCGGGAACCTCTATCAGGCTCTCAACGCCGCCGAGGCTTTCGGCGAGGGTGAAGAGGCACGTGCGGGTCACGAGACGATGGGCGGCGGGCGCGCCCCCTGCGGCTACAAACGAGACCATGCCGCTGAAGCCGTGCATCTGGCGGCAGGCCAGGTCGTGCTGGGGATGCTCAGGCAACCCCGGGTAGAAGACCTGCGCCACGGCGGGATGGCTCTGCAGGAAACGGGCAATGGCGAGGGCATTCTCGCCGTGCTGGCGCATACGCAGGGCAAGGGTCTTGATCCCGCGCAGCACCAGCCAGCAATCGAAGGGGCCGGGGGTGGCCCCCGCAGCGTTCTGCACGAAGCGCAGCCGGGCGGCGACCTCATCGTTGGAGGTGATGACCGCGCCGCCGACCACATCAGAATGGCCGCTGAGATACTTGGTGGTCGAATGGAGTACAATATCGGCGCCCAGCGCGAGGGGCCGCTGGCAGGCAGGAGAGGCGAAGGTATTATCAACCACGGTCAGCGCGCCGTGCTGGCGCCCGATGGCGCTGATCGCAGCGATGTCGGCCAGCTTCAGCAGAGGGTTGGTGGGCGTCTCGAGCCAGATCAGGCGCGTGGTGGGGCGCAGCGCCGCGGCTACCCGCTCGGGGTCGCGGGTATCCACAAAACTGGTGCTGATGCCCTTGTCTTCCAGCACACGCTTGAAGAGCCGGTAGGTGCCGCCGTACACATCGTCGCCGCAGAGCACGTGATCGCCCGATCGCAGCAGCGCCAGGGCGATGGTGGTCTCCGCGGCCAGGCCGGAGGCAAAGCACAGGCCGTGCGTGCCACCCTCCAGAGAGGCCAGCGCTGTTTCCAGCGCCGTCCGGGTAGGATTACCGGAGCGGGCATAGTCGTAGCCCTTGTGGACCCCCACGGCTTCCTGGGCAAAGGTGCTGGTCTGGTAAATCGGGACGATCACCGCGCCCGTGGCGGGGTCAGGGTCCTGGCCGGCGTGGATGGCGCGGGTGGAAAAACCGTAGTCGGGCATCGTCGCCTCCATGGATGTGATAGATCGCACCGGGATTATAGCACGGTGATCGTCGTCGGAACGGGCCACAAGGAGTATAATGGTGCGTAGAAATGAGGAACGCAGGGCCGACGCCCCTCGCGTCAGGCAACGGTCGAGAGGGCGTAGTGTGTGTTCAGCGTTGGGGTACCCACGCCCGCCCGGGAGTGCGGGTGTCCCACCCGCGTCAGCGTTCGATGGTGAGCTGCCCGCGCTCCCAGGAAGGGTGAACGCATACGGGGCTGCCCTCCCGGACTCGCCGGGAGGAGGTATTGTCCAGAATGTCAACCTGCGGTATGATATGACAACGACAACCTGGAGAAAGGCAGGGGTGCCATGAATGACGCGCTGATCATGTTCGGCATCATGCTGTTCGTGCTGGTGGCACAGGGGATTCTGTGGGCCTGGGTATTTGCCGAGCGCAACCGCAAGATTCCTGATGTCAAGATCATGAACTGGCGAGAACTGCTCGAGATGTCGCAGAAGGGAATTGAAGAGGCCTATCGCCGGGCGCGGAGCAGTATGACCCGGCGCTAGTGCAATCCTGGCTCATTGGCGCCTCCGGCAGGTTCCCTGTCACCCTGAGCGAAGCGAAGGTCCCGACCGAGATGCTGAGCAAAGCGAAGCACGACAAATGGCCCGCCGGAGGCGCCACTCATACTCCAACGAGACGGCTCATGGTGGGGAAGCGCAGAGGGGCTTTGTCCCTCCGCTAACCCTTTTCGGCGCGGCGAGCCAGATTTGGGGGTCCAAAGAGTTTCGCCTGCTCCGGGATGGGCTTCCTGATGCGGCAACACGCCTCGGGGACGCGGGGGGAATGCGCCAACGAAATGGGAAACGAATGCTAAAGGGGTCGGGAGAACGTGGCTCTCCCGGCCCCTTCGCATCTCCGGCCTTTCAGCCCGCTCCTACTGCCGATTGGCAAGGCGCTGCAACTGTTCCACATCAATTAACGAAATCACCTCGCCGTCAATGCGGATCATTCCGGCCTCGCGCAGTTCGCCGATGGCTTTGGTCACAGTCTCGCGGTAGGAGCCGATCATCTCGGCGAGTTGCTGATGGGTGTAGCGCACGACCATCGGCGGGGTAGCCGGCAGAGCAACCGGCTGCGACGATAGTCCGGCCAGGTTGAGGAGCACGCTGGCGAGACGCTGGGCGACATTTTTGAACGCGATGTCGGCCAGTTTATTTTCCATCGCGCGCAGACGCTGACCCATCAACTCCATGAAAGCAAGCGCCACCTGGGGATAGCGTTCGAGGATACGGCGCAGGGTGTCGCGCCCGATCAGTCCGATGACACATTCGGTCATCGCCTCAGCGAAGGTATCGTGGAGCCACTGGCCCACCAGGGTCATCTCGCCGAAAATCGTCACCGGTTCAAGCACCATCAGCGTCAGTGCGCGGCCCTCGGGCGAAAGTTTGTAGATCCGCACGCGCCCGGAGCGCAGCACAAAGAGCTGTTCGCCCACCTCGTTAGGAGAATGGAAGATCTGCCCGGCCGGGTAGATGTTGTAGCTGATCAGGCGTTCAATTTCGGCCCGCTCGGCAGCGCCGAGATGGGCGAAAATGTCGCCGGCGGGAACGCAATGGATAGCGGGTTCATTGGTCATGCGTGGGCCCTGGAACAGTGCCGGAACAGTCCTCGAGCGCGCCGACGATGCGCGTGCCGCCGCTGGCGAAGCCGGCGAGGTTGGTGATCCGCGCGGCGACAGCGCCAGCGGCGAGGGCTTCGAGTGCTGCGCGCACCTTGGGGATCATGCCGCCGCTGATGGTCCCGCTGGCAATGGCGGCCTCGACGGTCGCCGCATCGAGCCGGGCGGCGATCTGGCCGTCCAGGATCACGCCGGGCACATTGCTCACGAAGACCAGTTCGGTATCACCGAGCGCCCCGGCGATCGCCTGGGCGACCATGTCGGCGTTGATGTTGTAACTCAACCCATCGGACGCGCCTATGGCAACCGGCGCAAACACGGGTAGCCAGCCCAGGTCGAGCAAGGCGCGGATCGCGGCGACATCAACGCTGGTAATCACCCCCACCCGGCCCAGGTCGGCGCCGCCGGGGCGGTAGGGCACGCAGCGCAGCAGCCCCAGGTCAATACCGCTGAGACCTGCGGCGCGCGCGCCGCGAGCAACCAGGTGGGCCACCAGCCGCTTGTTGATCGTGCCGCAGACCACGGCCTGCATAATGGCCATCGCCTCAGGCGAGGTTACCCGCAACCCCTCGACGAACTGCACCGGCAGGCCGGCGCGGTCGAGTGCGGCACTGATCTCCTTGCCGCCGCCATGCACCAGCACCAGTGGACCCGCGAAGCCGGCCACGGCCACGCTCAGACCTTCCAGAAAGGCCGGCTCGTCCAGTTCATTCCCGCCGACTTTGACCACGGTAATGCGCGCCACGGGCTGTCTCCACAGGCTGTATTTATTTCAGGATAACAATATTTGCGAGAAGATGCAAGGGTTCTTGTCGTCGTACGCAGGGCTGACGCAGTGGCGTTGGGGCAAGCCCCGAGCCCTGGTGTTCTGGTTCGTTGTGGCGGCGAAGCCGCCCGCACAGGCAGGGGCGTGGGGAGCCCCGGGTTCCCCATCTGTTCACGTTAGGCCCCATGCGCGGGGCGCATAACACCAGAATGACCATATTCATTATTCCCTGGGAGGGCTTCGCCCTCCCAACCCCCCCCGCGCGGGCTATGTTCACATCAGCGCGGCCAGGCGCGTCCGCAACTCGGCGCCCTGCCATGCCGCCAGGCGGTGCCGGTAGAGCAGGGCCATCCAGATCGGCAGCAGGGGGATCGCCACAGTGACCGCGCCGACCCAGACGGCTGCGGTGATGGCGCGGGCCGCCAATGACTCGGCGCCCAGGAGGAAAATGATCGGCAGCGGCACCAGCACCCCGATCGCAAGAGTGGCGGCCAGAGCAATCGCGCCGAAGACCAGGCTGGCGCAGACGAAAGTCAGGAGGTTCTGGCCGAAACGGTAGAAGGTGAGATCGAGACCGTGCCTGATGGCCTGGCCCGTCGGCAGGCGTTCGTGTACGAAGGGCTGGAGGGCGAAGATCGTGCTGCTGTAGGCGGCGCCGTTGAGCACCAGCGTAGCGGCGTACATCAGCACGACGCCGACGAGAGTGGTGACGATGCCCGCAGCCGACACGACTTCGCCAGCCGCTCCTCCAACCACCCCGGCCGACGAAAATGCCGCTATGCTCAGTACTCCGAACAGATACGCCACACAGAAGCAGACGCTGCTAATGACCGAAACAGCGCTCGCCGCCACCAGCAGGAACACTGTTCCGTAGCAGCCAATGCCAAGCAGTTGGAGCGGTCCGAGAGCCAGCGCGCTGCGCAGGGTGACGGTCCCACCATCGGCGGCCAGCACCGCGGCGCGGCTCATAGGGGCCATGATATAGAGGCTGAGCGGCAGCCCCAGCACTGCCCCCAGGAGTAGCAGCGTAATACCCGTTGCCGTAACGAGCCAGTCGCCAGCGATGACTGCTGTGGCGACCAGCGCGCTCACCGGCAGGTTAAGCAGAGAGGCCAGGACGAGCATTCGCGCAAAGGTACGCCGGTAAAGATGCAGGCCCTCGTCGAGCAGATCGAGCACCGACTCCAGGGCCACCCGCAACTGTCGTTTTCTGGTCCCCATAGGCAGCCTGTTCTACCAGACGCGGAGCGCGTCGCTCATTGCTCACGGGTGGTCGTTCCGCCACCCACGCCCGCGGAGAGGGTCCCGGCGGGTCTTGCTCCGTCCACCAGCCGATCGGCTTCGGCTACCAGGCGCAGGAGGTTGGCCTCGCCGGTGATCGGGGCGGCCAGCGCCGTCAGCAGCGCACCGGCGCGTTCCGCGCGCTCCGGAGCAATGGCGGCCAGGGCGGCCAGAAAAGCCGCGTCGTCGAGGTGCGGGCTCAGGCCGTTGGCGCGGGCCAGGCGCCGTTTGAACATCGCGCGGTAGTGGGCCTGCAGCGCGTCGCGCCGCCCGGCGCGGCGCAGCAGACCGGCCATACTCTCCAGGTATTCGGCGCTGCTGCGGCGCGCCGTCTCCTCGCGGAGCGGCATCGGGCGGCCAAAGCGCCGCCCGGTGAGCGCCAGGTAGGCGGCGAGCATCAGAGCAGTGTAGAGGATGGCCCAACCCCAGGGGGTGCCGAGCAGCAGCGTGCGCAACGATGGCTGGCTGATGAACCCGTGGTGATATTCGTCGAAGACCACGCGCCCGCCCGGTGGCACCCGCCGGAGCATATTCAGGACCATGGCGGCATTGTCGCCCGCCTCCAGCCCGTTGTTGGTGAAGGGGTGCAGTGCGGCGCTGGCAAAGACGTAGCCCGAGCCATAGGGCAACCCCAGCACCAGCGGCGCAGCGGTGGGTCCCACCAGGGGCACGGCATCGGCGCGGGTGGTACGCAGGGCCATGGTGGCACCGGCAATCACGACCCGCGCTGGCGGGGCGCTGAAGACCGGCT
>JBDNDG010000224.1:0-7406 GCA_046719255.1 Chloroflexaceae bacterium
TCATCGACGTTACGGAGTTCTTCGTTACCGGTCAGGATGCCGAAAAGGCGTCGGTGCAGTACATCATTGACGGCAAGCAGTCGATGACGGTCTTCAAGGATGTCCGCGTCCTGGTCAATGACGCGATCAACGCGAGTATCGCGCTCCTGAAGGGTGAGAGCCCGGAGTCCCGCGGCACGTACAACAATGGCAAGATCGACGTGCCGGCCATTCAGTCGCCGGTGGTGACGGTCGATCGCTCAAATGTTAAAGCGGTGTTGATCGACTCAGGGTACTACCAGGCCAGCGACTTCACGGGACTGTAAGCAGTCGCTGCGTGTTTGCCAGGTGGGAACGCCGATGGTGCGCCCTGAAGCGTTCCCGCCCCCCGCGGGCGCTGTGCGGCCTGGCGCCGCCCCCACCACTCCACCCGTTCCCAGACACGCTGCCCCGAGCACCCCGGCGCCGGCGGCCGCCTGAAGCGCACCTGGACATCTTGAGGAGCTGACGGTTGTATGAGCACACCTATTCTGGAGATGAAGGGCATCACCAAGGAGTTTCCCGGTGTGAAGGCCCTGAACAATGTCAGCTTTCGCGTTGCCACCGGCGAGATCCACTGCCTGGTGGGAGAAAACGGCGCGGGGAAGTCAACGTTGATGAAGGTGCTCAGTGGAGTGTATCCCTACGGCACCTATCAGGGTGATATTCTCCTGGATGGTACGGTCCAGCGGTTTCGTGGCATCCGCGACAGCGAGCGGGCCGGGATTGCCATTATCTACCAGGAACTGGCGCTCGTGCCCGAATTAAGCGTCTACGAGAACATCTTTCTCGGTAATGAGATCCGTAACGGCCCGGTGATTGACTGGAACGAGACGATCAAACGTGCCAGCGACGTCCTTGGCCGGGTGCGGTTGAATGTCAATCCCGAGACGAAGGTTAAAGAACTCGGGGTCGGCAAACAACAACTGGTCGAGATTGCCCGGGCGCTGAGCCGTGACGTGCGTCTCCTCATTCTCGATGAGCCGACGGCGGCACTGAACGAAGATGATAGCGCCAATCTTCTGGAACTGCTGCGAGGGCTACGTAGCCAGGGGGTGACCTGTATCCTGATTTCTCACAAATTACGCGAGGTTATCGCCATCGCTGATCGGGTGACGGTGCTGCGCGATGGACAGACGATCTGCACGCTCGATGCGCACAGGGGTGAGGTTTCTGAGCCGGTGCTGATCAAACACATGGTGGGTCGCGAAATTGACAACATTTACCCGCCCCGCGCGAGGCAGGAGTCCGACGCGGTGACACTGGAGGTGCGCGACTGGAGCGCCTACAGCCCGGCGCTGGGTCGCCAGATCCTGCGCGATGTCAATCTGAAGGTGCGGCGTGGTGAGATTGTCGGGATTGCCGGATTGATGGGATCCGGGCGCACCGAACTGGCTCTGAGCCTGTTCGGTAATCCGCTGCACTACCGCATCAGCGGCGAGATGTGGCTCAAGGGCCAGCGGCGCACGTTTCGCGCGCCTGAGGAGGCGATCAGAGCCGGCGTTGCCTATGTGACCGAAGATCGCAAGGGCAATGGCCTGATCCTGATCCAGGATATTAAACAGAACATCACTCTCGCCAATCTGCGCGCAATCGCCCGACGGGGGGTGGTTGACGCCAATGCCGAGGTGCGGGTCGCAACCGATTACAGGACCTCGCTCAACATCAAGACGCCGAGCGTGGAACAGCGAGTGTCAAACCTCAGTGGCGGGAACCAGCAGAAGGTGTGTCTCGGCAAATGGCTGTTTGTGAAACCCGACTTGCTCATTCTCGACGAACCGACCCGTGGCATTGACGTGGGCGCGAAGTACGAGATCTATACGCTCATGAACCAGCTTGTGGAGCAGGGTATGAGCATTGTGATGATCTCATCGGAACTGCCGGAAGTGCTGGGGATGAGCGACCGGGTCTACGTGATGGCTTCTGGAAGGATTGCCGGTGAGTTGCCAATCGCGGAAGCGACGCCGGAAGCCGTGATGGCTCTGGCAACCAATTGAGTTGAGGAGGGCGGGATGCTCACCGAGAACGTGCAGACAAAGAAGTCGGCATCCTTTGCGCAGAGCCTGCAAAAGGTGCTGCGCGAGAACATCCGTGATTATGGGATGTTCATCGCTCTGTTCGTGATTATGCTGATCTTTGCGTTCACGACGGGCGGGGTTTTTCTTTCCTCTCGGAACCTGAGCAATTTGCTGAACCAGACCGGCTACATCGCGGTCCTGGCGATCGGGATGACCCTGGTGATCGTGATCCGGCACATTGACCTGTCGGTGGGCTTTCTCGCCGGCTTTATGGGCGCCGTTGCGGCTATTGCCCTGGTACAATGGGGCCTGCCGACGATCGTGGTTGTCCCTATGGTGCTGCTCCTGGGTCTGCTGGCTGGCCTGATCACGGCCTTTCCTGTGGCGCAACTGGGCATTCCTTCCTTCGTTGCCTCACTGGCCGGCTGGTTGATCTACCGTGGCCTGCTGCAACTGGTCACCGAAGGCACAGGTACCATCATTATTCCCAACCGGTCATTCAATGCCATTGGTAATGGCTTTATCCCTGACCTGCCAGGTCTCACCTGGCTGTTTCCCGGTATGCACAAACTGACTCTGCTCCTGGGCATCCTTGCCGTGGTACTATTTGTGCTGAATGAAATCAACGCTCGCCGCCGGAAACTGGCCTATGGCTTTGAAGTGCTCCCTATGGAGATCTTCCTGCTCAAACTGGGCTTCATCGCCCTGCTGGTGGGCGGAATTACCTGGGTGCTCGCGGGCTACAACGGGCTGTCGTGGACGGTGGTGATTGTGCTGGCGGTGCTGGGGATCTACCACTTTGTGACCACGCAGACAGTGTTGGGTCGGCACATCTACGCTGTGGGAGGGAATCCCGAAGCCGCGGAGTTGAGCGGTATCAGCGTCAAGCGGATCGTCTTTATCGTGTTTGGCTCAATGGGTATGCTGTCGGCGCTTTCGGGGATCCTCTTCGCCTCGCGGTTGCAATCGGCGACGACCACCGCCGGTACGTTGTTCGAGCTTGATGCTATTGCCGCGGCCTATGTTGGTGGTGTCTCTGCCGCAGGCGGCGTCGGACGGGTGACCGGCTCGCTGATTGGCGCGCTGGTGATGACTTCGCTGACGAGCGGGATGAACCTGATGGGTGTGGGCATCGCCTATCAGTACATCGTGCGCGGTCTTGTGCTGGCGGCCGCGGTGATCTTCGATGTTTCCACGCGTCGGGCGGCCAGGTAATGCTGTGGCGCATGTATGGGCGGGCTGGCGCGAAGCGCGCTGGACCGGCTGGTGGCATCATACGAAGGGCGATGCAAATCCGGGTGCAGTGTTGGGAGGGCTGCGCTCTCCCAAACCCTTCCCGTCGGGCAGGGGGTTGGGGAACCCTGGCTTCCCCTTCTTCCTGCGCGAGCGGCGATCGTCATCTATGGGCATGACCAGGGTATGGACAAGCGGGCCACTCCAATAGGGCTGGGTCAGCGCCAGGCGCGCAGCGTCGCCCGGTTGTCGCGGGGGTCGTGGCGCGCTCTGGCGGGCCGGCAGGAGATTATCATCCTTGCCTGTCTGCTGGTAGCCGCTCTGGTGATCGGCGTGTGGAATCCGAATTTCTATCAGGCTACCAACCTGCTCAACCTGGCCCGCGGGGTCTCGTGGTTCGCCGTCGCCGCCCTCGGTGTCAGTATGGTTATCCTGGTGGGGGGCATTGATCTCTCGGTTGGGGCGGTCATGGCGCTGGCGGGGGTGCTCTGCGCCTCCGCGCTGCACGCGGGCCTGCCCATACCACTGGCCATTGTCGCCGGGGTGCTGGGGGGTCTGGTGGTGGGGCTCCTCAACGGTGTGCTGGTGGCTCGTCTGGGCCTGCCCCCCTTCATCGTCACGCTGGGCACGATGGGGCTTACGCGCGGAGTCACGGTGGGTATAACCAATGGGGCTCCTCTGCGCGATCTGCCGCCGCACTTTCGCGCCCTGGGTCAGCACGATCTGTACCTCGGACCGCTCAGTGTGCCCCTCTCGCTGGTCATCATGGCACTGCTGGCGTTGCTGGTGAGCCTCCTGCTCGATCGCACGATACTGGGACGCTATATCTACACCGTTGGCCGCGACGAGCAGGCGCTGCGGCTGGTTGGCGTGCCTGCCGCGAGCGTCAAGATTACCGTCTACATCCTCAGCGGGGCGTTGTCGGCCTGTAGTGGCGTGTTGATGACGGCCTGGCTGGGTGTGGCGGCGCCCACGGCAGCCGAGGGCTACGAATTGGAGATTATCGCCGCTGCGGTTATCGGCGGCGCCAGTCTCTTCGGCGGCGAAGGAGGGGTGCTGGGCGTGGTGCTTGGAACGACGCTCATGCTCGTGGTGCGTAACGGCTTTGTCTTTCTCGGCCTGCCCACCTATTTGCAGAGCGGCGCTATCGGCGCCATGATCCTTACCGTGGTGCTGATTGACCACCTCTGGCGCAGGCGTCTGGCCCGGGGGTAGGCCGGGGTCAAACGCGATCCGGCGGAGGAAGGCGCAATGCGTGGAATCACTCTCGTGCTCCTGCTACTGCTCGCGCTGGCCGCGTGCGGAGCGCCGACTGCGTCACTGCGCCAACGGATGACGCTGGCCTGGGTCAGCAAGAGTCTGGGCAACCCTGTTTTCGACCACGGTCGCGATGGCGCCATGGCCCGCGCGCGCGAGTTGAGCGCCGCTGGTTCCTACACGGTCGAGGTGATCACCACCGGGCCGGCGTCGGCCGACGCCGTTGAGCAGACGCGCGTACTCGATGACCTGATCGCCCGCCGTGTTGATGGTATTGCCGTGTCGTGCAACGATCCCATCGCGTGTATCGAGCCCATCAATCGGGCCGTGGCGGCCGGTATTCCGGTCATGACCTGGGATAGTGACTCGCCGGAAAGCCAGCGCTTTACCTTCCTGAGCATTGATAACTACGCCGCAGGACGGGTTGCCGGAGAGCTACTGGCCCGAGCAATTGACGGGTCAGGCAAGGTCGCTGTGCTCACCGGGGTCCCCGGGGCCTTGAATCTCGAGCAACGGGTGCGCGGCTTTCGTGATACCATGGCTACCTACCCGGATATCACGATTGTGGCTGAGGTGACCAGCAACGAAGACATCAGCCGTGGCGTCCAGGGCGTTGAAGATGTGATGCAGGCCCATCGCGACCTGCGCGGCTGGTTCTTTGCCGGAATGTGGCCGCTTTTTGCCGATCGCGGCGCTATGCCGCTCTGGGAACAAGCCGCCCGCACGGGCCGCGTCAAGACGGTCTCGTTTGATACGCTCCCGTTCCAGCTTGAGTTGCTGCGCGACGGCTACCTTACTGCACTGATCGGGCAGCACTACTGGGGGTGGGGCTACGATTCGGTGCAGACCCTCTATGACCGAGTGGCGCACCGCACTGCCTTTCCGCCGTTTATTGACACCGGCATGGATATTGTGACCATCAATAATGTTGAGGCGATGATCCGCGCCTGGGAAACCAACGACTTCACCACACCCCTGCCTCCGCCTTGATATAACGCTACGTTGCGCGAACGGCGCCCGGCGCGGCTCCGCGGCGGGCACAGGCCCCCGCCGATCTGCCCGTCAACGGGGCGCCTGCGGAGGGGTAAGGTCCCTTCAAAAGGTATCACGAGATCCTCGCGTTCACGGCATGCGCGGATCATGGCGCCCGTGCTCGCGCGGCTGCCGGGTTGGCGCGCATCCCCGGAAGAGTCAGGCACGCCTGGAGTATTCGTTTCGCATTCGTTGGCGCAGAGCCGTGTTGCCGCATCAGGAAGCCCATCCCGGAGCAGGTGAAACCCTTTGAAGGCAAGATTCCCCAGACGTCCCTGGGCCAGCGCTGCGGAACCAGGAAGAGGCAAAGGTGGCCAATGTGAGCAACAAAAGAGAGCCACTGCTGTATGTGAGCGGCCTGGCCCGCGCCTTCGGGAGCCTGTCGGCCCTGAGTCGCGTGAGTTTTTGCGTGCATGCCGGTGAGATCGTGGGATTAGTCGGGCGGTCGGGCGCAGGCAAATCGGTACTGGCGCAGATCCTCGGCGGCACACTTGCCCCGAGCGCAGGCGAGGTCCTGCTGGACGGACGGCGCCTGCGCTGGCCATTCAGCCAGCGCCGCCTGGGCGTGGCCCTGATACCGCAGCGCACCATTCTGGCAGAGCGCCTGGATGTTACCGCCAATATCTTCCTTGGCTGCGAACGCGGCTGGCCCGCGGGCCTGGGCTGGCTGCGGGTACCCGATCGCGTCCGTATGGAACAACAGGCAGCCGCGGTACTTGCCGAACTCGAGGTGAACCTGGACGATCTGCGTACTCCGGTAAAGCAGTTGACGAGCGAGCAGCGCCAGATGATCGCCCTTGCGCGCGCGCTGGTCGCCCCGACGCGCCTGGTGATCCTCGATGAGCCGGGGGCGTTGCTGAGCTACAGCTACCAGCAACGCTTGCTCGCGCTCGTTCGCGCGTGGCAGCAGCGCGGTACAGCGGTGATCTTTGTGACCGGCAGCCTTGACCAGATCTTCGCGGTAACCGACCGTGTGCTGGTGCTCAACGAGGGCCGCATTGCCCTCGATACCCGGACCGACAGCACTACTCGCGAAGAGGTGGTGGCGGCCCAGATCGGCCACGATGAGCGCCAGCAGTTGACACCGATCATCTGGGCGCTGGAAAGCTACTATCAGGCGCGTGAGCAGGCCGAACGCCTGCGCTTGCAGCAGCGTCGCCTGGAAGAGGACCTCGCGGCCCAGGGGAGCCTGAACCAGCAACTGGTTACGCAACTTGCCCGACA
Organism: Chloroflexaceae bacterium; assembly: GCA_046719255.1. Taxonomy (GTDB): domain Bacteria; phylum Chloroflexota; class Chloroflexia; order Chloroflexales; family Chloroflexaceae; genus JACAEO01. Next base: position 6,783 of record JBDNDG010000224.1, read on the forward strand.
GGTACACTCGCTCGATCAGGCCAATCAGGCCCTGCAGGACGCCCAGCGGCGCCTGTTTTCTCAGCGCGAAGAGGAACGCAAACACCTCGCCCGCGAGTTGCATGATCAGGTCATCCAGGATCTCCTGAGCGTCAACTTTCAACTGGAGGAACTGGAGAGCGCTGCTCTCGACAGCACCGACCGTGAAGCTCTCGCTGCTGAGCTTGCCGAAGCTCGTGAGAGTGTGCGCGCCTTGATTGAGGACGTCCGGCGCATCTGTGGCGCGCTGCGTCCGCCAACCATTGACAGCCTCGGGCTCGGCGCGGCGCTCCAGTCCTATACCCGCGATTGGAGCGCGCGAACCGGCATCCCTGTGCACTTGCAGGTTGGCCCGGAGCTGGGGCGGTTGCCCGAGGCTATCGAGCTGTCAATTTTCCGCATCGTCCAGGAAGGGTTGGCAAATATCCGCAAACACGCGCAGGCGCGCGCGGCATGGATCACCCTGGCCGCAGTTTCGCCCCGCGCCGTGGCTGTGACTATCGAGGACGACGGGCGCGGCCTCCCCGATCATGTCGATCTGGCCCTCCTCGCCCGCCAGGGGCACTACGGGTTGCTTGGCATTAGCGAACGGAGCGGTTTGGCGAT
>JBDNDG010000225.1:0-7389 GCA_046719255.1 Chloroflexaceae bacterium
GCGTCGTCACGCTGGCAGTGCGGGCCCACCCATCCGAAGTGCTTTTCGAAGTGCGCGACACCGGCACCGGCATCGCACCGGAGGATCTCCCGCGGATCTTCGACCGCTTCTATCGGGCCGATCGCTCACGGACGCGCTCCAGCGGCGGCGCTGGCCTCGGTCTCGCCATTGCCCGGCGCATCGTCGAGGCTCACGGCGGCCGTATCTGGGCCGAGAGCATGCCGGGGCAGGGCGCCACGGTGCGCTTCACCCTCCCGTGGTACAATACGCGCGTATGAGGGCGAGCCCGGCAGGCTCGCCCTTACGGAAACGTGGGGCGCCTGGGAGGGCAGGGCTGCGCCCTCCCAATCCCTCCGAGGGGAGGGGCGTGAGGAAACCCGGTTTCGCCACTTATTTTCACGTTATCTGTCCATGCGGCTGCGCTGCGCTACGACAAGATGAAAATGAGTTTTTCTTGGGAGGGCTGCGCCCTCCCAAACTCTCCCTGCCGGCGAGTTGTTTCTGGGAGGGCTGCGCCCTCCCAATCCCTCCCCTCGGAGAGGGGCACGGGGAAACCCGGTTTCCCCATATGTTCACGTTAGCTCCAGGAGCGTATCTATGAGCGAGATGCCGCGCGAGTCGCCCTACCCAATGGTAGCCATTGACGAGGCGCTACGCCTGATTATGTCACGCGCTGCACCGCTCGATAGCGAGGACGTTGATGCGTTGACCGCCGATGGACGGGTGCTGGCCGAGGGTATACGCTCGCCCGAGGCCGTTCCTGACGCTCCCCGCGCAGCGATGGATGGGTATGCGCTGCGGGCCGCCGATGGCCTGGCTGAACGCCGTGTCGTGGCCGAGTTGACCGCCGGCGTCACGCCAGACTTGCTGATTGGCCCGGGTATGGCTGCCCGGATCATGACCGGCACGCCTATGCCCGCCGGCGCCGATGCGATGATACCCGTGGAGTTCACCGAGGAGCATGCGGGCGTGCTGCGCGTGCTGCGCGCCGTGCAGCCGGGCGACCACGTGCACACGGTGGGCCAGGACATTGCTCCCGGTGCGCCGGTGCTGGAACCCGGTACCGTGCTCGGCGCCCCTGAGGTGGGCCTGCTCGCCGCTCTCGGGCTTACCCGTGTGCGCGTGTACCGCCGGCCCTGCGTGGCGGTGCTCTCCACCGGCGATGAAATCGTCGAGCCGGGCACGGTGCGCCCCGCTGGCGGCGTCCGCGACTCGAACCGCTACGCGCTCCTCGCCGCAGCCCGCGAAGCCGGTTGCGAGACGCGCTCGCTCGGCATCGCCCGCGACGATCCGGCCGTGCAACGGGAAGCCATCCTCCGGGGACTCGAGTACGCCGATGTCCTGATCACCAGTGGCGGGGCGAGCATGGGCACCCGCGATCTGATCAAAGGCATCCTGGCCGAGGTTGGTACCATCCATTTCGGACGGGTGGCGTTCAAGCCTGGCAAGCCTACAACCTTCGCTACTGTGGGCGACAAACTGATCTTCGGCCTGCCGGGCTACCCGGTTTCGTCGCTGGTCTCCTTCGAGGTCTTTGTTCGCCCGGCGCTGCGCGCGTTGCAGGGCGATGCGCGGCCCATGCGGCCCCGCGTGCGCGTTACGCTTGCCGTACCGGTGCGTCCCGCCCCCGATCGCCCCGAATACCAGCGCGTCGTGGTGCGCTGGGCCGACGGGCGCCTGCTGGCAACGACAACGGGCGCGCAGGGCAGTTCGCGCCTGCTCTCCCTCCACGGGGCCAACGGCTTGATCTTCGTTCCCCCCGGCGATTGCGCATACCCTGCCGGCGCCGAGTTCGAGGCCCTGCTGACCGGCCCGCTAACGTGAACATATGGGGAAACCGGGTTTCCCCATACCCCCGCCCACGGGGTGGCGCGCCCTCCCAGGAGAGTCTCCTACTATTCGTGAACATAATGCGGCGTGTGGGGCGCCGCGGGTTCCTCGTTTTCATAGAGTACTGGTTCTACAACATGGCATCTGAACTCACCGTTACGACCGCTTCAGGTGCATACCCCGTCATCGTCGCGGCGGGCGCGCTGGCCCGGTTGCCTGAGCGACTCACCGCCCTCGGGCAGCGCGGCACCCTCTGGCTGGTGAGCGACGCGGCAGTGGCTTCGACCTTCGGCGCATCGCTGGCCGCCCGACTGAGCCAGGCCGGCTACCAGGTGCAGCGGTATACCGTGCCCTCTGGTGAGGCCAGCAAGAGCCAGGAACAGCTCTGGAGGCTGTACGACTGGATGATTGGCAACGGGGTGGAGCGGCGCGACACGGTGCTGGCCCTCGGCGGCGGCGTCGTCGGCGACCTGGCGGGCTACGCCGCCGCCACGGTGCTGCGCGGCATCGCCGTGGTGCAACTGCCCACCACCCTCCTGGCCATGGTGGACGCGGCCGTAGGCGGTAAGACCGGTATCAACCACCCCCTGGGCAAGAACCTCATCGGCGCCTTCCACCAACCCCGGCTGGTGCTCGCCGACACCGATACCCTCGCGACCCTGCCGCGCCGCGAGTTGTGCGCCGGCTGGGCCGAGGTGATCAAGCACGGCGTCATCCGCGAGGCCGGCCTCTTCAGCGATCTGGAGCAGCTCGCCGCCGAGCGCGGCTGGACCGACGCGGGCTTCAGCGGCTGGAACGCTGAGGACGCGCCACTGACCGACCGCCTTACCACCCTGATCCGGTGCGCCGTGGCGGTAAAGGTCGCGGTGGTCAACCGCGATGAGCGTGAGCAGGGCGAACGCATCACCCTGAACTACGGCCACACTATCGGCCACGCCGTCGAGGCCCTGGTGGGCGAGTGGGCGCTGCTCCACGGCGAGGCGGTGGCCATAGGCATGCACGCCGAGGCGCGCATTGCGGCGGCTATGGGCCTGTGCGACCCCGCCCTGATCGAGCGGCAGCGTCGTCTGCTCGCCGCCTATGGCCTGAGCGTTACCCTGCCGTCCAACCTCGATCCCGAAGCTGTGCTCACGCTCGCCCTGCGCGATAAAAAGGTGCGCGCGGGACGCATCCGCTGGGTACTGCCGACGGCCATTGGCAGCGTCACCGTGCGCGACGACGTGCCCGAAACGACCGTGCGCGCCGTGCTCACCGAATGAGCTACACCCTCCCCTCAGGCAGGGCCTCGGGGAAACCCGGTTTCCCCAGATATGCATATCGGGCCCTGGCGGCCCCGCGCAAAAGCCTGTGGCCCACACGCGATAGTGGTATACTGCACGTCGGGACCGAACCTTCCACACCGAGGTGTGTTTTGGATATCGTGAAAGCCTTCGCCGACCGTGTCATCGGCAACGTTGACCAGGTGATCGTCGGCAAGCGTCAGGCCGTAGAACTGGTGCTGGTGGCACTGTTGTGCCGCGGTCACGTGCTGCTCGAAGACGTGCCTGGCACCGGCAAGACGGTGCTGGCCAAGAGCATCGCGCGCTCGATCGGGTGCAGCTTCAAGCGCATCCAGTTCACGCCTGACCTGCTGCCTTCCGATGTGACCGGCGTTTCGATCTTCAACCAGCAGAGCCGCGAGTTCGAGTTTCGACCCGGGCCGGTGTTCGCGCAGATTGTGCTCGCCGACGAGATCAACCGCGCCACACCCAGGACCCAGAGCGCCCTGCTGGAGGCAATGGAGGAGCGCCAGATCACCGTTGACGGCGTGACCTACGTCCTGCCCTCGCCTTTTATTGTGCTCGCCACCCAGAATCCGATCGAGTACGAGGGCACCTTCCCCCTGCCCGAGGCCCAGCTCGACCGCTTTCTGCTACGACTGCACCTGGGCTATCCGGAGCGGCTCGACGAAATCGCCATTCTCAAGCGCCAGCGCCAGGGCCACCCCCTCGACTCCCTCCAGCCGGTCGCCGCAATTGATGAATTGCTCGAGTTGCAACGTGCCATCACCGAGGTCTATGTGGACGACCTGATCGAGGAATACATCGTCGCCCTGGTCACCGCCACGCGTCACCACGAGGATGTCTACCTGGGGGCCAGCGCCCGCGGCTCACTGGCCCTCTACCGCACGGCCCAGGCCCGGGCCGCCATCCGTGGGCACGATTTTGTGACTCCTGATGACATCAAGGCCCTGGCAGGGGCGGTGCTTGGCCACCGGATGATCATCAGCCCCGCCGCCCGCATTCGCAATGTTACCGCCGGGGCGGTACTTGACGAGATCCTGGGCGCGGTGGCCGTGCCCGGGGCGCGCTCCGGGCGGCGCTTCGACCGCACCGGCACGGTCATGAGTCGCTGAGGTGAACACAGCCCGCGCGCGGGAGAGTTTGGGAGGGCATAGCCCTCCTACAAACAACCCGCCAGCGGGGCGGGTTTGGGAGGGCATAGCCCTCCCAGGAGAATCGCTTTACATTCCTGTGGTGTGCGGCACAGCCGCACAGGCGTCAATGATCACTCCATCAGCGCTGCTGGAACGGACCCTGGCGGTCCACGGCGATCGCCTCTACCACATCGCTTTGCTGGCCGGTGGCGATGAACGCGCGGCCGCCGAGCTCCTCCAGAGCGCCACGCGCGCCCTTCTGGAGACCTGGCAGAAAGGGCCCCCGACGCAGCCTCCCGCCGAGACCGAACTGCTGGCCCGGCTTGTTAGCGTGGCACGCAGCACCCCAACACGGATCGCCCGACGGCGTCCGTGGTCGCGGCGCGGGCCACGGGTTGCTTTTCCACCCTTTGCCCTGCACCATCTGACCCTCGATCAGCGCCTGGCCGTGGGGCTGCACCTGCTGCTGGGCTACGACTGCGCCCGCATCGGCCAGGTGCTCGACCAGGATCACGTCGCTACCCGTGCCACGTTGATCGCCGCCGTGCGCGCGCTCGGCCCTGCCGCCGGAACCAGCCTGCCCGACCGGCGTGAGGACGAGCGGTGCGAGACCGTGCGCGCGGCCCTGATCGATCCGCTGGCCGGAACGCCCCCCGGGATCGTCCGGGGCCATCTGGCCACCTGTGGGCTGTGCCGGGCCTTTGAGCGGGCCTGGGGCCAGATCACCCGCCAGGTGGAAACGGCCCTTCGCGCCGCGTTGCGCGAGCGGCCCCTGCCCGCCCCACTCCGCGCGAACCTGCTGGCCAGGGCGCAGCCGCCGCGCCGCTTCGGATCGAGCCTGCGCCTGGCACTGCCCCCGCTGGTGGTCCTGGCCCTGATCGCCGCGCTGGTGCTCCCCGGCTTTGTGCGCGAGCCGGCGCGCGTGGTCGAGCGCCAGATCAGCGCCCCGGTGGATGCCGGCGCCCTTGTCGCGCGGGCGCTGGAGCGTTACGGTCAGCCGCCCGAACGCGGGGAGGTCTGGTATCAGCGCTACGAAACCCTGTGGTACTTCGACGACACAACGGTTGCGCCGCTGCGTGCGGAGATGTGGCTCGACCCGCGCAATCCCGCGCGCCACCGCCTGCAACTAACCCACACCGACGGCGGCGCGCCGTACGAGTTGCAAATCGGCGACGGCGTCTCGCGCCTCTACTACGCCCTCGATGGCCTCCTGGCCCCTTCTCTCTACGGGCCGCTACCTACCCGCGCCCGCCCCGAGGCGCCCGCGCTGCTGGTCGAGGAACGCAACACTGGCGACCAGCAGCGCGCCCTGGCCCTGCGCCTGACCAGCGGTCCCTGGTCGCTCCCGCTGAGCTACCTGCAACAGGCACGCAACGCTGCCAACCTGCGCGCCCTGGGCCGTCAGCGCGACGGCGCGCGTACCGTGCAGATCCTCAGCTTCACCGCGAACAGCCCGCTGGGGTTGCCCCCCGGCGCCGCCGAGGAGAGCGCGGAACGCGTCACCGTGCTCCTGGCGATTGACCCCGAGGACGGCCTGCTCCGTTCGGCGATCGAACTGGCTGGACCGCAGGGCGCCACCCAGACCAGCCGCGTCACCTGGCGCCTGGTCGAAGAGTATGCAGCCACGCCGCCAGAGCAGATCTTCTCCATTCACCGGGCATGGACCGGCCTGGGCGAGTTCAGCGAAGTGGGCCGACACCGCAGCGCCGATCTGGCGCTCCCACTCATCCACCGGCAGGCACTGGGCGAACCAGCGCGCCTGCTGATGCCACCCCACAACCAGACGCCCGTCTGGCTACCGGCAGCGCCACCCTCTGGCATCGAGCGGGCCTTGCTCCTCTGGGGCGACGGCAATCAGTGGGTTACGCCTCCGCAGGCGCTGATCTACCTCGGGAAAGGGCGACAACTGATACTCCTCTTCAATACGGCTGCCACCCTCGAGGGTGAGACGCTGACAATTGGCCCCTGGCGGGCGATCCTGCGGGCCGGGCGCACGCAGCGCTACACCGTAGCCCTGTACCGACCCACCGCAAATGGCCACGGCACCGCTCCTGATCCTGGCGCCAGCGTCATGCTCGACGCGCGCGGCTTTACCCGCCAGGAGGTACTGGCGCTAGTGGCGAGCCTGCGGCCGGTTGACGCGCAGGCGCTGGCCGCCCATCGCGCCCTCTTCACTGCCGCCTCCGCACAGCCGCTCACATGAACATCGGGGCAACCGGGTTTCCCCTTGCCCCTGCCTGTGGGGGCGGTAAGCCCTACCCACCGGGAGGGTTTGGGAGGGTTACGCCCTTCCGGGAACTGATAGTTTCATTCTGGCGTTGTGCGGTGCAGCCGCATGGACGGCTGATGCGAACACATGGGGAAGCCGGGTTTCCCCTTGCCCCTGCCTGTGGGGCTCTCAGGCATAGCGTTTTGCAAGCGCGAAGACGTCCCGAGACGACCTGGGAGCGAGGGCGTCTCGCCCTCGCAGGCGTCCGATGGCGAGGTGCCCCGCTCCCAAGACTTTTTCGCGCCACCAGATCTCTATAGAAGGGAATCCCGGTAGGGGCATCGGATGGTTCGCCCCTACTCGGCGCCGTTGCCGCGATCACGTTCCTTGGGCGGGCGCCCGGTGCGGATGTTGCGCAGCGAGTGAATGGTAGCGGCAATCGCACGGTCGGCCCAACCATAGATCGTCGGGCGGCTCTTCCGCAGATCCTCGGCGATCTGGGTCACATTGGTGCGGTACTCCGGGTCGAACGTGGCAAGGTTGATCCGCGCCGAGGCGACAATCTGCTTGATCTCCTCCTCGGTTAGCCCATGCTCACGGATGAGCTTTCTGGCACGCTTGCTGGAAACATCAAGCTGCATGATACGCTCCTTGCCAACGCCCTGCCCGCGTTGTGCCCATCTGGAACCCGCACGAGACCCGGCAGCACGACCGGTCGTGCGGTCAGACAGACGCGGCTGCTCACTCCTCGGTCGGTCATGAGGTGTAAGTCTTTATCATCATACCATGCGCCAGCGCGGCTGTCGAGTCGCACGTGTAAACAGTATTTTCGACTTGAGCAGGCGATGGGCGCCATTCAGTGTTTCAGGCGACCGGCTGACCATCAGTGCACTACGACTTGACGGTCGAGGGATGCGCATTATCAGAATATATC
>JBDNDG010000226.1:0-7349 GCA_046719255.1 Chloroflexaceae bacterium
ATCGTAGTTCCGCATGGCCTGACCCGCCAGTTCGGCAAAGGAGCCGAGCAGGCCACGATCGCGCTCTTCGAAGCTCCGCTGACTGCGATAGCCGATGACCAGCACCCCGCGCCAATCGCCGGCCACGTGGTCAACGATCGGCGCGGCGATGAACGAGCGAAGGCGTTCGCGGGACACGAAACCCGGCTCCAGGTCACCGGGAAGAGTCCAGGGCGGTTCGTGGGCGTTTTCAACGGCGAGCGGGCCGGGGGCCTCGAGGATCTGTCGGATGAAGTGCTCTGGCCCGGGGGACCAGACGGAGCGCAGCAGGGCCGGTTCGCGGAGGCCGTCGCCGGCAGCGCGAGCGGCGGCGAAGCGCAACCGGGGCAAGGACGATCCAGGCTCGAGGGGAAGGATCGCCACACAACTGGCGCTCATTAACACCCGCGCCGAACGGCACAACTCCTCCAGCGTCTCGTGCAGGGGGTGATCGGCTGCGCGTGCCAGCACGGCGCGGCTGATCTCGGCCAGTTGCTCGCCGGCGTTACGCTGGCGCCGTGTCTCGACGATCAGCGCCACCTGCGCCAGCCAGGTGTTCAGCAGATCGCGCGGCATTTCATCGAGAGGGCGGCGCAAATGAGGATTGGCAACGATAACGACACCGAAACGCCGGCGCGCGACCATGACCGGCACCACCTCGTAGTCGGCTGGGGGCAGGCAGGCCGCCAGGTTGGGGGGAAAACGTCGCGCCAGTTCACTCTCTGGCACCCGCACGCAGGCCAGGCGCAGTACGGCCTCGCCAAGGGCGCCCGTCGCATCGTCAATGGGGATTTCCAGCCCGCGCACCAGGCCATCGAGCACTGTTGGCGGGATGGCGCCCTGGCGTAACTGCTCCAGGTAATGCTCAAAGGTCTGGCCGCGCTCCTCATCGGCGGCCCAGGCGCGACGGGCCTGTTTCAAGCTCACCTGCCCGATGGCAAGGCGCCCGCGCAGCAGGGTGCGCCCACGGTGGAGTGAAAAGAAGGCCGCGAGGTTGTAGCACAGGCCGTACCCTGCGGTGATCACCGTCAGGGCGGCATGCCAGAGGCGTTCTTCATCCTGGGGTTCGTCGCCCATAGCGATCAGCGCCGCTGTGGCCCGTTGCAACAGGCTCAGGCGGCGGTTGGTCAACTCCGCCGCTTCGCGCAGGCGCCGGTTGTGCAGCGGCCCGGCGATCTGCGCCGCCACTGCTTCTAGAAAACGCCGGTCGTTCTCGCTGAACCATTCGGCGTGCCGGGTACTGAAGACGACCAGCGCCCCAACCGCGCGACCGGCGACGAGCAGGGGCACCCCCAGCCAGCTTCGGGCAATCATACGGCGCTCCAGGCGCACTATGCGATGGTGCTGGCGGAAGGCGCGGATCTGCTGCGGCGTTCGCAGCAGCACGGGCTGGCCCTGCACCAGATGTTGATGGATCATGCCCTGGCCCGGCGGCAGCGAGCGGCGCTCGCCGCGCACGCCTTCCCGCACATCGAGCAGCAACTCGATCCAGCCAGAGGTTTCGCTCCGCATCGCCACGATGAAGTTCTCAACGTCGAGCCGGGCGCTGAGGGCCTGCCGCACCGCTTCGAGCAACGCTTCGTCGCTGCGCTCGGCTGGATCGGCTCCGGCCAGGCGCCCGATCTGGCTGAGGATCTCGGTTTCGGTCTGGAGCGCCGTACGCTCGAGCGCAGCGCCCACCTGTCGCGCAAAAAGGATCAGGGCCTGTTGCAGCAGATGCTCCTGCCGCAGCAGTGTCGGCCGGCGCCGGTCGAGCATCAAGGCGCCGCGAAGTGCATCGCCGGCCCGGAGCGGCAAGCCGACCCATTCGCCCACCGGAGGCACAAAGCTCCGGCTGGCGCGTTGCTGCTTCAACCAGAACTTGCCATGCTCAAGCTCGTGGAAGATCACCGGCGCGCGGCTGTGCACCACGCGCATCAGATAGGGCGACTCACCCGCGCGCAGCCGCAGGCCGCGAAACTGCTCCAGCCCTTCGCACCCGGCGCAGGCAGCGGCAATGAGCGTCTGCCCGCCATCAGAACTGACCCACAGGCGCGCCCGGTCAAAGCCGAGTTCCAGGCCGCGCTGCACGATCATGGCCTCGAGCGCCGGGGCGGCGTAGAGATGCTGGGCGTCTTCGGCGAAGCGGTTGATCACCGCGAACCAGGTTAACTGGTCGCGCGTCTGACGCCAGGCGCTCAGATTGGCGAGCAGGTGCAGCAGCGCCTCAGTGCTGAAGGGCCTGGGAAGATAGCTGTAGGCACCCGCTGCCCGCGCGCGCCGCCCGGCCTCGGCATCGCCCGCCCTGGTAAAGACAACCGCGCTGCTCGTAGGGCTGAGCCTCAACAACTCGGGCAGAACGGTGATGCCGTCGGTATCGGGCGGCAGGTGTTGATCGATCAGCAGCACATCAACCGGCGTCGCCGCCTGCGCCAGTGCGGCGAGCGCCCCGGCCACCGTCGAGCACAACGTCCACTGGAACACCTGACCCTCGCAACGCCCCAGGGCCGCCGCGAGCTGCACGCGCCGCTCAGGCTCGCCGTCGAGGATCAGCACGTACAGGGGACGTCGAAAGACTGGCGATTCCGCCTGTTCGATCAGGGCATCTGTCATAGGCCGCCCTTTCACTGGCTGCGCTCCAGGGTATTGTACGCCAGCGCTGGCGCGCCAGACGGGCATCTGGCTGGCGCGAGGCGGGCAACAACCCCGCAAGAGCCTGACGTTTCTGTGGTAGCATTTGCGCCAGTCACGCGAGCGTGAGCGGCGGTTGTCGGTCGTCGTTGGCCCGGGGCGCCACTGCGGCGGCGTCAGGCGCGCGACCGAAGGCCGACCGATCGGATTTGTCAGGAGCGCAGCTCATGGCCGACCAGCACCACCACAGCGATCATCACGCCCACCATCACCACCACCTGCCCGCACGGTTCGACCGCGCCTTCGCCATCGGCATCGGTCTGAACCTTAGCTTCGTCATCGTCGAGGTCACCGTCGGGGTGCTGGTTGGCTCCCTGGCCCTGGTAGCCGATGCCGGCCACAACCTGAGCGACGTCCTGGGCCTGCTGATGGCCTGGGGCGCCACCCTGCTCGCCCGGCGCCCCTCGACGGCCCGCCGCACCTACGGTATGCGCCGCGCCACCATTCTGGCCGCCCTGGCCAACGCCGCACTCCTGTTTATCGCCATCGGCGGAATCGCCTGGGAAGCCGGGCAACGCCTCTTCGCTCCCACCGAGGTGCCCGGCATGACCCTGATCGCCGTGGCCGGCATCGGCGTGCTAATCAACGCATTCACGGCATGGCTCTTCGCCCGGGGCCGGGCCGATGACCTCAACATCCGCGGCGCCTTCCTGCACATGGCTGCCGACGCGGTCATCTCCCTGGGGGTGATTGTTGCCGGCACGCTCATCCTGCTCACCGGCCGGGCCTGGATCGATCCGCTCCTGAGCCTGGTGATTGTCGCCGTGATCGGCTGGGGCGCCTGGGGCCTGGCGCGCGAGTCGACTGACCTCGCCCTCGACGCCGTGCCTGCCACCGTTGACCCGCTGGCCGTGCGCGCCTACCTGACCGACCTGCCGAGCGTGCGCGAAGTCCACGATCTGCACATCTGGGCGCTCAGCACCACTGAGCCGGCGTTAACCACTCACCTGGTGCTGGCCACCCTGGATGGCTGCGACGCGCTGCTGGCGGAGGTGCGCGCCGGGTTGCACCAGCGCTTCGGGATCGAACACGTGACCGTGCAACTCGAACAGGGGGACCCGCGGTACCCCTGCAACGCCTGCCCGGAGCGGTAGTGGAGGAGGCCGGTTCCCTCTCTCATGGGGCGCCATGCGCGGGACGCGCAACGCCGAATGAACATATTCCTGGGAGGGCTGCGCCCTCCCACACCCTCCCGCGCACGGCCTATGTTCACGTTAGGAAAGGTTACCCCTCTGCCCGCTCCAGGGTATCAATTACTTCCTCAATCAACTCCACCGCCTCGCGCAGCACCGTCGTATCGAAGGCAAAGCGTGCCCCGGCGGCGTGGAAGAGATCGGGCAATGGGACGGTGCCGCCAAGAGCCAGGGCGCGGCGATAGGCCGCCACGGCGCCCGCCTGGTCGCGCAGGGCGTTGCGCCACACCTGCACCGCGCCAAGCTGAGCCAGACCGTACTCTACATAGTAAAACGGGTAGCGATAGATGTGCTGCTTGCGGTGCCAGCCGGTCATGCGCTCGGCGTCGAGGCCACTCCAGTCCACCCCATCCATGAACCGCGCCCAGAGCCGATCCCAGGCGGCATCGCAGGTAGCGGGATCATCGGCGACCTCAGGATTGGTGTAGGCCCAGTGCTGGAAACCGTCTACCACGGCCATGTAGGGCCAGAAGGTGAGCATGCCCTCCAGATGTTCGATCCGCGCGCGGGCGTATTCAGCCGGGTCGTAGTACCCGCCATCGGAGCGACGCAGGTAGGGCGCAGCGAGCAGTTCCATCGCCATCGAGGCAACCTCGGCGAACTCGATGGGCGCCTCGCGCTGGCGGTGGTAGGGCAGACGCGCCATCTCGAAGTCGTGGAAGGCGTGGCCGGCTTCGTGCAGCAGGGTGCGTACATCGCCGGGCAGCCCCACGGCGTTCATAAAGATGAAGGGCCGCCGCGCAACGGGAAAGTAGGCGCAGTAGCCACCGGGCGCCTTACCCTTACGATTGTCGAGATCGAGGAACCCCTCACGGCGCAGGGTGGCAAAATAGCCCCCCAACTCCGCATCCACTCGCATCAGCACGGCCTCACCCCGCTCGGCCAGATCGGCGCCGTCGCGAAAGGGGCGCAGCGGGGCCTCGTGGGGGGCGCGAGCGTGCGTATCCCAGGGGCGCAACCGGGCAAGACCGAGGCGCGCGGCGCGCCGGGCGTAGACCCGCCGGGCCGCGGGAACGGCAACCGCCTCGATGGCCTCGTGGAAGCGCAGGCAGTCATCGGGCGCGTAGTCGAAGCGTTGCCGCAGCCGCCAGGCGTAGGCCCGATAATCGGGCAGATCGGCATTGGCTGCCAGTTGCCGCCGCAGGGCCAGCAGTTGACGCCAGATCCGGTTAATCGCCTCGCGATCAGCGAGTTGCCGCGCAGCAGCCCGCCGCCAGACCTCCTCGCGCGTGGTGCGATCGGGGTCTTCAAGGAGCGGCTCCGTCTGAGGGATGGTCAGTTCGCGCCCCGCCCATTCGATCGTCTGCGCGCCGATGATCCGGTTGTACTCATTGCCCAGCCCTTGTTCCTCCGTCAGCAAGGGCAGGTTCGCCTCGCGAAACAGTTCGGCCTCGGCACGCAGGTTGCGCAGCGGCACGGCGAACCCCTCCGGTTCAACTCCCGTAGCGAGGAACTTGCGCTTCAACGCCTGGTCGGCAGCCAGGGCACGCGGGTACACATCGGCGAGAAACGCGCGGAATCGGCTGTCGGCGGCGCTATCGGTCGTATCGCGGGTCGTGGCCACCAGAAGCCGCGTATAGGTCTCGGCCAGCACGTCGGCCACCTGTGACCATGCCGCGAGCCAGGCAGCGGGATCGGTGATGGGCGCCGCCTCCAGCGCGGCGTAGAAAGGGTACCAGCGCTCCCAGGACCACTCGAGGGTCGTGTGCGCCGAGGCGGGAAGTTCGAGAAGCATCGGTAAGCCTTTCATCAAGACTGCTATGACTATGGGGAAACTAACGTGAACATAGCCCACACGCGGGAGGGTTTGGGAGGGCTTCACCCTCCCAAGAATAATGAATAATGTTCATGCTGGCGTTGTGTAGCGCAACCGCATGGACGGCTGGCGTTCTCTCTGTGGAGGCGTAGAACGTAAAATGCACCCATGCATTCATCTCCACATCTGCACAGGCATCCCACGCCCTCCCGGCGGTGAGGGTTTGGAGTATTCCACCCCTCTTCCAGCCTCCTTTCAGGGATAGCGTTTTCTGCGGAGCGCATCAGGAAGCCATGGCTGCCGCGAGTCCTCACCCCCCGGCCCACTCTCCCTTAGCGGTGTACGGGCAGACCGAACATCTGAGCCTGTACGGCGTGTGGCGTAGTGGCACACCCCCGCGCGTGGCTCTGGTCGCCCCGCTCTCGCGCGCTGGAGAGGAGGAGCGGCCATGGCCCAAACAACGCTACCCCTGAAAGCCCACACCCTCCCCGCTGAGGGGCCATGTTCACCCTGGGTACGGACACTGTAGCATATAATAAAGGGTGAACCATAGCAAGGAACAGCGCGATGAGACTGCCAATCGAGTGGTTAAACTTCCTGCTGTCGCCCGAGGCCGTCGCCGCGGCGACACTGTTGATCTTCCTGGCCGGGCTGTCCGAGGGTATTGGCACTCAGGGGGTAACGCTGCTGATGAGCCGCATCACGCCTCTGCGCTTCGTGCTGGGGTTACTGGCTTCGGCAATGCTGTTCATGCTGAGCGCCGTAATCTGGATGTGGGCCCTGTGGCTGGCTGTGCGAGCCCTGTTCGGCGTCGAGGTGCCCCTGCAACTGTTCTTCGTCACCGTAAGCGCCGCCTACGGGCCATTGCTGCTGGGCGCCCTGGCGCTGCTCCCGCTGATGGGCACAACCATTCGCTGGGGACTGCGACTATGGAGCTTCGGTATCGCCCTGGCGTCCATCGCGGCCGTCACCGGGTTGACGTACTGGCAGGCCGCCGCGGGCGCCCTGGTGGGCACCCTGCTGATGGAGGGCGCCCGCTGGCTGTTGAGCGAGCCGGCCGAGGCAATCGCCCACCGCATCTGGGCGATCACGACGGGAAAGCCCCACCTCGTCCGGCACGAAGAACTCCCGCAGGTAATCCCGGGCTATGATCCTGTAGTCAAAGGCAAGCAATGATTACCGCCTTGACATGGTTAGGTCTGATCCTGCTGATCCTGTTCCTCCTCTTTGCGATCGCCATTCCCGTCTCGGTATTGATCTGGTGGGCCGGGTGGCGCACTGCTACCCCGCAGACCCACCTCCAGCCACCTGACCCGCCCGCCGCCGGGCCGTTCCTGGTTTACCTGTCGGGGGTTGACGACATCTCCGGCGAGTTCTCGACCCCCTACGAGGACGCCCTGCTCGACGCGGTGGCTGACCGCGTTCCGGGCCTGGTGATTGTTACCGATGTCTTCGCCTACTCTTTCGCCAACGTGGGCATGACCAGCGAGGGCAACCTGGCCTGGTTCTGGGCCTGGCTTAACTCATTGCGGCTCAACAAGAAAAGCCCGCTGCGACGGTTCGGGCGCCTGATCAATTTGCGGAACGTGCTCCACGTCGCCGTTTCCGCCGACCGGCGCTATGGCCCGATGTACAACTACGGCGTGGCCGAGATGATTATTCAGGCCTTACTGCGCCACGGCTACGTGCTGGGCAGTGGCGCGTCGGTCACG
>JBDNDG010000227.1:0-7317 GCA_046719255.1 Chloroflexaceae bacterium
CCCCCCCCCCACAACATTCTGCTCTATCCCTCTACCGCCTTCAGATCCTCGACGACTGGCCTGGCGGCCTCGGTCAACTCCACGTTCACCTCGCCAAACACACGGGCCGTATCCTCACCGTTGACGATAATGCGCTCCAGGCCCTTGCCGATAATCTGGTCGCCGTTGCGTACAAAGACGCGCGCGGCATCCTGGGCGCGGGTGAGCGGAAGTTGCTCCACCGCGGTCTTGAAGTTGGGGTTCTCGGCGAAGAAGGCCTGCATCTCCGGGGACTGCCTGGTGCTGATACGCACCGGCATGTAGCCCGTATCGCGAGCCCAGGTGCCGGCCTGCTCGGGGTTGGTGGCGAAGGCGATGTACTTCATCGCGGCGAGCTGCTTCTCGGCGGGCGTGTCGGTGGGGATGGCCAGGCCGGCGCCGCCGGTGCAGCAGCCGAAGCTGGTCTCTCTGGGCAGGAAGCCCACCCCGACCTCGAACGGCGCGTCGCGGGTGATGCCGCGCAGGGCGCCGGTGGAAGCCATCATCGCCGCACCGACGCCGCTGATGAAGTCCTTGTTGAGATCCTGCACCAGGGTGGCCCAGCCGAGCTTATTGGCCGTGTCCTGGTAGAACTGTCCCGCCCGGAGGGTGTTCGGATCGGTCATGGTCATTGTAAAATCGGGCAGGGAGTACTGGCCGCCGTGCTGCCAGGTCACACCCTGGAACAGCCAGGCGATGTAGCTCGCCCCGGTGGGGTGCAGAAAGGCGGCGCGGGTCAGTTTGTTGCCTTCCTTCACGACCAGCTTCGGCGCCCACTCGCCGAACTCAGCCCAGGTCTCGGGGGCGCGGTCGGGCAGCCCGGCCTCGGCCCAGAGCTGCTTGTTGTAGTAGAACAGCGGCGTCGAACGGGCGAAGGGGATCCAGAAGTGCTTGTTCTGGCGCACGCCCTCGTTCAGCAGCACCGGCTCGTAGTCGGCGAAATCCAGCTTGACCTCCTTCGCCAGGTCGTCAAGCTGGGTGATGGCTCCAGCCAGGTAGAAGCCGAACCACCAGACATCGGAGAGCAGAATGACGTCGGGGATGGTGCGGGCCTGCAACGCCGCGGTGAACTTCTGGGCGGTCTCCTCGTAGCTGCCCTGGAACTGGTACTCGACCTGCACTTCGTTCTGCGACTCGTTGAAGCGCTTGACCATGGCCTGTTCGGCCTCGCCGAGCACGCCGCTGAACGATCCCCAGTAGGTGATATTAACGGTCGAGCCGGTCTGGCTGACAACGGTGGGAGCGGCAGTCGTGGGAGCGGGCGCCGTGGTGGGGGCAGGCGCCGCCGTGGGGACCGGGGCTGCGGGGGCGGTGGTGGGGGCAGCCGGCGCCTGCGCGCCACAGGCCGCCAGGGCCGTGGCGCCGCCGCCGGCGATGATCATCCGCAGCATCTGACGTCGAGACAGCTTGCGCTGCTCCATACGAAGGTCTCCTTTCTCCTTGCTCGGAAGCATCTGTATGCACACGGGGGGCCCTCATCCCCCCGGAGGTGCCACTCATCCTTTGACCGCGCCGGTGGCGATGCCTTCCACAATATAGCGCTGGACGAACAGGAAGACGATCATCACCGGGATGATCAGGAATAGCGATCCGGCCATCACAACACCCCAGTTGATGGTGCCCTCACTGTTCCGCAGCCAGTAGATGCCAATGGGCAGGGTACGCATATTCGCGGTGTTGGTGACGATCAGCGGCCAGAGAAAATCGTTCCACTTCGCCACCAGCGAAAGCAGGGCCATGGTCACAATCGCCGGCTGGGCCATCGGCACGACGACACTGACCAGGATGCGCAGGTGCCCCGCGCCGTCTACGCGCGCGGCTTCGATCACCTCGTAGGGAAGGGCCAGGAAGGCCTGTCGCAGCAGGAAGGTGCCATAGGCAATTGCTGCGCCGGGAATGATGATGGCGGCGTAGGTGTTGATCCAGCCGAGTCGGGCGATGGTCAGGTAGTTGGGCACGATGGTGATCTCCACCGGCACCATCAACGCGGCCAGGAGGAGCAGAAAGACCAGATCCTTGCGTGGAAAGCGCAGGTAGGCCAGCGCATAGGCCGAGGTAACGGCGAAGAGCACCTCCAGCCCCATACCGCCCAGTGTGGTGATGAAGCTGTTGAGGTAGAAGCGTCCGAAGGGGGCGGCGTTCCAGGCTGCCGGGAAGTTCGCCAGTGTCGGCGCCTGGGGGAACCAGGTCGGCGGGCCGTAGATCTCCGCTGACGTCTTGAACGCTGCGATCAGCGTCCAGTATACCGGCAGACCAATCACCAGCACCGCCAGGAGCATGGCCAGATAGCCAGCGATTCGCCAGCGTCGCCCGCGCCGCCGGGCGGCTGCGCTCTCCACCGGCTGGGTGAGGACCAGTTCATCGCTCAGGGCCATACGGTCATCCATAGGATACCCGGCGCTCCAGGTAGCGCAGCTGGATCAGCGTCAATACAAGCATGATCCCGAACAGCACTACCGCAACGACCCCCGCTTTGCCTGCGTCGTAGGTCACGAAGCCCAGTTCGTAGAGGTAGAAGACCAACGTGGTGGTGGCAGTCACCGGTCCGCCGTCGGTCAAAACTTTAATGATGTCAAAGGACTGGAAGGTTGCCAGAACACTGGTGACCGAGAGGAAGAATGCCACCGGCGACAGCCCCGGCAGGGTCACGTGGCGGAAACGGGCCCACGGCCCCGCGCCATCAACCAGGGCCGCGTCGTACAGCTCGCGGGGAATGCCCTGCAGCCCCGCCAGGTAGATCACCACCGCGTAACCCAGGTTCTTCCAGACGTAGACGATGATCACCGCCGGCATGGCCCACCGGGTCGTTCCCAGCCAGTCGGGCGAGTTGAGACCGACCAGGCTCAGGAGCTGGTCAATCAGGCCGTAGCGCGGGTCGAAAATGTAGCTCCAGACCACGGCTACCACCGCCCCCGACATCACCACCGGGGAGAAGAGCGCTGCCCGGGCAGCATTGCGGTAGCGCAGGGGCTGGTTGATCAACAGCGCCAGCGCCAGCCCGAGTGTCAGGGTCAGGCCCACCGACCAGACGGTGAACACGAGGGTGTTCAGCACGACCTCCCAGAACAACCCGCTGCTGAACACACTGACATAGTTGTCAAACCAGACGAAAGGCTTGACCGGGCGCAGGAAGTTCCAGCGCACGAAGCTCAGGTAGCAGTTGTAGATCAGCGGCCAGTAGGTGAAAACGCTGAAGAGGAGCAGGTTGGGACCGATCAGCGCGGCGAACAGGAACCACTCGCGCCTCTGGCGCGCTGGCGTCGAGACACGTTGTTGCATGCTAGCCACACACAGGTCAGATTTCGCATTCCAGCGTACCGCAATGACGTTGCGGCACGCTCTGGCCACGGTGCGTAGACGGCGGCTCGATGCCCGTTGCCGGCACACACGCACTGCCGAGCCTGAGCTCAGTCGCTCGCTTCGCGCACACCGTGGCGCTGTGCTATCGCACAACATGACCGCCAGGACATCTTAGCGGTGTCTTGTTAATCAGCGGCGAGGTATGTATTAACCTTGAGTAAAATCACCGTTAAGGAACAGGCTCTCTCTCAGGGGAGGGCCTGGCTGTTGATTGCGCTACGCCCTGTCCGATGGGCTAGGTCATCATGGGCGGGCGTATGCTATCGTAGAGGAGGCGCGCGCGACCGTGGGGCCGTATCCGGCACGGTCGCGTGTCACGTCCCGTTCGCTACGAGCGCAGGCGTCCGGACACAGGGGACCGCCCGTCGCTCGGTTGTCGGAGTGAGAATGATGCAACGGAGCAAGTTCCTCAGTTTGCTGTTTCTCTGCCTGGTCCTGCTTGCAGTCGGGCTGGTGCCCGGCGCTCCCATCGCCCGCGCCCAACCAGCGGAGCGCTGTTTTGCGGAGACGGGTTACTGCATCAGTGGTCCCATCCGCGCCTTCTGGGAACGCAATGGCGGCCTGGCAGTCTTCGGGTTGCCGATAGGTCCGCAGCAGGAGACGCTCGGTGAAGACGGCAAGCCGCGCCAGGTTCAGTGGTTCGAGCGCCACCGGCTCGAATTGCACCCCGAGAAACCCGCCCCCTACAATGTGCAACTGGGCCGTCTGGGTGTTGAACGTCTGAGCCAGCAGGGCCGCGACTGGCGCGCCTTCCCGCCGCTGGATCCCAACAACGCCGATGCCGAGCGCTGCGTCTTCTTCGCGGCGACGAACCACCAGGTTTGTGATGAGTTCCTGCGGGCCTTCCGCAGCTTCGGCCTCAACTTCCCCAACACGCCGGGGATCAGGTTTGAGGAGAGTCTGGCCCTCTTCGGGCTACCGATTTCGGAGCCGGTCACCGAGGTCATCGAGGGCAAGGAGTACACCGTACAGTGGTTCGAGCGGGCGCGCTTCGAGCTCCACCCCGAGAATCGCCCGCCGTTCAACGTGCTGTTTGGCCGCCTGGGGGCGGAAATCTTCGCCAACCGCGGCGCCGGCGCGCCTTTGCGCGGCACGACCTGGCAACTGGAAAGCTTCGGCCCCATTGAGGCGCCCCTGGCCGCGCGCACCGAGCGGCCCGCCACCCTCACCTTCGAGGCGGAGCGGGTGAACGGCTTCAGCGGCTGCAATGCCTTTAGCGGCCCCTACCAGGCCACTGCCGCCACAATCACCTTCGGCCCGCTGATCTCGACCCTGGTCGCCTGCACCGATGAAGCGCTCTCGCGCCAGGAAAGCGAGATCCTCAGCGCGCTCATGGGCACGGTTCCTTACACCCTGACCGCAAACCGGCTCCAGATCCGTTACGACGAAGGACGCAAAATGCTCACCTATCGTGCCGCTCAGAAACCGTCTGACCAGTTGCGACGCGAGCCATGGCAACTCGAAACATTCGGTCCGCTCGAGGCGCCTGAAGTTGCCGGGACCGAACGCCCCGCCACGCTGACGTTCGAGGCTGATCAGGTGAGCGGCTTCAGCGGCTGCAACAACTTTGGCGGTTCGTACCAGGCGACCGCCGATACGCTCACCTTCGGCCCCCTGCGGACCACGCTGGCGGCGTGTACCGATGAGGTCCTGACGCGCCAGGAGCAGGCAATCTTCACGGCGCTGACCGGCGCAGCGCCCTACCGGATCGAGGGCGACCGGCTACGGATCAGCTACGATGAGGGCCGCAAGCAGCTCACCTACCGCGCTGCCAGCGCGCCGGCCAGCGCGGTCACCGGTACCGTCACCTACCTCCAGCGCAGCGCGCTGCCTCCCGAGGCGGTGATCGAGGTGCAACTGGTAGACGTCTCGCGGGCCGATGCGCCGGCGATCGTGCTGGCGACCAGCAGTTTCCAGGCCGGGGGCCGGCAGGTGCCTTTCCCCTTCGCCTTGCCCTACGACCCGGCCCGGATCGAAGAGCGCAACACCTATGCTGTGCAGGCCCGCATCACTGTCAACGGGCAGCTACGCTTCATCTCCACCCAGCGTTACGAAGTGATCACCCGCGGTCGCCCGACCAGGGTTGAGGTGATCGTGCAACCGGTGTAACATTCGGGTAACCCGCCTGCCCCGCGCCCCTCCCGGCAGATGGGGACGCGGGGCGACCGACTCACCGTAGTCTTCCCACGTTCACCTCCGGCGACAAGAGTGAAAGTCAGGACCATGCGTAACGCAGTGCCACCATCATCACCATCGCTGCTCACACTCCTGTTCCAGCTCATCGGCGCGGTCATTGTCGGGGTGCTCGCGGGGGTATTGCTGGCCTACCTGGTAAGCCTGCTCCTCATGACCCTGGGCATTGCCGCGCAACTGGGCATGGGTCTCCTGTCGGTACAGGTCTTCCTGGCCATCATCGGCTTCGGGGCCGGCGCGGGCCTGGGCGCGGCCCTGGTGGGACGCCTGTCGGGCCAGATGGGGAGCCTGTGGCTGGCAATGCTTGCCGGGGCGGTCACCAGCGTGCTCGTGGTGCTGGGGATGCGTCTGCTGCGGATCGGTGGCCTGGCCGCTCTACTATGGGTGGGCCTGACCCTCCCCCTGGCGGCGGCGATCGGGGCCTATTACCTGCGCCGGCGGGCGCGGTGAGATGGGCCGCGCCGGTCGCCCCATCTTCGGGCGCCCCTCCGGGCCAGGACGCGGGGGTGTCAAGTCGGCGCGCGGGAGCGGCTCTGGCCCTCTCAGGCAGGACGATTGCGCCAGCCTCTCGAAATAAGGAGCAACTCCTATGTCCACACCGAAGCCTGCGAGGCCACGGCGGATCGCGATTGCCTGCCAGGGTGGCGGGAGCCATACCGCCTTCACCGCCGGGGTGCTCAAGCCACTGCTTCGCGCCGAGGAGGCCGGAAACTACAAGATTGTCGGGCTGAGCGGCACCTCTGGCGGCGCAATTTGCGCTGCCCTGGCCTGGTTCGGCCTCATCAAACAAGCCCGGGGCGACTGGGATCGCGATCAGGTCATCGCCATCATCGAGAACTTCTGGAACGACAACATGGCCCAGTCCCTCTGGGAACAGATCTGGAACGCCTGGACCGTTAGCCTGGTCAGGTTGCACGCTTCGGGAAAACTTCCCGAGTTGAAAACGAGCCCCTACCGGCCCGAAGTCGTCGTGGCTACGGAACTGGCCAAACGCATGGCTCCGCGCCAGGAGTTCTTCGATCTGCGCCTGTTGCTCGAGAAGTACCTCAAGCTCGATGAAGTGGTTCAGCCGGCAATCGAACCGCGCCTGTTGATTGGCGCCGTGGCAGTGCTCTCGGGGCGCTTCAAGGCCTTTGACTCCATGACCGCCGAGATCTCGATTGAGTCGATCCTCGCCTCTACCACCCTGCCGACGTTGTTCCAGGGCATTCGCATTGGCGACGAAGTGTACTGGGACGGGCTGTTTTCTCAAAACCCGCCTATTCGCGAGTTCCTGGTCAATATTGATGTGAGCCTCAAACCCGACGAGATCTGGATCATCCGGATCAACCCCCAGGAGATCAGCGAGGAGCCGACCAGTGTCGAAGAGATCGAGGACCGCCGCAATGCTCTGGCCGGCAACCTCTCCCTCAACCACGAGATTGACGTCATTAACAGGATCAATCGGTTTCTCGCCGATAGTGTCATTCGTAACAAGCTTCCCCAACTGAAGCCGGTGGACATCCACTCGATCTGGATGAGTGAAGGGTTGATGCGGAAGCTGACCTTCGTCTCGAAGATGAGCCGTGATCCGGCCCTGCTCCACGAGTTGATCACCGACGGCGAAATGCAGGGCGAGGCGTTCCTGGTCCAGCGCGAAGCCAGGGGCTGGTAGAGACCGCCCGGTGGGCGGTCTCACCAGCCCGGTGGGCGGTCTCACCAGCCCGGTGGGCGGTCTCACCAGCCCGGTGGGCGGTCTCACCAGCC
>JBDNDG010000228.1:0-7274 GCA_046719255.1 Chloroflexaceae bacterium
TCCCGATGCGGAACCCACGCAGCAGACGCCTCGCGGCACGCTCCCGCACTCCGGGCCAGAGCCTGCCCCTGATCGGCCTGATGATTGCCGTCATTGTTGGCATGGTTGGCCTGTCGGTTGATGTGGGCAATACGTTCTCCGAAGAGCGGCGCGCCGTTACTGCTGCCAATAGCGCCGCCCTGGCGGGGATGAATACCTACATTGGTCGCTCCCAGAGTACCACCAATCGGGTGGTGTACACCTCGATTGTCAATTCGCTCAACGCCCACGGCGTGCAGGTAACCGCCCCCGGCGCCGAACCGCAGCCGGAGGAGCTTACCCTCGAAGCTCGCTACCTCGACGCCCAGGGCCGCCCGATCAGCAATGGCTCGCCCCTGATCACCGATGATACCAACCCGGTTCCAAACAACGTCGCCTTCATTCAGGTGGACCTCCGGGGCCGCGTGGATACGGCCTTCGCCCGTATCGTCGGACGCAACGACCTGCCGATCAATGCGCTCTCCTACGCCGGTACCTGCACCAGCAGTTCGGGCTATTACCCCATGACCGTCAATACCCGCATCATTGACGGCAATCGCTTCGTCCGCAGCACTGATCCCGCTCTCAACTGGCGCGAGGTGCCCTACGACAGCCCCGACATCTCCGGGCGCTTCACGGCTATGCGCGTGGTAGTAGGTGATGAGAGTGCCCGCAACTTCGGCTGGCTGCGCTGGCGCAACGATGTCCCCGGGGCGCGCAGCGCTACGACCCTGGCCCGCTCATTGACCGGGGAAGGCAACCTCGGCGAAGGCTTCGAGGAGGCCCCCTGGCCCAGTTCGCAGAACCGGCCCGATGTGGTCTACCCTCCCGAACGGGGGGTGCTCAGCCCCGGCGACTGGGTCTGGGGCAGCACCGCCTGGCCGAACTCCAGTGATGTGCGGGCGGCCCTCAATGAGCACATTCGCCTGGGCACCCGCATGATCCTGCCCATCCACCGCGATGCCTTCCGCGACGGTGACAACTCGCGTTTCCACGTCGTGCGCTTCGGGTTGTTTATGGTCCTTGGTGAGGGACGGACGGGGAACAATCGCTGGCTGGACCTCATGTTCCTCGGCGATCCGCGTCCGCAACTGCGCGCCTGTCTGTATGCCCCCACGGCAAATAACGACGGTCAGGTGGGCCTGGCCGGCTCGGTCTCGTTCCTGCCCGAATACCGCTCACAACCCGAGCGTCGCCCACCGGTTCAGTATATGGTCGTGCTCGACGTTTCCGGTTCAATGAGCGCCAACTTTGCCGGCCAGTGCGATGTATTCGACGCCAGCGCTCCCTCAGCGAACTACCACCGCACCCGGAATAGTCAGGGTCACGCCAATGGCGCGCAGCGTGGCTGGTGGCAGTGCGCCGAGGTGCCGGCCGATCCCAACTGGCCGGTTCCACGCGCCGAAGTGCTGGGCACTGGTGAGGTCTACTGGTGGAGCAACGAACGCGACCGCCGCATCTACGTGGCCAAGAAGGCCCTTGAACGCCTGATCGAAGAAACCAACATGCCCGGCAACCCCGACTACGACCCTACCCGTCCGTCGGATCAGATGGCCCTGGTATGGTTCAATGATGCGGTACCGTCAAACTTCGTCGGCAACTTTGCCGGTGAGACGTTCTCGAACAACTCGCGCCAGTTGATCGACGCCGTTACTCGACAGGCGACGACCCACCGCACCGGGAACACCTATCTCTCCCAGGGTGGCACCAATAGCGCCGCTGCCCTCTACCGCGCCTCCCTGGTGCTGGATCGCGCCCCGCGCACGGTGACCCATACCGATGGCGAAGTCTGGCAGTACAAGCGGGCAGTGATCTTCATCACCGATGGTGTGGCGAACTTTCTGTTCAGCCCCAACGTGCCGAATTTGAGCGTCGGCTGGAGCAGCCAGAACACCTATCCGCGCGACCACGTCTGCCATACCTGGCTCGCGCCTGAGATGGCCAATTGCCAGACCACCGGCTTTGGCGGCCGAACGGTTGCCTCGGGCGATATCCCTGCCGGATTGGATCGGCCCATCACGCAGGCGGTCAATGTGAGCGAACAGATGAAGTCGCGCCAGTACGAGATCTTCGTGGTGGCGCTGTCGAACATCCCCGACACGGGCCTGCGCGACGGCATCGCCTCGTTCCCCAGCTACTTTTTCTCGGCCCGCGAGTTGCAGCGCAATGCCGATGGCAGCACGAATGTTGACGCGATTATGGAGGCGATCAACAACATCGTCGAGAGTGGTCTCTGCGAGCGTCGCGCCGATCCCCGCACCAGTTTCATCCCTCCGGGGAGTTTCCGGCCCGTTGCCGGCCTGACCTATCCCAATGTGGGCGAGGTCATTCTCACCGACCAGAACACCGGCACCCAGTACCGCGCCCCCATCCGCGCCGATGCCAGCCGCGGCGGTGAACTGAGCTATCGCTTCGATCGCCTGCCCGCCGGTTCCTACCGCCTTGAGGCCTACGTGTTCTTCCGCCATCCGCTTGATCCGCCCGGCGTCGGCCCGCGACGCTATAGTCTGATCGAGCAGAACAATGAGACCCGGGCCGATATTGTGGTCAATGTGACCGTGGATACCAACGTGGGCGGCTTCTCGCGCGTGATCCGCCAGGATCTGCAACTTCGCCTCGCCGGCGACGTCTGCGCGACGAACTGAGGTTGCGGGTACAGTTTGATCCGGCTCAGGGAGGGTGGGGAAACCGGGTTTCCCCACCCTCCTGCCAGTAATGAACCGAATTGTTCCCGAAAGGGCCGCGCCTGCCCAAACCCTCCCGGCGCGGAGGGCGTGCACCCCGCCAGGAGAGGCAAAACCCGGTTTTCCCCATTTTCGTCTCACTCGGTACCTTTAGACTATTGAGCCTTCAAAGGCGCCTGACTTATAATCTGCATACGATCGCGTATCGCGGAGGAGCGTGAGGAGCGTATGGATCGCCGAAACACCGGTCAATCAATCGTCGAAATGGCGCTGATCCTGCCATTCATGCTCCTGGTGCTCTTTGGCATCATGGAGTTCGGGTACATCATCTGGGCCTATTCGACCGTCTCACAAGCCGCCCGTAACGGGGCCGAAGCCGCCGCCCAGGTCCCTCCCTATGAGTCCTGGCTGGCCTATCGCACCAATCCGCCCGGGGACTCGGATTACCCCGGCTTCCGCGGCGATGCCTGCGTCAATACGATCCTGGCAGCAATAGAGAGTGATACGACTCTCTTTTCGGGGGATATCAATCGGAATCGCAGGGTTGTGGACTTTGTGACCATCCGCTACCCCAACGGCGGTAATACCCGCAACCTGCGCGACCGGGGGCCGATTGAGGTGGAGATTAGCTATCCGGTCACCGGGCTGACGCCGCTCTTCCAGTTGCTGCGCATCGGCGGCAGTGAAGGCACCATTACCCTGCGGGTCATCCAGCGGCGCTCGATCGAGAACCTGGGGATGGACCCCACTCGACCCGCCGGGGTGGCCTGTGCCCGCAATATGGCCGAATGGCGTGAGTTGAACCAGTAGGAGCATGGATCCATGTTGCGCCGACTTCGTAAGCTACGTCGCCAGTCTCGCGCCAGGGGTCAGGCGCTGGTGGAGCTGGTGCTCGCCAGCACGGTGCTCTTCTTCCTGCTCGCCGCCGCGGTTGATCTGGGACTGATCTTCTTTACCCTCCAGGGCCTGCGCGTGGCCGCCCAGGAGGGCGCCAGCTTCGGCAGCTACCCGGTGCAGGTGATGCAGAATGGCCAGTTGCAGCGGGTGGATCTCAACTATGCTGAGATCGTTCGCCGCGTGCGTGGCGCCGGCGGCCCCCAGTCAACCGGCTTCGCCAATCTGCGCGACCTGGATAACAACGGCGTCTGGGACGAGTTCGAAACCGGCCGCGCCGTACATACCGACTGGACGAATTCTAACGCCTACATTCAGATTGAGTTGCTGCGAAGCGCTGGAGCGCCGCAGCCACCGTATCGAAGGACCACTACACCTATCCCCTGCCGCACCGATCTACGCGGCGTGGATATGCAGGCCGGCGGGCAAAATTGCTGGATCGTCGTCACGGTTCGCACCGATTACCAGTTCATCTTTCCCCTGGCGCCCGTCTTCGGCAACAGCGTGCGGCTCCAGGTCGCTTCCGTGATGCCGATCCGAAGTTCATATGCCAATACTCCTGTAAATTAATGAATGAGTGGCGCATCTGGCGCGTCAGGCCACACACCTGGAGGTAAACTATAGGGAAACCCGGTTTCCCCATCCCCCTGCGCACGGGGTGGTAAGCCCTCCCCACCGGGAAGGTGTGAGGGCACAACCCTCCCACGCACCAACCCGGGGCGCCAGGCACCCCCGGCGGTCAGGTGGATCGATCCGTTTCGCGGCTGTAAGTGAAGGTTGTGAAGGTTGTCGTTTACGGAGAAGAAACGATTCTGGTAGGTCCTGCGCGCTCAGATTTCGTCCGCGCACTCTCGCCAGCAATCCAGCACCAAACGGAGGAATCTCGATGGGGAACGCACGTAGCCGGCGTTTGATGACGCAACCCCGTGCCCGCGGTCAGAGCTTGCCGCTGATCGGCTTGATGATCGCAGTTATCGTCGGCATGGTCGGTTTGTCAGTTGATGTTGGCAATACCTTCTCCGAGGAACGGCGCGCGGTGACTGCCGCCAATAGCGCCGCCCTGGCGGGGATGAACACCTACATCGGTCGCTCCCAGAGTACCACCAATCGGGTGGTGTACACCTCGATTGTTAATTCGCTCAACGCCCACGGCGTGCAGGTAACGGCCCCCGGCGCCGAACCACGGCCCGACGAGCTTCCGTTGCAGGCGATATACCTCGATGCCCAGGGCCGCCCGATCAGGAATGGCTCGCCGTTCATTACCGACGATACCAATCCGGTGCCTAACAATGTTTCCTTCATCCAGGTGGACCTGAAGGGCCGCGTGGACACAACCTTCGCCCGCGTGGTTGGCCGCAATGACCTGCCGATCAACGCCCTGGCCCACGCCGGTATTTGCGCCAGCGGCGCCGGAGTCTATCCGATCACGATCAGCAGCCAGGTGATTGATGGCAATCGCTTCATTAATCCCAACAACCCCGAGCAGAACTGGCGTGAGGTCAATTACGACAGCCCCGATCTCACCGGGCGCTTCACCGCCATGCGCGTGATTGTGAGTGGTGAGACAACGCCGGGCAACTTTAGCTGGCTGCGCTGGCGCGACAGCATTCCCGGCGCTACCAGCGAGACGCACCTGGCTGCCAGCCTTACCGGCGAAGGCAATCTAAGCGAGGGCTTCGAAGAGGCCCCCTGGCCCACCCCCCAGGATCGTCCCGCGACCTATCCTGAGCAACCCGGCACGCTCAACGTGGGCGACTGGGTCTGGGGCGCCACCGGCTATATGAATTCCAATGACGTACGGGCCGCACTCGATGAGCATATTCGTGTAGGCACGCGCATGGTGCTGCCCATTCACAGCAATGCTGTTCTGCAGGGCAACAACTCGCGCTTTCACATCGTGCGCATGGGCCTCTTCGTCTTGCTGGACAAGGGCCAGACGCGCAATGACAAGTGGCTCGATCTGCTGTTCCTCGGCGACGCGCGCCCGCAGCAGCGCGCCTGTCTCTATACCGGGGTGATCGATCCCAATACTGAGGGTGTGGTCGAGCTGATCGGCTCGGTGTCCATCTGGCCCGAGTACCAGTACCGGCCCCAGTCGCGCCGGCCCATTCAGTACGTGGTGGTGCTCGACGTCTCTGGCTCGATGAGCGCTGACTTCGATGGCCGCTGTGACCGCACCACAGTGAGCAACCCGCCTGCGGCCGGTCGCCAGCGCGGCTGGTGGCAGTGCGCCGAGGCGCCGCCTGGCGGGCCGCGTATCGAGGTTACCGGTACCGGCCCGGACTACTGGTGGAGCGTCGAGCAGGAGCGGCGCATTACCGTGGCCAAGAACGCCCTCGAGGCCCTGGTGCGCTCGACCAATATGCCGGGTAACGCCGAGTACGACCCCTCCCGTCCGTCTGACCGGATGGCCCTGGTCTGGTACAATCACGAGGTGCCGTCGGGCTTCGTTAGTAACTTCTCAGGCCAGGCCTTCTCCAGTAATCCCAGCAATCTGATCACTGCCATCCGCAATGCGGGCCGGTACAACAACGACCCCTACCGCACCTCCGGCGGTACCAACGGCGCGGCCGGCCTCTACCGCGCATCGCTGGTCCTCAACAGCGCTCCACGCACGGTGACCCAGAACGGCCAGACCTGGGAGTACAAGCGGGCGGTGATCTTCGTCACTGACGGCGTCTCGAACCAGTTGTTCAATTCCAGCGCTACCAACCTGCGCTACGGGACGAGCGATCAGAACACGTATCCAAACGGTCACGTCTGCCGCACTCCGCTGGTGATCGAAATGGCCAACTGCCAGACCACCGAGTTCGGAGGGCGGACGATCAGGAACGGCAGCATCCCCGCCGGCCTTGACCGGCCGATTAGCCAGGCCGTGCTGGTGAGTCGCAATGATCTGCAGGCCAACCGGGTCGAGGTCTATGCGGTCGCCCTGTCCAATATTCCCGATACGGGCCTGCGCGACGGCATCGCCTCCTTCCCCAGCTACTTCTTCTCGGCGCGGGAACTGCAGCGCGATGCCAGCGGGCGCACCAATGTGGACTCGATTATGCTGGCGATTAACACCCAGATCGAGAGCGGCCTGTGCGAACCGCGGGCCGATGCCACCTGGACCAATGTCATCCCTGCGTCGAACTTCCAGTCTGTGGGGAACCTCCAGTACCCCAACGTGGGCG
Organism: Chloroflexaceae bacterium; assembly: GCA_046719255.1. Classification (GTDB taxonomy): domain Bacteria; phylum Chloroflexota; class Chloroflexia; order Chloroflexales; family Chloroflexaceae; genus JACAEO01. Next base: position 6,773 of record JBDNDG010000228.1, read on the forward strand.
AGGTCATCCTCACCGACCAGAGCACCGGCACGACGTACCGCGCTCCCATCCGCGCCGATGCCAGCCGCGGCGGCGCCTTGAGCTACCGCTTCGACCGGCTGCCCGCAGGCTCGTACCGGGTCCAGCCCTATCTGTTCTACCGCCATCCGCTCGATCCGCCCAGCGCTGGCCCGCGGCGCTACAGCCTGATCTACCAGAATGAGGAGACCGTTTCCGACATCGTGATCAATGTGGCGCCCGATACCAGGGTAGGCAGTTTTATGCAGACTATTCGCCAGGATCTGCAACTCCGCCTCTTTGGCGACGTCTGCGCGACGAGCTGAGGTTGGGACGAACCATCTTTTGTCCTGACGCGGCAGCACACCAGGTGTCCCCACTCTCCACTCTGACGGAAGGGTTTGGGAGGGCACGACCCTCCCAGGCCCGCCCGTTGCGCCTGATATGACCCTGGGGAAACCGGGTTTCTCCAGCCGCGGTAAGCCTGTCGAACCAATATATGCCG
>JBDNDG010000229.1:0-7267 GCA_046719255.1 Chloroflexaceae bacterium
GTGCCTGGCTCTTCATGCACATTTCGGGGGCCACCGGCGCCATCAGGAGCGCGCGGGGGGAAATGGGCCAACGAATGGGAAACGAATACACGAATGCTAACGGCGTGCCTGGCTCTTCATGCACATTTCGGGGGCCACCGGCGCCATCAGGAGCGCGCGGGGGAGCGGGGCTCTCCGCCTCGCCGGCGCCAGCGCTCGCGCAGGTAAGCCAGGCCGTTGCGCTGGTACACAAGCCATTCCGCGAGCAGCACGATCAGCGCGATCAGGGCCACCAGCCGCCAGAACTCCTGGCGGCTGTCGCGCTCGCGCGAGAGGGTGCTGCTGGCGCCGCTGGTCTGGGGGATGGTCAGGTCGCGCTGGGTGGCAATGCGCGACTCGCCGGGGGCGAAGAGGTTGACGGCGTAGCGATGACGCCCGACCACGCTGTCGCCAGCGAGTTCTTCGACGGTGTAAATACCCAGGGCATCGGTGTCGGCGTAGATGGCCTGGCCGGCCTGAATCTGCACGTCCCCGCCGCGGGAAGTGACGGTACGCCCGTCGGGGCGCGTTACGCGCACCTCGGTGATCGTTGCGTCTAGCTGGCGGCTGAGGGGTTGGCCCGGCGTGAGCTGGGCGGCTTCGGCTCCGCTGCCGGGGGCGAGGAAGGTCATCAAGTTGGAGAGCAACAGGGGAAAGGCAATTTGCAGCGGCAGGTCGGACTCGTGCAGGTCGAAGGCCAGGACCGCCAGGCGTCGGCCTTCGCGCTCGCCGACCACCAGCAAGGGCCCGGCATCACTGTTGACCACCACCCGGCCCCAGTTGCCCGGCGCGATCCGCGCTGCCTTGAGCACGCTCACGTCGCTCAGGCTCACGTTGCGCAGCACAGGGTCCTCGCCGCTGGCCGGGCGTACCTGCGGGAACTCGATTGTTCCGGTTACCGAAAAGTAGCCGGTGGAGCGGAGCGGGTTGATGAACAACAGATTGCCCGGCGGCAACTCTGCCGGCACCACGCGGTCAAGAATGGTAACCGGCACCTGGGCGATCGTCTCGGTGAAGGTGCTGGTCGTGGCAGGGACGGTGACCACATTGAGGCCGGGCAACAGACTCAGACCGGTCTCCAGGAAGCGATTGCCGTCCGTCACCAGGCGCACGGTGGTGGCCTCGGTCGCCGGGCTGACGGCGAAGGCGCGGTCGTCGGCGGGCATGGCATCGCCGCCCTCGAGCCGGGCCTCCACCACTTCCACCTGGAGCGGGAGGTCAACGATCAGGCTCTGGTCGCGGCCAGCTTCGAGGGTCAGGTTGTAGGCGTTGAAGATCGCGCCATCGAGGTAGAGATCCAGGCGGCGCGTGGCGCTGGCCTGGCCATAGTTCGTAACCTGCACGAAGAGGGTCTGGCTCGTGGTGGCAGGCTGGAGCGCAATGGCGCTGATGGCCAGGTTTTCGGTGGCCCGCCCGACGGGAAAATAGCTGACGCGGGCGGGCATGCGCAGGTTAGTTGGGAGGGTGACGTTCCCATCGGAGATGATCGCCACCTCACTATCCTCTTCGCGAGCGGCGAGGGCGGCGGCGAGGGTCAGCGCCTGCGAGAGGTCGGAGCCGCCGCCATTGGAGAGCCGGATCTGCTCAACGGCGCGTCGCAGCTCGCGCCGGTCGGAGGTGGCGGCGGCGGGGACCTCCATGCGCCCGCCGGCGGCGATCACCGTGGCGCGTCCGCCATCGGGCAACTGGTCAATCAACTGGTAGGCGCGTTCCTTCGCGGCGTGCAGGCGGTTGGGCGGCTCATCGGTAGCGCCCATGCTGGCGGAGTGGTCAAGAATGATGATCAGGTTGCGCCCGCTGATACCCTGAGCCGCCAGGTAGGGCCGGGCCAGGGCAAAGACCAGCAGCAGCATGAGCAGAAGTTGGAGCAGCAGCAACAGATTGCGGCGCAGTTTTTGCCACGGAGCGTTCGCCTCCACATCGCGCACCATGCGCTGCCAGAGGAACGTCGAGGAGACGGTGCGCTCCTCGCGACGCAGCTTCAGGAGGTACATCGCCACAATGGTCGGGCCGACGATCGCTGCAGCCAGCAGGGCGAGGGGGGTAATCAGGGACATGGGTCGTTTCCGGCTCGTTTCAACGCAACACCCCGCGGCGGCGCATGCGTCCCAGCACAAACTCTTCGACGGGCACGCTGGTGTCAACCGGCACGTAGATGATGCCGCGACCGTTGCAAAAACTCTCGATCTCGCCGCGCCACGCGGCCAGGTGGGCCTGATAGCGGCGAATCAGGTCCAGATTGGCGCTGATCTCCACCGGGGCGCCGCTCTCTACGTCAACCAGTTTGAGATCGCCTTCGAGATCCGGTTCGAGTTCCTGGGGGGCGAGAATATGCATAACGGTAATCTCGAAGGGACGCGAAGCCAGGGCGCTCAGGGCGTCCTTCCAGCCCGGGTCGAGCAGGTCGGAGCACAGCAGGAGCGGGCCGGTGGTGCGCGCCGACTGGATGTAGCGGTGGCAGGCTCGCGCCAGGTCGCCGCTCTTACCGGGTTGGAGGCGCTGCAAGAAGGTGAAGAGCGGCACGGCGCCGCGCTTGCCCCGCACACCGGGGAGTTGCAGCTCTCCCGGCCCGGCGCCAAAGGCCGTCACACTGACGCGATCGAGGTTAGCGAGGGCAATGTAGCCATAGGCTGCGGCGAGCTGTCGCGCGTAGTGCAGCTTGTTCGGCACGCCCCAGTCCATTGAGGCGCTGGTATCCACCAGCAGGTGAACGTTGAGTTCCTCTTCGGCGACGAACAGCTTCAGGTAGAAGCGTTCGGCGCGGGCGTAGAGGTTCCAGTCGATCTGGCGGATATCATCGCCCCGGGCGTAGGGGCGAAAATCGGCAAACTCCACCGAGGAGCCGCGTCGCGGGCTGCGCCGCTCGCCCTGAATATCGCCGGCCATGGGCCGACGCATGACCAGCGCCAGGCGGTCAAGCTGCCGCAGAAAGGCCGACTCCAGCAGTGGTTCACTCGCACGTTCGGTCACTCCACGCCTGCCTTTGTTCTCGCGCGGTCGGAGATTCTCCTGGGAGGGTTGCGCCCTCCCCAACCCTCCCCTCAGGGAGGGAGCCGGGCGCCTCCCCCCAGTGAGAGGAGGCTGGGAGGGGGGCGGAACGCCCCACACCCTCCCGCGCACGGGCCAGGTTCACCTCGAAAGGGTAAGGCAGTCTCACTCTTCCTTCACGGCCTCGAGCACGCCTTTTACCACCTCATCGGGCGAAATGCCCTCGGCCTGGGCCTCGAAGTTCAGCACCACGCGATGGCGCAGCGCGGGCAGGGCGGCGGCCTTCAGGTCGGCGAAGGCCACATTGTAGCGCCCATCGAGCAGGGCGAGGATTTTGCCGGCCAGGATCAGCGCCTGCATGCCGCGGGGCGAGGCACCGTAGCGCACGTACTGCCTGGTGATGGCGGGCGCCTCGCGCGCTTCTGGGTGTGTGGCGCTGATCAGGCGTGCGGCGTAAGCCAGCACATGACTGGCGATCGGCACGGTGCGCGCCAGATCCTGCATGGCCAGGATCAGCGGCCCGTTGGCGACATGGCGGGTCACGGGCTTGTAGGCCCCGGTGGTGCGCTGGGCGATCTCGACCAGTTCGGCAGCCGTGGGAAAGACGACGTTGATCTTGAAGAAGAAGCGGTCGAGCTGGGCCTCGGGCAGCGGGTAGGTGCCCTCCATTTCCAGCGGGTTCTGGGTGGCGAGCACGAAGAAGGGCTGCTCCAGTTTGTGAATAGTCTTGGCAACCGAGACGGTGCGCTCCTGCATGGCCTCGAGCAGCGCCGATTGGGTTTTGGGCGTGGCGCGGTTGATCTCGTCAGCCAGAACCATATTGGCGAAGATCGGGCCAGGCTCGAAGCGAAAGCTCTTGCGCCCGTGTTCATCTTCGCTGATCAGGGTGGTGCCGATGATATCGGCGGGCATCAGGTCGGGCGTGAACTGAATGCGCGAGAAGCTACAATCAATCACATCGGCCAGGGTCCGCACCAGGGTGGTCTTGGCAAGGCCCGGCACGCCTTCGAGCAGGGCATTGCCGCCGGCCAGCAGGGTTACGACCACCTGGCGGATCAGGTCGCGCTGGCCGACGATCACGTTGGCCACTTCGGCCTCGATCATCTGTGCCCGCTGGCGAAACTCATCAGGGCTGATGCCCGGTGTCGCTGGCTCGGGCTGGGTGGGTGTGGGTATGGTCATGGGTGGTCCTGTACGCTAACGTAAAACTAGCCCGCGCGCGGGAGGGTTTGGGAGGGCTGCGCTCTCCCAAGACATGGTTAGTTGTTTTCATTCTGGCGTTGTGCGCCCCGCGCATGGCGCCTAACGTGAACATATGGGGAAACCGGGTTTCCCCACGCCCCTCCCTGAGGGGAAAGGTGGCGGAAAGTGCAGCCCTCCGACGTACCTTCGCGCTCCTCCCAGGATTGCGCGCCTGGCACAGGGCGCCTACGGCTCCAGCCGGCTGAAATAATCGCGCACGTAGTCCTTCAAGTGCGGCGGGATGTAGCCCCGGTCGAGGGCTTCGCTGGCGGCCTGGGCGTACTCAGGGTAGACCTGCTGGTACGGCACCATCGAGGGGTTGTTCGCGCCGCCCTGTGTTCCCTGGCCTTCCTGGATCTGGCTGGAGCCGCCCGGACCCTGTTGCCCCTGGACGAATTCGGGTGTGCCCTGCTGGCCCGAGGGGCGATAGGGCTGGTAGATCAAGTCACTGCTGCCGGTGCCGCTGCCCTGCTGGCTGGCGGGCCGGTTCGGGTCCACATTGCCGCTGTTATTGCTCTGCCCCTGACCGAGGTTGGGGGCGTTTGTCCCGCCACCACCACCACTCTGCTGACCCTGGCCCTGCTGGCCCTGCTGCTGGCCCTGGCCCGGCTGGCCCTGGCCCTGCTGCTGACCCTGGCCCTGCTGCTGGCCCTGGCCCTGCTGCCCGGCGCGGGCGATCTGGTCGCGGGCATTCTGCAACTCGGCGAGCGACTGCTGCGTACTCTGCTGGCCGGCCAGGTTACTCTGGGCCTCGCGCACCTGCTGGGCGGCCTGCTCGAGCTGCTCGGCAGCCTCCCGGGTATTGCCCTGCCGCAGGGCGCTGGCGGCGTTTTGCAAGCTCTGGGCCGTGCGCGGCTCACTGGCGGCCATCTGCGCGGCCTGCTGGGCCAGTTGCTCGGCGAGTTGCTGCCGTTCGCCTGCGGAGAGCTGTTCGAGCTGGCGCGCCAGTTGCTCCAGTTGATCGGCGGCCTGCTGAATGTCGGGACGCTGGCCCGATGGTCGCCCGGAGAGAGACTCCAGGTTGCGGGCCATCTGCTCGAGCGCAGCGCGCCGGGCATCGGTATTCGGGTCGAGTTCCTGGCGCAGGCGCGCCTCGGTGGCCGAGAGGTCGGCGAGGGCCTCCTGCCGCTCGCCGGGGTTGCGGCGCAGTTGCTCCTGGAGCGCCTGAAGCTCCTTGAGCAGGCGCTCACGATCCTCGGCGTTCAGTTGCTGATCTTGATTGATCTGACGTTCGAGTTCCGCCAACCGGTCGGCGGCTGCTCTTGCCGCCTCGCGCACGGCGCGCTGTTCCGCGAGCACCCGGTCCTGCGGGTTGGGAATGACGAACAGCAGCAGGACGGTGAAGAGCAACGGTACAACGGCCCAGCTCAGGCGCCGGCGATCGACGTGCAGCGGCAGCATGGCGGCTTTGAGCCGGGCGGCAACGGCGCCCGCGTCGGCCTGCTGGCGCTCACTGAGGGGGTCGAGCGGTTCGCGGTCGTGCAGCTCCAGGGCGGTGGAGAGCCGTTCGCGCAGGTCGAGTTGCAGATCGACGCGCCGGGCCACGCGGATGGGCGACAGGGGACGGAAGAAGGCGTAGCCGAGCACCGCCAGCAGCCAGAGCAGGAGGGGCAGGGCGGCCCAGAGCCACAGATCGGCTATCGGTGTCAACCGCCCGGCGAGGGCCACCAGCATTGTTGAGATGGCGGCGATCCACAGTGTGCGGCTGGCGAACAGCAACGTATCGCTAACGCGCAGCCGCCGGCCAAGGGGCCGCAACTGGCGGCGCACCAGATCGTAGGATGAAAGGCTCTGGGCCATGGCTCATACCAGTGACGAGTGATGCGCGCCGCGCCGCGCTCCGCCTCACGCTACGGAGCGGGTTCGGCTCGATGCGCACCGCCTCATCCGAGATGCGGTATCACCTGCGGTTCACGCTCGGGCAATGCCCTCCTCGCCCCTCCCGCGAAGGGGCGGACAGAACATGTGGGGGCATGCGGAAGATGAGTCTGGGGAGGCCCTCACCCCTGTCCCCTCTCCCGTGCGAGAAAAGGGAGTCCAGCGCCGCACGTGGGGACGTACCAATGCGGTACAAGCCGCGTTGGCTCGGATGTGCTGTTCGCCCCCAAGGTCCCTCCCGCGAAGGAACCGTGTGAGAGGGCGCAGCATGGCGGGCTGAGGGATCCACCGGTTGGTGCTGGTTCTCACTCCTCCCTGCGCCAGACGTGCTTCTCGACGATCTGGCGGGTCAAACCGCCGTGTTCCCAGACTTCCACGACCCGCTGGCTAACGATGGTTACCACGTGGCCCACCGGGGTAGCCGGGGTTATAACCTCTGCCCGGGGCGCGGGTTTCTGGATGGCGGTAAGGGTGTTGCCGGCGATGGCAGCGAGATCACCGCGTTCGGCGCGGCGCCGGAGCCAGGCGATCCCGGCCTCGGCGGCAACAGCGGCGAGACCGAGAGCGACGGCTTTCGTCACCTGCTTCACCTGGGCCAGCGGAATGGTCTGGCCGGCGATCACAATCGCGCCCTCATCGCGGCGAACAAGATCGTTCCGATCCAGCGCAGCGCCACAGGCGCCACAGAAGCGGTTGTCGATCGGGTTGCCGTGCTGGCATGCGGGGCAAATACGCTCCACCATAACTGGCTCCTGACCTCGGGTGAACAACGCTCGTGTACACTGCTGGCAGTATAGCATTGTGCAATGCCGCGGCGCAAATCAGGTGGGTAGATTGCGCGCGGCAAGAAACAGCGCAGGGCCGTGGCCTTGCCCCTGGTGTGGCTCTCGGCCCCGGCGCGGCAGAACGGTCCGGGAGTCGGTTCGACCTCAGGGGCGTTCGGGCACGAAGCGCGCCAGAATCACTCCCACTTCGTAGAGCAGATACATGGGGATTGCCAGCAGGGCCAGGTTGATCGGGTCGCCGGTGGGGGTGATCAGCGCGGCGATGATCACCACGGCCACGATGGCAAAGCGCCGGTACTTGCCCAGTTGGGCCGCGGTAACCACGCCCAGAAAGGCCAGCACGTAGAGTGTTTCAA
>JBDNDG010000023.1:0-22226 GCA_046719255.1 Chloroflexaceae bacterium
GCCCCGGGTGGGTTCGGGAGGGCGCAGCCCTCCCGGGAACATCGCTGCTAGACCATCGGAGAAACCGGCTTTCCCCACCCCCCCTCTGTCCGGCGGGGAGAGTGTGGCAGGGCTACACCCTCCCACGGCTCTCTCAAGGCCGCAGTGGGGAACCCGGGTTCCTCATCCCCTCCCGATGCGGGATTACAGATCCTCAAAAATTGCCACCACCCGCGTCCACCCTGCGCTGCCTCCGGTGAGCCTGACCGGAAAGCAGGCCACCTTGAACCCCGTGGGGCGCGGTAGCGTGTCGAGATTGGCGAGTTTTTCGATGTGACAGTACTCCAGGTCACGCCCTACCCGGTGCGCCTCCCAGATCACCGCGGGGTCGCCGGTGCGCTGAAAGCGCTCCTTCATGGCCCAGAACGGCTGATCCCAGCCCCAGGCATCTATCCCCATCACCCGGATGCCCTGGGCAATCAGCCAGCGGGTCGCTTCGGCGCTCATCCCCGCGCCGGCGTGGAAGTACTCGGCCTGGCCCCACAGTTTGTCTGCTCCAGTCTGGATGAGCACAATGTCGCCGGGCGCAAGGGTGTAGTTGATCCGCGCCAGAGCGGCCTGTACATCGGCGGTGCTAATCACCCCGCCACGGGGAATGTGACGCATATCCAGCACCACGCCGTTGCCGAAGAACCACTCCAGGGGCATCTCGTCAATCGTGCGAGCACGCTGGCCACCGCAGGTCGGGTAGTAGTGCCAGGGGGCGTCAACGTGGGTGCCAGCGTGGCTGCTCATGGTCACTTTGTCGTTGGCCCAGCCGTTGCCTTCGGGCAAATCTTCCACCCGCGCCCCGAAGAAGCTGGCCATGAACGGCGCGCTCTGCTGATGGCTCTCGTGCTCGACCAGCACGGGTAGCGGCTCACTCGGGCCGCTCTCGGTGGGTACACTCAGATCGAAGATTCTCATCTGATCTTCCTCCCCAGCTATGAACGTGCGCCACCAGGACACAAAACTTACACCGATCGGGATGCACGGGGCGGGCTGAGTAGTTCGTCCGGCACGTCATGGGTCATGCTGAGCGAAGCCGACGCCCTGAGCGCCGCCGCAGGGGGAGCACCCGGCCGGGCCCCTTCGCTGCGCTCAGCGTGACACGGAACGTGGCGGACGCGCCACCAGGCCACCCCGTTGCCCCGGGAGTGTTGGAACAGTGCAGCCCTCGCGGGACAACCCGTTGCCATTGCCGTGGTGCGCGGCACAGCCGCAACGCTGCGCATCTACCCACTCGGGCCGAGCCCGCATGCGCGCCACGACCCGAGCGCGCCGGAAGGCCACCGGTGGGATCTGCAAGCGTCCTAGCCACTCGCTCCCCGCAGCGCTGCGTTGATAATGGTCTGGGCCTCGGCCTGAATGGCAGCCAGGTGCTCCTCACCCTTGAAGCTTTCGGCGTAGACCTTGTAGATGTTCTCGGTACCCGAAGGTCGCGCCGCGAACCAGCCGCTGGCCGTAACGATCTTCAGCCCGCCAATCGGCGCGTCGTTAGCCGGGGCGCGGGTGAGCCGGGCAAGGATCGGCTCGCCGGCCAGTTCTGTGGCCGCCACCAGTTCGGGGGAGAGGTTGCCCAGCACGGCCTTCTGCGCCGGCGTGGCCGGCACGTCGCTGCGGGCGTAGACCGAGCGGCCAAAGCGCTCCTCCAACTCGCGGTAGTGCTCGCCCGGATCACGGCCCGTCACGGCGGTGATTTCGGCCGCCAGCAGGTCCATAATGATCCCGTCCTTGTCGGTGGTCCACACCGTGCCGTCGCGGCGCAAGAACGATGCGCCAGCGCTCTCCTCGCCGCCGAAGCCGTAGGCGCCCTCCACCAGGCCCTCCACGAACCATTTGAATCCCACCGGCACCTCAGCCAGAGGGCGGCCCAGATGGGCCGCGACGCGGTCAATCATCGAGCTGGAGACCAGCGTTTTGCCGATGGCGGCGTCGGCCCGCCAGGCCGGGCGGTGCTGGAACAGGTACCAGATCGCTACGGCCAGGTAGTGGTTCGGGTTCATCAGGCCGGCACTGCGAGTAACGATGCCGTGCCGGTCGGCGTCAGGGTCGTTGCCAAAGGCTACGTCGAAGCGGTCCTTCAGTTCGATCAGGCCGGCCATAGCCGCGGGCGAGGAGCAGTCCATACGGATCTTGCCGTCCTTGTCCACGCGCATAAAGGCGAAGGTCGGGTCAATGGTCTGGTTGACCACGGTAAGGTCAAGGCCGTAACGTTCGGCGATTGGCGCCCAGTAGGGCAGCGAGGCGCCCCCCATCGGGTCCACCCCCAGCTTGAGACCGGCGGCGCGGATGGCCTCCATGTCAATCACGTTACCCAGGTCGGCCACGTACGGGCCGATGTAGTCGTGCATGTGGGTGGTGTCGGCGGCAATGGCCCGCGCGAAGGGAATGCGCCGCACCTCTTTCAGGCCATCGCGCAGCAACTGGTTGGCCCGATCCTGCACCCACCTGGTCGTGCCGGTGTCGGCGGGGCCGCCCGTAGGCGGGTTGTACTTGAAGCCACCGTCGTCGGGCGGATTGTGCGAGGGGGTGATCACCACTCCGTCGGCCAGGCCCTCGCGGCGACCACGGTTGTAGGTGAGAATGGCGTGCGACACGGCCGGCGTAGGGGTGTAACCCAGACCAGTTTGCACACAGAGTTCGACGCCGTTGGCGGCGAAGACCTCGATTGCGGTCGCCAGGGCCGGTTCGGAGAGGGCATGGGTGTCCATCCCCAGGTAGAGCGGCCCGCTGATACGCTGGGCGCTGCGCCACTCACAGAGGGCCTGGCAGATCGCCAGAATATGCTCCTCATTGAAGGAATGCTGCAACGACGAACCGCGGTGGCCCGAGGTGCCAAAGGCCACCTGCTGCTCTGCAACGACGGGATCGGGTGAGAGGGTATAGTAGGCCGAAACGAGGCGCGGCACGTTCACGAGCAACTCACGGGGGGCCGGCTGGCCGGCAAGCGGATGGGCTGCCATGGGCGGGGCTCCTTCTGCTGCTTCACGCCGATTCGATACGCGCAGGACACCCTTATTATCGCAGAGAGTGGCGGCGGGGATCAACTCCTCGACCCGCCCGCGGCTGTGCGGCTCCTCACCAGGAGAAACACGGTTCGACAGGCTGACCGCAGGTGGGGAAACCCGGTTTCTCCATAACATACAATAGGGGATATTCCCGGGAGGGCTGCGCCCTCCTGAACCCTCCCCTCAGGGAGGGGCGCGGGGAAACCCGGTTTCCCTACATTTTCACATGAGAAAAGCCCGGTGAGGAGGTTCCAATGCATGCCACGCCAGCAAGCAACCAGGTCCTGCCGCATGAGCGCCGGGGCGCCGGCCCGCCATTGCTGCTGCTCCATGGAGCTATGGTGGACCGGGAATACTGGCGCGAACAGATCCCGGTCTTCGCCGCCAGTCACGAGGTCATCGCCTGCGACCTGCCGGGCCACGGCGCTGCCCCGCCCCTTGCCGGACCTATCAGTGTCGCCGATCTGGCCAGAGCCGTGCTTGCCACCCTCGATGCCCTCGATGTGCCGGCCGTGCGTGTGCTCGGCCACTCTCTTGGCGGCATGGTGGCCCAGGAGCTGGCGCTGATTGCCCCTGAGCGGGTCAGCGCCCTGATCCTGGCGGATACCTGGTGCCGTCCGCGGGGCTATTTTCTCGAACCCGTTCCCTTTCGCACCACCTACTTGCACTGGTTCCTGCGGGCCTATCCTGTGGCCCGGGTGATTGATATCATGTCACGAAGTGCAGCGCTGCGCACGCCGGCCATTCGGCCCTACGCGCTCCAGACAATGAGCCGCTATCTGAGCGACCGCGAGACGCTCCTGCACATCTGGAATGCGGCGACCGCCTTCGACAGCCACGAGCGCCTGGGGCAGATCGCCGCTCCGACGCTGGTTGTGGCCAGTGACAGCTACCTGTTCACCGCGGCGCAGGCCCTGCGTCTTGCCGCGGGCATCCCCGGCGCGAGTCTGGCGGTCATTCCCAGATCGGGCCACTGGGTCAATTGGGATAATCCCAGAGCCTTTCAGGAGGCAGTGCTGAGCTTTCTGACAGGAAGATAGGGGCAACCGGGTTGCCCCATCCCCCTGCCAGGGTGGCCGGACCTCCGCACCGGGAGGGTTCGGAACTGGCATCACACCGCCTCGAAGGCCTGGGCCAGGTCGGCAATCAGGTCCTCGGGGTGCTCGACGCCAATCGACAGGCGCACCATTGCCGGAGTGATGCCGAGTTCCTGGCGCTCTTCTGGATCCACATCGGCGTGGGTCATGGTAGCCGGATGTTCGGCCAGGGACTCGTTGCTGCCCAGGCTGACCGCCAGATGGATGAGCTTGAGGGCGTTAAGCAGGCGAAAGGCTTCGCGTTCGCCGCCAACCACATCGAAGGCGATCATGCCGCCCGGCGCGCTGCACTGGCGATGGTACACCGCGTACTGCGGATCGTCTTCGGTCAGGTTGCCCAGGTAGTAGACGCGGTCCACCTTGGGATGGTCGTTGAGGAACTCGGCCACGTGGCGCGCGGTTTTCATCTGGGCGGTCATACGCAGTTTGAGCGTTTCGAGGCTCCGCATCAGCAGCCAGCCGGTGTGCGGCCCGGCCATCGTGCCGAAAATGGTGCGCAGAAACTTGACCTGGTCGAGGAGTTCTCGCCTCCCCAGGCATACCCCGGCGATCAGGTCGCTGTGGCCGCCGATGTACTTGGTGGCGGAGTACAGCACCAGGTCGGCGCCGTGGCGAAGGGGTTGCTGCCAGAGCGGCCCGAGGAAGGTGTTATCCACAGCGGTGAGCACCGGTCGTTCACCACTGAGACGGGCGGCGAGGCCGGCGTAGGCAGCAATGTCAACCAGGGCATTGGTGGGGTTGGCGGGGGTTTCGATGTAGATCAGCGCCAGGCGCTCGACGAGGCCCAGGCGGCGCAGTTCGGCCTCGGCGGCTTCGGGGGGCATGCCGGCGCGGAAACCGACCACGCGCACGCCGAAACGTGGCAGCACGTGCTTCAACAGGTAATCGGTTCCGCCGTACACCGGCTCGCTGTGAAGCAGCACGTCACCCGGTTGCAGGAACGTCAGCAGGGTGGTGCTGATCGCTGCCATCCCACTGGCAAACACCGCGGCGCTCTCGGCTTCGTCCCAGAGGGTCAGGCGATCTTCGAGGATCTCCAGGTCAGGGTTGTTCAGGCGGCTGTAGATCAGGCCCGGTTCTTCGCCAGGACCACGGCGGCGCAGGCCGTAGGCCAGTTCGAAGAAGGCTTTACCTTCTTCAGCGGTTTTGAAGACGAACGTCGAGGTCTGAAAGATCGGACATTTGATCGCCCCCTCGGACAGCTCTGGCTTGTAGCCATAGCTCATCATCAGGCTTTCAGGACGCAGGGGCCGCCCGTTCAAGTAGCCTTCGGGTTTGCGTCTGGCCATGGTCGCCTCCTCGCGGATATAGAAGTATGTTCGATTGTGGATCGCAGACTGTGGATGAGCAGCAAGCTGATCGGCGAGCGTTGAAGCAATGGCGAGCTTACGGCGCCTGCACAACCCGGTGGTGCACAGCCGCCCTGTCCTGCCACCATGGTGCACCAGCGAGACCACCAGCCCGGTTAAGTCATGACAACCAGGTGATAATCTGATGGGCCAGGAGGAGCAGCCAGGTTTCTCCACGCCCCTGCCTCCGGGAAGTGCCGGGAAGGGCGCCGCCCGTCGAACCGCCTGCCTGCTTGAGGGGCAAGCCCGCAACCACACCGGTTGCGCGGCCACTGCGCCGGGAGCGCAAGGCTCATCGAAAAAGGGAGGATGGGGAGGGCCTGACCCTCCCCATCCTCCCTTCGATCAGGGGGGAAACCTCGGGGTTTCCCTGTCACCTGAAAGCAGGGCGCGCGGGTGGCCTAATCGGCGCCGGCGGGCGCCTTGGTCGGCTCAACCAGCGACTGAGCCTCGCGCTTGCTCTGCCAGATCGCCCAGAACAGCGCCGCGGCGCAGATAATCATCGCGATAATCACCCCAGGGCTACCGGGATCAATCGTCACCACCATCGGCGCGATAATCAGAGCCACCAGGTTGATCACCTTGATCATCGGGTTGAGGGCCGGACCGGCGGTGTCCTTGAGCGGGTCGCCAACGGTATCGCCAACCACGGCAGCCTTGTGCGGCTCGCTGTGCTTGCCGCCGAAGTTGCCCTCCTCGATGTACTTCTTGGCGTTATCCCAGGCGCCACCAGCGTTGGCCTGGAACACAGCCATCAACTGACCGGAGAGGATAATACCGGCCAGGAAGCCACCGAGCGCCTCCACGCCGAGGGTGAAGCCCACCAGAATGGGGACCATCACGGCAATGATACCCAGGCTGATCAGCTCCTTCTGCGCCGCCGTGGTGCTGATCGTCACCGCGCGGGCGTAGTCGGGCTGCACCTTGCCTTCCATCAGGCCGGGGATGCGGAATTGCCGACGCACCTCGTTGACGATCTGCGAGGCGGCGCGGGAGACGGCGCGAATGGTCAGCGAGGAGAACAGGAAGGGCACGGCGCCGCCGATGAGCAGGCCAATGAAGACGATCGGCGCCGACACGTTAATCCCGGTGAGCAACTGCACGCCCTGGTTGCCGGCTTCGATCAACTGCTGCTGCACCTTATTCACGTCGGTAAGGTAGGAGCCATAGAGCGCCACAGCCGCGATCACCGCCGACCCGATGGCAATACCCTTGGTCACCGCCTTGGTCGTATTGCCCACCGCGTCCAGGTCATCCATCACATTGCGGGCATTCTTGTCCAGCCCGGCCATCTCACCGATGCCATTGGCGTTATCGGAGATCGGACCAAAGCTGTCCATCGAGATCGTATTGCCGGTAAGCAGGAGCATCCCGATACCGGTGAGCGAAACGCCGTAGAGCATCGCGGTGAACGTCACCACCGGATCGGAAGAGTAGCCATTGAAGATAACGACCGAGGTCAGAATGGAGCCACAGATCACCAGAATGGCCCAGACGCTCGACTCCATACCCAGGGCCAGACCGGAGAGGATATTCGTGGCCGCGCCGCTCTGGGAGGAGCGCGACACTTCCTTCACCGGGTTGTAGTGGGTGCTGGTGAAGTACTCGGTGAGCTTATCGAGCACAATCGCCAGGGCGACGCCAGCGATGGTCGCCCAGAGCGGACGCCAGTCAATCGCGCCCCCGGGCTCGCGCATAAACACTGCGGTTGCGGCCACACAACCGGCGATGGCCAGGCCCGCAGCGATGTAGAAGCCCCGGTTCATCGCGGCCATAGCGTTGCGGCGGCGCTCATCGGTGGTTACAAACAGGTTGCCGATTACCGAGGCAACCACGCCGATGGCCCGCAGCACCAGCGGGAAGATAATGAAGCGCAGGTCGTAATTCCCATCGCCGATTGTTCCGGCCACGGCATCACCCAGCACCAGGCCCAGGATCAGCGCCGAGACCAGGGTTACCTCGAAGCTCTCGAACACGTCGGCGGCCATACCGGCGCAGTCACCTACATTATCGCCCACCAGGTCGGCGATCACCGCGGCGTTGCGCGGGTCGTCCTCGGGAATACCGGCCTCGACCTTGCCCACCAGGTCGGCGCCCACATCGGCAGCCTTGGTGTAGATGCCACCACCCACGCGCATAAACAGCGCGATCAGCGAGCCGCCGAAGCCGAAGCCGAGCAGCGCATCAGGGGCCGCAATCCCGAACACCATAAAGATCAGCGTGCCGCCCAGGAGGCCCAGGCCCACGGTGAGCATGCCCGTCACCGAGCCGGCGCGGTAGGCGATCTGCATCGCCGGGTTGTACCCCTTACGCGAGGCTGCGGCCACCCGCACATTCCCCTCGACCGCGACGTTCATGCCCACGAAGCCCACCGTGTAGGAGAAGAGCGAACCCATCAGGAACGCCACGGCCCGCCCGATGGCCACCCACAGCGTGGCGGCCTCAGGGCTGCCGAAGTGTTCCACCGCTTCGCGCGTCGGCGGGATAATGAACACACTCGCGCCGAGCACGAACGTGAGGATTACGATCAGGATAGCAATGGTGCGGAACTGCTGGCTGAGATACGCATTGGCGCCCGACTTGATGAACCCCCAGACCTCCTGCATCTTCGTCGTACCCTTGTCCTGAGCGAGGATCATGCTCCTCAGGTAAAAGGCGTAGGCGATGCCGAAGATAGAGATCAAGAGCACTGTCCATACGGCGTACTGCTGTAGTGGTTCTAGATCCTGCATCGTCCAACTCCTTCACGTTGCGCCGGCTGGCAAACCAGTAACACGCTTACACAACAAGGGCGCTCCATGCCGCTGGCCGCGCCCTCGACATCTTGCCGTGACGGGGAGAGGTAAACGTGTGCAATTATACCGCAGTTGCGTATCCGTGGTGGCTATTCTATCACAATCGCTTCGCGATTGTAAAGCATGCCGGCCCGGGTTGCGGAATGGTTGTCCGGACTCAACCAGGTGTTGGGCACTGCTCCCGCCCGCGTCGCACCCTGGGGAGGCCCGGTTCCTGCGTCTGTGGTATGCTTACAGCAACCTGGAGCGCAGGCTGCTTCCTCAAATAGCCGCGCCGCCTCAACGAGGAGGAACGTCATGGAGCGCACGATCTTTTCGAGTGAACATCACCTGTTTCGCCAGAGCTTTCGCACGTTCGTCGAGCGTGAGATCGCCCCTCACTACGAGCGCTGGGAACGTGAAGGGGTGGTCGAACGCGCCCTCTGGACGAAAGCCGGCGCCGCCGGTTTCCTCAGCCTTGGCATCGCCGAGGAGGACGGTGGATCGGGCATTGACGACTTTCGCTACAACGCGATCATCACCGAGGAGTTGTCGCGCCCGTTTTTCATGGGTGTTGGCTTCTCTGTCCATACCGATCTGGTTATCCCCTACCTGGTGAACCACGGCAGCGCCGAGCAACGGCGCCGCTGGTTGCCCCGCATCGCCAGCGGCGAGTGCATCGGGGCCCTGGCAATGACCGAACCTGCCGCCGGGAGCGACCTGGCCGGCATTCGTACCACTGCCCGACGCGAGGGTGACTTCTACATCCTTAACGGGCAAAAGACCTTCATCTCCAACGGCATCAATGCTGACCTGGTGATTGTGGCCGTGAAAACCGACCCCACCGCCGGTCATCGAGGGATCAGCCTGCTGGTGGTCGAGCGCGACATGCCCGGCTTCAGCCGCGGTCGCAACCTCGAAAAGATCGGCCAGCACGCCCAGGATACTGCGGAACTCTTCTTTGACGATGTGCGAGTTCCCGTCGCCAATCTGCTCGGCGAGGAGGGCCGCGGCTTCGCCTATATGATGAGCAAGCTTCCCCAGGAGCGCCTGATTATCGCCGTCAGCGCCATGGCCGGCGCCGAGGCCGCGTTTGAGATGACGGTCGCCTACTGCGCCGAGCGCACCGCCTTTGGCCGGCCCATCGGCGATTTCCAGCATACGCGCTTCCTGCTGGCCGAGCTGAAGACCGAACTCACCATCGGGCGTGTTTTTGTCGATCGCTGTATCGAGGCCCACGCGGCGGGTCGCCTGACCACCGAAGAGGCTTCGATGGCTAAGTGGTGGGCCACCGAACTGCAAAACCGTGTGGTAGACCGCGGGGTGCAGCTCCACGGCGGCTATGGTTACATGCGCGAGTATCCCATCGCCCGCGCCTTCGTTGATGCCCGCGTGCAGACGATCTACGGCGGCACTACGGAAATTATGAAGGAGATTATCGGGCGATCGCTGTTTCCGAAACGGCGGGATTAGGGGCGACAATGTTTCAACCGCGGAGGCCGATAAGATGCTTTCCGGGGGGCTGCGCCCTCCCAAACCCTCCCCTTAAGGAGGGGCGCGGGGAGACCCGGTTTCCCCTTCCTCTGACACGATGAAGACAGGTTTGTTCCTGGGAGGGCACAGCCCTCCCAAAAAGGAGAGGCGTGGGGAAAGCCGGTTTCTCCATATCTTCACATCAGAAAACACTATGCCAGACGCTTTCATTTTCGAAGCAATCCGAACCCCCAGGGGGCGCGGCAGGGTCGGGGGCGGCCTGGCCGGGGTCAGGCCGGTGCACCTGATCACTGGTTTGCTGGGCGAGTTGCAGCAACGTTCTGGCCTCGATCCCGCCGCGGTTGAGGATGTTATCCTCGGCTGTGTAACACCCATCGGCGAACAGGGGGCCAACATTGCCCGCACGGCAGTGCTCGCCAGCGGGTGGGACCAGCGCGTGCCCGGGGTGCAACTCAACCGCTTCTGCGCCAGCGGCCTCGAGGCGGTCAACCTGGCTGCGGCCATGGTCCGCTCGGGCTGGGAACAACTGGTGCTGGCAGGCGGCGTCGAGTCGATGTCGCGCGTGCCCATCGGCAGCGATGGCGGCGCCTTGATGGACGACCCGGAGATCAGCCAGGCGGTCGGGTTCGTGCCCCAGGGCATCGGCGCCGATTTGATCGCTACCCTCGATGGGATTAGCCGCGAGGAGCTTGATGCCTTCGCGGTGGAGTCGCAGCGACGCGCCGCCACTGCCCGCGCCGAGGGGCGCTTCGCCCGCTCGATTGTGCCCGTGCGCGATGCCAGCGGCCAGGTGCTCCTGGCGGAAGATGAGCACATTCGCCCCGGGACGACGCTCGAAGCTCTGGCGAAGCTACCCCCGGCCTTTGCCCAGCTCGGCGCCTCCGGCTTCGACGCCGTGGCCCTGCGACGTTACCCGCACCTGGAGCGGATCGAGCACCTGCACACCGCCGGCAACTCCTCGGGCATTGTGGACGGCGCAGCGCTGGTGCTGGTCGGCAGCGAGGCGCGCGGACGGGCCCTGGGCCTGATGCCGCGGGCGCGCATCGTCTCGGTGGCCGTAGTCGGTAGCGAGCCTACGATTATGCTTACCGGCCCGGCCCCCGCCGCGCGTCTGGCCCTGGAACGCGCCGGCCTCCACTTCGACGATATTGACCTGTTCGAGATCAACGAGGCCTTTGCCGCAGTCGTGCTACACTTTCAACGGGAGACCAGGGTGGACCTCGAGCGGATCAACGTCAATGGTGGGGCAATTGCGCTTGGGCATCCCCTGGGCGCAACCGGAGCTATGATCCTCGGCACCTTGCTCGACGAACTGGAGCGCCGCGATGGGCGCTACGGTCTGGCGGCCCTCTGTGTGGGCGGGGGCATGGGCATTGCCACGATCATCGAGCGGTGAAACCGCACCGCCTAACCGGCTTGTAGAGCTGTGGCCCTCAACGCCAGATCGTCAAGCCGGTTTGAACCCTACGTGACCGGGGAACTCGTTGGTTTCCACGCCCTGGCGCGGACCCACACCGGCGGCCGCGCGCACCGCCCGGGCATACCCGGTCGTCGGGTTCCACGCCCCGGTGCGAACCCATGCGCTCCCCACCCCTGTTCGGGCGAGGATCATCAGGAGAATCCTCCCATGGCTGGCGTGCGCTGGCGCAAGGTTCTGCGTGATCTCGGCTACACCCCGACCCGCACCACACTGGTGGTGCTCTCGATTGCGGTTGGCGTCTTCGTCTTTGGCACGATCCTGGCCACGCGGATCATCTTGCAGCGGGAGCTGCGCAGCAGTTTTCTCGCCACCAACCCGCCCAGCGCGATCATTACCACGGCGCCCTTCGATGACGAACTGGTCGAGGCCACGCGCCGCATCTCCGGCGTGGCCCGGGCCCAGGGTCGTCGCGCCGTCATCGCGCGCATCGAAGTCGGCCCGAACACCTGGCAGGAGGCCGTTTTCTACGTGCTGCCCGACGACGGCATCACCGAGGTAAGCATCGTCCGACCCTACGCAGGGGCCTGGCCCCCTCCGGATCAAGCCGTGCTCATCGAGCGCGCGTCGACAGGCAGGGCGCGCGCCACGGTCGGCGATACGCTCCGTGTCGCGTTGCCGGGCCAGCACGCCCGCGACCTGCCGGTGGCCGGGCTGACCCACGACCTGAGTCTGCCTCCAGCAGTGATTGCCGGTCAGGTCTTCGGATACATCACCTTCGACACCCTGGAGTGGCTGGGCGGAACGCGGGGCTACCAGCAACTCGCGATTGTGGTGGAGGGCGACCGCACCGACCGGGCGCATATTCGCAGCGTCGCCGCGGCGGTGGAGCGCCTGTTGAAGCGCAGCGGCCGCGAGGCGTACACCGTCGAGATCCCGCCACCGCTCCAGCATCCGGTGGAGGTGCTTCTGCCGACAATGCTGGCGATCATGACGACCATCGGTTCGCTGGCCCTGCTGATCAGCACCTTTCTGATCATTAATACGATCAACGCCATCCTGACCCAGCAGACGCGCCAGATCGGGGTGATGAAGGCCATCGGCGCCAGCGCCGGACAGATCGCCCGGCTCTACTTCGGGCTGGCCGTGGCCTTCGGGTCGCTGGCTTTGCTGCTTGCCACGCCGCTCAGCGCCCTCGGCGCGAGGGCGCTCTCCCATTTTCTGGCCGGACAACTCAACGTTGACCTCCACGCTACCCGCCTGCCGCCCCAGGTGCTGGTGATCGAACTGTTCGCGGCCCTGGGCGTGCCGCTGGTCGCGGCTGCATTGCCCATCCGCGCCGTGGTCAGGCAACCGGCACACGCGGCCCTGGCCGGGGATACGACCGCGCCGGTCACAGCCACACCGCTGGATGGGCTGATCGCGCGGCTCACCATTCTCGGGCGTCCCACGCGCCTCGCGCTCCGCAACACCTTTCGCCGCCGGGGGCGCCTGGCGCGCACGGTGATCGCACTGGCCCTCGGTGGGGCAGTCTTTATCGCCGCGATGACCCTGCGCCTGTCGCTGTTTGCGACCCTCGACGCCAGTATCGCTTCGCAACGTTACGACATCGAGATCCAGTTCAGCCGTCCCTACCGCGCAACGCAGGTGGCCTCGCTCGTGCGCAGCGTGCCCGGGGTGATCGGCGTCGAGACTCTGCTGAGTAACACGGCCTTCCCCGTACGAGCCGACGGCAGTACCGGCGAGGTGATGGCCGTGCGAGCCATGCCCGCCGACACGACCATGTACGCCCCACGCATGGCCGAGGGGCGCTGGTTGCGTCCCGGCGACATGCAGGCGGTCGTGTTGAGCACCAATATTATGCACAAGGAACCGGGTACAGGCGTGGGCGACTTTATCGATCTGGAGATAGCGAGCAAAACATCCACGTTTGAGGTTGTTGGCCTGATCGAGGAAATCATGCCGGTGGTCAACCCGGTCTGGGTGTACATGACCCTCGATGCCTACACGGCGGTGCAGGGCGGAGCGGGCCGCAGCGATACGCTGCGTGTCGCCACAACCGGCCACGACGCCGCCAGTCACGCTGCAATGGTGAAGGCCCTGGAACAGCGGCTGGCGGCTGGCGGTTTCGATGTGCGCCTCATTCACAGCCGCTCTGAGGATCGGGCCATTCTGGCCGAGCGTTTCAACCTGATCAGCGTCGTGCTCTCGATCCTGGCCCTGCTCATCGGCCTGGTCGGTGGGCTGGGGTTGGCTGGCACGATGAGCATCAACGTACTGGAGCGTACCCGCGAGATCGGGATCATGCGCGCCATTGGCGCAAGTGACGGCGCGATTCAGCGGATTATCGTCAGCGAGAGCGTGGTGATTGCGCTTCTGGCCTGGTGCGCGGGAACGCTGTTCTCCATGCCGCTGAGCTACGCTATGTGCTATGGCTTTGGCAAGAGTCTGCTCAACATACCGCTGCTCTGGGTCTACGCCCTACCCGCTGTGGTGGCCTGGCTCGTGGCGGCGCTGGCGATCGCCGTGGTGGCCAGTCTGCTGCCCGCGCGAACGGCGATACGCCTGACGGTTCGCGAAGTGCTGGCCTATGAATGAACGGCGCGGGAAACCCGCGCGCCTCCCCGCACCGCGGCACTGTTTGTAAGAGGACGCGGCCCTCCCAACCCCCCCACCGGGAGGGGTGTGGGGAAACCCGGTTTCCCGATGTGCTCACGTGAGTTCTTCGGCCATATCAATGGCACGCAACAGGGCCGCGGCCTTGTTGCAACTCTCCTGGTACTCGGCCTCGGGGTCGCTGTCGGCCACCACACCGCCGCCGGCCTGCATGTAAGCGACACGGTTCTGGATGACCAGGGTACGCAGGGCGATACAGGTGTCGAGGTCGCCATTGAAGCCTACGTGGCCCACGCAGCCGGCATAGACGCCGCGGCGCGTGCCTTCCAGTTCGGCGATGATCTCCATGGCACGGATCTTGGGCGCTCCACTCACCGTGCCGGCGGGGAAGCAGGCCCGCAGCGCGTCCAGGGCGCTCATATCACTCCGCAGCCGTCCGGTCACGTGGCTCACCAGGTGCATCACGTGACTGTACTTCTCAACAACCATGAACGTAGGCACGCGGACGGTGCCCGGCTCACTCACGCGCCCGATATCGTTGCGCCCTAGATCCACCAGCATCAGATGCTCGGCGCGCTCCTTCTCATCGGCCAGCAGTTCCTCGGCCAGGGCGGCATCCTCGGCCATATCGCGCCCACGGCGGCGCGTGCCGGCGATGGGGTGGGTTTGTACCTCGCCCTCCTGCACGCGCACCAGCAACTCAGGTGAAGCGCCCACCAGGTCGCCCTCGCCGGTGCGCAGGAGAAACATGTACGGCGAGGGGTTGATCGTGCGCAGCGCGCGGTAGATGGTCACCGCGTCGGCGCTAGTGGGCCGGCTGAAACGCTGCGAGGGCACGACCTGAAAGATGTCGCCGGCAGCAATGTACTCTTTGGCCCGCAGCACATTGGCGTGGTACTGCTCGCGAGTAACGTTGGAGACCGGCACGGGCCGCGGGCCCGGCGCGTCCATCCCGGAATGGGGCTCGTAGTTCCGCGGCTCCAGTTCGCGCGCACCCAGACGCGCGGCGGGCGCCACCGGCTCGCGCAGACGGGCCACCAGGGCCTCGATTCGCGCCGTGGCGCGGCGGTACTCGGCCTCCAGGTCCTCCGCATCCAGATGCACATGCGAGAGCACCTTGAGCTTGTGGCGCAGGTGGTCGAAAATCAGCAGGGTGTCCACGAACATCCAGAAGCCCTCGGGCATCTGGTAGTCGCAGGGCTCGGGCACTGGCAGGCGCTCGAAGTAGCTCACCGTCTCGTAGCCCAGGTAGCCCACCGCTCCGCCGACAAAACGCGGCAGATCGGGAAGGCGCACGGGGCTGTAGGCACTGAGGTAACTGCCCAGTACCACCAGCGGGTCGCTGTAGTTGAGCGTCTGCTTGTAGCCGCCCTGCACCGCCTGGGCCACGCCCCGGTCGAGGCGCAGGGTCAGGTACGGATCACTGCCGATGAAGGAGTAGCGGGCAATGTGCTGCCCGCCCTCCACACTCTCCAGCAGGAAGCTGTAGGCGCCCTGGGCCACTTTCAGATAGGCCGAGACCGGCGTCTCCAGGTCGGCCAGGATTTCGCGGTAGATGGGGCAGAGGTTGCCCTGACCGCGCAGGGCGCGCACCTCTTCCAGACTCGGGGTATACATAGGCGTTGCTTTCCAGCCATCAAGCGCCGTCAACGGAAGTAGGTCAGACCCATCGCCTCTTCGACCAGGCGGATGGTCTCGCGGGCCACGGCGCGGGTCCGCTCGTTGCCGGCGGCGATGATCTCGTCCACCAGGCGTGGGTTGGCCTCGTAGTGCGCGCGGCGCTCGCGGATGGGCGCCAGGAAGTTCTCCAGGGCGAGCAGGAGCTTGCGCTTGACCTCCACGTCCCCCACGCGGCCCTGGCGGTAGCGCTCCTTCAGGTCGTTGACCTCCTCGAGATTCGGGTTGAAGGCGTCGTGGTAGGCAAACACCGGGTTGCCTTCCACCCGCCCGGGGATGTCGGCGCGGATGCGGTTCGGATCGGTGTACATCCCGCGCACCTTCTGCTCCACGGTCTTCGGGTCATCAGAGAGGAAGATCGCATTGCCGGCGCTCTTGCTCATTTTGCCCTGACCGTCGGTGCCGGGGAGGGTGCCGACCTCGGGCACCAGGGCTTCCGGCTCGGGGAAGACCTCGCCGTAGAGGTAGTTGAAGCGCCGGGCGATCTCGCGGGTGATCTCCACGTGGGCCTCATTGTCCTTGCCCACCGGCACCAGGTGCGCCCGCGGCATCAGAATGTCACCGGCCTGCAATACCGGGTAGCCCAGCAGGCCGAAGGGGAGTTGTTCCTCGTCAATGTTGGCGTTACGCGCCATATCTTTGATGCTCGGCAGACGCGCCAGGCGCGGCACCGTCACCAGCATCTCGAAGATCAGGTTGAGCTGATAGATCTCCTTCACCGCCGATTGCACGTAAAACGTAACTTTATTCGGGTCAATTCCCACCGCAAGATGATCCAGGACCAGGTCGCGGATATTCTGGGGGATTTCGGCAATATCGCCACGAGTGGGTTTCGTGGTTAATACGTGCAGATCGGCGATGATAAAGAAACACTCGTAAGTATCCTGCAAAGCCACCCGGTTCTGCAATGAGCCGACGTAGTGGCCCAGGTGCAGCTTGCCGGTTGGACGATCACCGGTCAGAATGCGTTGTTTCGTGGTCATTGCATGTCCTTCCCTCTGCTTCACTGGTGTACCCGGCAGGTTCCGTTTCTGCTCGGGGAGCGAGTTTTCGAGAGAGCGCAGCCCTTTCGGACCCTCCCGTTCAAGAACGTACCGGATGCGCCACCTACCGTTTCAGGCCCAACGCCAGGGCGATTCCGTCCTGCAAGGTTGCCCGGGTTTCAATCGCCTGCAAATCGGCCCCCAGGCCCACCAGGCTCCGGGCAGCCTCGGCGCTGACGCCGGTCATGATGACGCGCGCGCCGAGCAGGCGCACGGCGCGGGCCGCCTGGATGAGCATATTCGCCACCATGGCGTCAATGGCAGGAACGCCGGTAATGTCCATGATCACGATGCTGGCGTCTCGCTCGGTAACACCTTCGAGCAAGGTCTCCATAATCTGGTGCGCCCGGCGCGCATCAATCGCACCGATCAGCGGCAGGGCCACGGCTTCATCGCTGATAGGCACGAGCGGTGTACTCAATTCGCGCAGGGTGCGCTCCTGGGCAGCGATTACCTCGGCCTGAATCTGAAGTCGCTCGCCTTCAAGCTGTTTGATGGTGTTGATATTTTGCATCATGCCGATCATGCGCGCGGCCCTGCCATCGGGACCGGGTAGAAAGGCGCCACGGTCGAGGATCCAGACGTATGTTCCATCTTTGTGTCGGAAGCGGTACTCCACATCGTAGTGGCCCACCCGCGCTTCGGCGTCGCCGAGCAACTCCATGGCCCTGGCGCGATCATCAGGGTGGATCGCTTCTTCCCACTGGGCGATTCCGCCGTTCAATTCAGCAATGCTCATCCCGCAGACCTGTTCGGTTTCGCCGCTCCAACTGATTGCGCCACTGGCCACATCGTAGTCGTAAATCATCAACCTGAGCGCCTGCACCAGCAGGTTGTAGCGCTGGCGAAGGTCGGTCAGTTCGTCCAGCGGCCCCCCCGAGCCATTGACGTTCGGCAGCATACCTCCTCCTCTCCGGTGCGAGCGGAACCCACGGATTTTCGCCGCACGCTCCCATGGTATACTCTGGCCGCGTCATCTACCACTGCTGCTGCCCGAACCTGGAAAGGAAGCCTTGTGCTGCGCCCGCACCTGATCCTGCTGCCAGTGCTTCTGGTTGTGTTGGTGACCGTCGGATTCCCTCTCGCGCCTGTCCGCGCCCAGCGTAGCGCCTCATTTGCCAGCTCCCGGTCCGTGGTCGAGCCGCTCGTGCCGGTAGTGGTCAATGTGAACATCCAGGACTACAGTGGCCCGGCAACGCTTCTGATCTTTGACGGGCGGGGGCACTTTGCTGGCAATTTTCCCCTTACCCTGGCCGGCGGCTTCGGGGCTGTCGAGGTACTGCCTCGCGGCGCCCTCGGCGCCCACTGGGGCGCGCTGTTCCTGCCCTCGGGTACGCAGGTGGCCGCCGGGCCGCTCTACCGCCTCGACGCGAGCACGACGGTCCGCACGGGTGTACCGGCCTTCGATGGCCTCTATGACCGGGTGCGGAGTTTCATGGCCGCCAAGCGTCTGAGCTACCAGCTCGATGGCCACAGGGTTACCGGCTATCGTTCGCCGGATAGCCCGCTGCTGTGGCTGCGCGACCACTACTATCAAAACCGCGCCTTCCGCTATTTTGAAACGGATCTGACCAGCCTGATCGAGGCCAACGCCCGCGCCCAGGCCCCCGATGGCAGCCTGCCCGATTTTCTTGCCCGCCCGGAGTGGAACATCCCTGCCCTGCGCACACCGGTGGAAGCCGACGTGGAGTACCTCTATGTCCAGTTGATCTACGAAACCTGGAAGACCACCGGTGACACCGCCTGGATGCGCAGCATGCTGCCCTCCGCGCAGAAGGCCATTCATTACACCCTCACCTCGCCGCTGCGCTGGGAACCAACCCTCGGCGTGGTCAAGCGTCCGTTTACCATTGACACCTGGGATTTCGAGTACGGGCCTACGACCCGCGACCCGAGCACCGGCCAGCCAGCGCCGCGCCACTGGATCGACGACCAGACCCGCTGGGGCATTTTCCACGGTGACAATACCGGCCTGGCGGAGGCCCTGCGCTCGCTGGCCGCCATGGAGGAGCAAGCGGGCCTGCGCGATCTGGCGGCCCAGCGGCGGGCGCTCGCCGACGACATCATGGTGCGGCTCAATCGGTTGAGCTGGAACGGCTCGTTCTACACCCATCACGTCAAACTCGCACCCTTCGATGTGCCCGGCGTGGACGAAGCGCGGCAGCTCAGTCTCTCCAATGCCATCGCCCTCAACCGCAGCGTGCTGACGGTGGAGCAGGGGCGCGCGATTCTGGCCGAGTACCAGCGGCGCTTGAACCACCCCGAGCGCACCGCCTTCGCCGAGTGGTACAGCATTGACCCGCCCTTTCCCGCCGGGGCCTTTGGCCTCGCCGGGCGCCTGGGCGAGCGCCCCGGCGAGTATGTCAATGGCGGGGTGATGCCCCTCGTCGGCGGCGAGCTGGCCCGCGGCGCCTTTCGCTTCGGCTACGAGTCCTACGGCTTCGATATTCTCTACCGCTACCACGAGTTGATTACCCGAACCGGTTCGACCTACCTGTGGTACTACCCCACCGGCGGGGTCGCCCCGGCCAATGAGTTCCTGCCCACCGACGGCTGGGGGTCCAGCGCTATGCTCGGCGCGTTGCTGGAGGGAGCGGCGGGGCTGAACGACGACGGGATCGCTTACAGCGCCGCCACTATCAGTCCGCGCTGGCTGGCGGCCCCACGCGACGCGATCAGCGCGGCCTACGCCTCGGCGCGCTACGCTGCGTCCGATGGGTATGCCGCCTACCGCTGGTCCTACGAGCCGGCCTCTGGCGCGGCTGAGGCGCGGATCACCCTGGAGGCCACCGGCTCCGGCGAGACGCTGCGGGTACGGGTACTGCTCCCGCCCCTGGCATGCGAGGCGCGCACCGTGACCCTCAACGGCCAGGCCGCGCCCCTGCACCTGGAGAGTGTCGGCCCCAGCCGCTACGTCACCGTCGAGGCCCCCGGCCCGATAGCGCACGTGCAAGTGATCTTTCGTTAGATTTTCATGCTGACGTGCAACCAGCCCGCGCGCGGGAGGGTTTGGGAGGCCTGCGCCCTCCCAAGCAATTTTCATGCTGACGTGCAACCAGCCCGCGCGCGGGAGGGTTTGGGAGGCCTGCGCCCTCCCAAGCATAGTTATTTTCATTCTGGCGTTATGCGGCGCAGCCGCATGGACGACAGAAATGGTATTACCCCACGCTCGGCAACCCCGCCAGGGCCATCGCGACCTCGGCATCGGAATACTCGAAGTCGTGGAGCTTGCCGGCCTGGTAATCCATGTACGCCTGCATATCGAAATGGCCGTGACCGCAGAGATTGAAGAGGATGGTGCGGCTGACCCCCTCTTCCTTGCAGCGCAGGGCCTCACGGATCACGCCGGCAACGGCGTGGTTGGCCTCAGGCGCCGGCAGGATACCCTCGGTGCGCGCGAATTGAACACCGGCGGCAAAGGTCTCGAGCTGTTGCACGGCAACAGGCTCGATGTGCCCCAACTGCACCAGATGGCTTACCAGTGGCGCCATGCCGTGGTAGCGCAGACCACCGGCATGGAAGCCCGAAGGCACAAAGGTACTTCCCAGAGTGTGCATCTTCACCAGCGGTGTCAGGTGGGCCGTGTCGCCGAAATCGTAGGCGTATTTGCCCCTGGTCATAGACGGGCAGGCTGCCGGTTCCACGGCCACTGCCCGCACGGGCCGCTCGCCGCGGAGCGCGGCTCCGATGAAGGGGAAGGCAATCCCGGCGAAGTTGCTGCCACCGCCGGTACAGCCGATCACCACATCGGGGTAATCTCCGGCCATTTCGAGCTGCGCCAGGGCCTCCTGGCCGATGACCGTCTGGTGGAGCAACACATGGTTGAGCACGCTGCCCAGGGCATACTTCGTATCCTCGCGCTGGGCCGCCACTTCCACCGCCTCACTGATGGCGATACCCAGGCTCCCGGTGCTGTCGGGATGTTCGGCGAGAATGGCCCGACCCGCAGCCGTCTCCTCGCTGGGACTGGCGACCACCGTCGCGCCGTAAACCTCCATCAGCGCGCGACGGTACGGCTTCTGGTCGTAGCTGACCCGCACCATGTAGACCTTAATCTCCAGGCCAAAGAGCGCCCCGGCAAAAGCCAGGGACGAGCCCCACTGGCCCGCGCCGGTCTCGGTGACGATGCGTTTGACGCCCTCCTGCTTGTTGTAGTAAGCCTGGGCGACGGCTGTATTGGGTTTGTGGCTGCCCGCCGGACTGACGCCCTCGTACTTGTAGTAGATCTTCGCCGGCGTATCGAGGAGCCGTTCCAGGCGCCGCGCGCGAAAGAGGGGGGTCGGGCGCCACTGCCGGTAGATCGCCTGCACCTCTTCGGGAATCGCCACTGCACGTTCGGTGCTAACTTCCTGCATAATCAGGGCCATCGGGAAGAGGGGCGCCAGGTCGGCGGGCCCGATCGGTTGTCCCGTACCGGGATGCAGCACCGGGGGAGGCGGCGCGGGCAGATCCGCGGCGATGTTGTACCACGTGGTGGGCATGTGCTCTTCGTTGAGCAGGTACTTGACGGTGTCCATCTCTGGCATGCTCCTTCTGTCTGATGTGAACAAATGGGGAAACCGGGTTTCCCCGTGCCCCTGCCTGTGGGGGCGGCAAGCCCTCCGCACCGGGAGGGTCTGGGAGGTCCTGGCCCTCCCCGGAACAAACCTGATCTTCATCGTGTCAGAGGATGGGGAAACCGGCTTTCCCCATGCGCGGCGCGTCTGGCGCGCCGCACCTCTGCCTGGAAGAGGACAGCCCTCCTCTGTAGCCTGTCGGTGAGCGGTGAAGCCGCACAGGCGACCGAGGCGAACCCGGGGTCTCTGGTTCGCCAGGGGCCCCTGCCCGCAGGGCGAGATTGGACGAGCACAGTCGGGTGGCGTCACCCCTGTTCCAACAAAAAAGCCCCTCGGACCCGCTATGGGGTCGAGAGGCGATCAGAGATCGCGGTGCCACTCTCTCATTCGCGGGCGCTCACGCACCACGCGCTCTGCGGGTACTGTCGCCAGGGCCCGCAGGTCCTGGGCGTTCCATACCCCTCGCCCTGATAACGGTGGCGTCGCCGGCGGCTCCTACTCCGACGTTAGCTTCCGTTGCGCAACTCGACGTCGTTTCGCTCCGCAGCTCCCGGGTCCATTCCACAACGCCGTACGCTCCGGCCTCGCACCATCCGCCGGCTCGCTGGGCCGCCGTGCGCTGTGTACTCTTCCCGATCGTTGCTGTTGGTATCTTTGTCGCCGGGAGTATAGCACGTTCAGGGCACGGGTGTCAAACGCGCCGAGCGGGGTACGGGTGTACTGTGGGGTAAGACGCCACTCCGGGTGCGCAGGCGCCCCGCCTGCAATGACCTGGATGCGGGCAAGATGCCCGCGCACCCGGGAGAAGGGTGAACACGTACGCGGGCGGGCGAGCGATGGATTTATTTCCGGGAGGGCGTAGCCCTCCCGAACCCTCCCCGTCGGCGGGTTGTTTCCGGGGGCGCTGCCCAGGGGCAATGTCGAGACAACCCGGCAAGCCGTTGCGACGTTGTGGATAACCTGGGGATGATGTGTATAACCGCATGTTTGTTCTGACAGGCGACGGCGCTGCGAACAGCGACTCAACCCGGTTTCTGGCGGTGCGCCAGGCGCGCCGCGCCCCTCGCGGCGAGAAGGGCGTGGGGAAACCAGGTTTCCCCGCCTTCCAACCAGTGTTGAGATCGCTTGCCATGCCAGGGTAGGGTCACGATCCGACAGGCTCCGCAGGCGAGAT
>JBDNDG010000230.1:0-7213 GCA_046719255.1 Chloroflexaceae bacterium
GAGCCGTGCTCTACCTCTGCTCCGATGCCGCATCGTTTGTCACCGGGCACGCCCTGGTGGTGGATGGGGGGTACACGGCGCGGTAACGGGCCTCAGACCCCTATGCTATGCGGCTGCGCCGTACACTAGAGGCCATGAAGCGAGATTCTCCCGGGAGGGCTGCGCCGTCCCCCACCCTCCCGGTGGGGAGGACTTGCCACCCCGGTGGGCCGGGGCGTGGGGAAACCCGGTTTTCCCGCGCCCCAACCGCGGTAACCCTCCCCATAGATGAGGGAGTTGGGGAAACCTGGTTCATACAAGGTGGCTGGAGCACCCTACCTCACGCAGCGCGCCAAGCAACTCCAGCGAAGCGGCGATCTCATCGGGATGGTTCGAGACGCTTTCGACATTGATTCCCAGGGGCAGGTGGCGGGCGGCGTCCTGCTCCAGAATGGCCCGCAGATGGTCACAACAGATCTGGATAGAACGTCGGAACGGCGCCGGATCGGCGAGGATGGCGCGTTCTGTCTCGGGCGCGATTGCCACCCCCAGCCAGCGGAGGAACTCCGCCGTCTTTGGGCGGCCACAGGGCGCGAAGGTTAACATAATGCGTTTTGGCGCTGCCCCCTCGCGGGCACAGGCGGCGAGATAGTCGTTCAGCAGCCGGATCGTCGGCTCGCTCTGGTACACGATCTGTGAGATGAAGTAGTCGCAGCCCGCTGCGGCCTTGTGCAGCAGGCGCCGGCTTTCGTCGTAGGCCGGCGAGTGGCGCTCGGCGATCACCACGCCGCCCAGAGGCGGCGCCCCGGGTAGCTCCCGTGCCAGTTGCAGCGCCCGGTCAACCGCCAGCGCGTCTGGCGGCGGCGTGGGCGTTGCCGCGCCCACCAGCGAGAGACCGGCGACCTGGTAGCCCTTTACTGTTTCGTCGAGCCAGGCCAGCCAGCCGCTCTCATCAAACGGGGTCACACACTTGTAGCTGATAGCCGGCAGACCGGTCAGCGCCTGCAGCCGGCAGGCATAGGCCCGGGGGTCGCTGGCGGGGAAGAAGGGAAACGGCCTCGGCTCGCTGGTGCGGCCACTCTCGTCCTGCACATCGTAGACAACCACCCCATCAAGGACCTGATCAGCCAGATTCCCCGCCAGCCGCGCGGCCAGCTCGGCGCTGCGCTCCGGTGGCGCGTCGGCGCGAGGCGGGGTGGTGCCATAAAGGATCAAGAAACGCCGCGGATCGCACAACCGTTCGCGGAAAGAAGTGAAGGTATCCATAGGCGCACTCTCGTCAAGGGCGTCCGTTGTTCGCGCGCAAGCGCGACGGCGATACCACGTCAGACTGTAGGTGTCGGCCTGGAGAGCGCCGTACCGGTGTTCCGGGGATCGCGGGCCGTGACGCGCATTCGGCTGGTTCAATTCCGCTCAGGCACCCATGCGGCTGCGCCACACACTGCCCGGATGAAGAAGAAGTTCCCGGCAGAGCTGCCCTTGCACACACCCTCCCCCTCGTCGCCATCTTCGCGCATAGGGTAGCGGAGGTTCGGCCTCTGTGGCGTGAATGGATCGCTACGTGAGGTGAACATGCGCTACGGTCCACGTCCCCCCGGCCAGTCGAGACGTCCCGCGTCCTCCTCTGGCGGGTTCAGGGATGGACAGAAATGGGGCGCATGCGGAAGATAGGGCCTGGGGAGGCCCTGGAGGCCCTTACCCCTGTCCCCCTTCGGCCACGCTCAGGCTTTGCACTGCGGATCAGCCCGAAAGGGCAGACCTGGCTGGTGCGCGGGAGAGGCTGCGCTGAGCCTGTCGCAGCGGAGAGACCAGAGACGTGCGCCGGGGCGTCTCGGTGTGGCAGAAGCTGTGATGGCTCAGATGTGCGGTCGATCCCTGAACGCGCACGGGAGAGGGGAAGGACGTATGGCTTCCTGGTGTAGACTCCTCCCTCTCCGCTCGATGGAGAGAGGGCTGGGGGGCTGCGTCCACTCAAGGACGTTGCCTCAGTCCTACACCTTGCTGGCCCGAACACGGATCTGATCCTCGTCCGTGCTATACTGTGCATGTGCAACACCGCCCGGTGGCGCCCCGGTGATGCGCAGCACCTTACCGCACAGTAGCTCTATGGCAGCTCTACGACCAAGAGACGACGATGGGAGAGTATCCCCGCGAGTCAACGACGATTCTCCGACCGTTGCTGATTGTGGCGAGCGTGGTGCTGCTGCTCGGCGCGATGCGTCTGGCTGCGCCGATCCTCAACCCGCTGCTGCTTGCCCTGGTGATTACCCTCCTGTGTAACCCCATCTACCTGTGGCTTCAGCGGCGCGGCCTGCCGGCCTGGATCGCCCTGCTGATCATGATCGGCGGCTTTCTCTCAACCGCGGCCATCCTGGGGTCGCTTATCGGCATCTCCGTCAGCCGGGCCACCGCGCGCCTGTCGGTCTACCAGTCGTTGCTGGCCGAGCAGGAGCTGGCCTTGCGGGCCTGGCTTGCCGGCTACGGCCTGATTGAAGGCGACCTTCAATTGTTCGGTTTGCTCAACAGTGCTAACCTCACCCGGGTGCTCGGCTTCATTCTTACCAGCATCGGCAATGTGCTTGGCAACGCACTGCTGGTGGTGGTGCTGGTGATCTTCTTCCTGGTCGAACTGCCGCTCTTCCGGCGCCGCTTTCGCCACGCGCTGGGTGAGGAAAGCCCGCTCCTCCAACGCCTGACGTCTTTTGGCGGAAGTGTGGTGCGCTATTTTATCATTCGCACCTACATCAACCTGGCGGTCGCCGTCGGCTCGACGATCGGGCTGGTCTTTCTGAACGTGCCCTTTGCCATCCTCTGGGGCATCCTGATCTTTGTGTTCGGCTTCATCCCCTACATCGGCATTCCCATAGCCATGGTTCCCGCGGTGCTGCTGGCCCTGGCCGAGCATGGCTTCCTGCGGGCTGGCCTGGTTATCCTGGTGGTGACGCTGGTCAATACCGCCTTTGAGAACCTGGTGGCTCCGGCGCTTATCGGCCACCAGTTGCGTCTCTCTCCCGCGGTGGTGTTCGTTTCGTTCTTTTTCTGGACCTGGCTCCTCGGTCCGCCCGGGACCTTTCTCTCCATGCCTATCACCGTGCTGGTGACGGTGATCCTCGACAACTACGAAGAGACGCGCTGGCTGGCGCGCCTCATGGGCGCCGAGTCGATCGAGGCGCTCAGCGAGACCGTGCCGAAACCGCCGGTCGCCGACTCATCGTCCTCTCAGCGCCTGCCGGAAGTATGACCCCGATGTGAGTGAGTCATGTGAACATCTGGGGAAGCCGGGTTTCCCCACGCCCCTGCCTGCGGGGAGGGTTTAGCGGTCTGCGCCCTCCCGGGAAACCAGCCGCCAGGGGGGGAGGGTTTGGGCGGGCTGCGCCCTCCCGGGAACAACTATGTTCATTCTGGCGTTGTGCGGCGCAGCCCCATGAACGACTGATGCGGCAACACGCCTCGGTGATGCGGGGGGAAATGCGCCAACGAATGGGAAACGAAGAAACGAATGCGAACGGCGTGCCTGACTCTTCCAGGGAGGCGCGCAAACCCGGCAGCCGCGCGAGCACGGGCGCCACGATCCTCGCCTGTCGTGAACGCGCCGGTCTCGTGATACCCTTTGAAGGGGTGAGGCCCCCGTGCCCTTTACGCGGAGGTGTGGAACAACTGGCCACACCGGGGCGCGACCGGCGCCCCGGCGTTCCGCCGGGAGTTCGGGGGTACGCTCCCGAGCTTCCACGACGCGCTACCCCGGATTGTAACGGTTCATCGCCGTGGTCAACCCCTCGCGCAGCACCACTTCCACTGCGTCGGCAACGGTGTCGAGAAGCGCCGGCAAGGCCGCCTCCTCCTCCTGCGAGAAGCGCGACAGGACGTAGGCCGCCGGATCCATCTTGCCTGGCGGCTGGCCGATGCCCACGCGCAGGCGGGGAAACTCCCCGCTTCCCAGTTGCTGCACGATGGAGCGCATACCATTATGGGTGCCCGCACTCCCGCGCTCGCGCAGGCGCAACTTTGCGAAGGGCAGGTCCAGGTCGTCGTAGATCACCAGCAATTCGCGCGCCGGGTCAATTTTGTACCAGGTGCGCAGTGCCGACACGGCCTGGCCGCTGAGGTTCATAAAAGTCTGCGGCTTGACCAGGGCCACCCGTTGCCCGGCAATGGCGCCCTCGGCGACGAGGCTGTTGGCCCGCTTCCCGCGAAACTCCAGGCCGTGCCGCCGGGCGAGCACGTCCACGGCCTCGAAGCCGATATTGTGGCGCGTTCGCGCATAACGTTCGCCCGGGTTGCCCAGGCCGACGATTAACCACATAGTTGCTCTGATACTGATGCTGTGTGTGACGGGCCGCGCGATGCGTGTCGCGCGGCACGCCAGGGCCTATGAGTCGCAGCCAGGCCTGGGCGGGCGCGGCCCACCCACACCCTTCCAGTGCGAAGATTGTGCCGCCCCCCTCCCGGTCTCCCCCCGCCGGGGGGGAGGCGTCCGGTTCCCTCCCCCCGGGCAGGGAGGGCCGGCCACCCTGCGGGCGGGGGGACGGGGAAACCCGGGTTCCCCTCCCCTAACCGGTGTTGGGGGCGCCTGGCGCCCCAGCAGGCAGGAACGTGGGGAAACCCGGTTTCCCCAGATGTTCACATCAGCCGTCCATGCGGCTACGCCGCACAACGCCAGAATGAACATAGTTGTTCCCGGGAGGGCGCAGCCCGCCCAAACCCTCCCGCACGCGGGCTATTGTTCCATCAGAGCTTATCATACCCCAACGGCAGCGTATGGCGTACATACACCGCCTCGCACGGCGGGCCGTCGGTAATTGAGAGCGCACGGTCGTGCAGATCCATGATCACCGAAACCACACTCTCGTAGTGCTCTTCAGGAGGCTCGTGGGGGTCAATGTGGAAGCAGACTGAGTAGGGGTAGCCCTCGTGGTCGCGCAATGCCGCCTGCACATCGCGCAGGGCCAGGGGCCGCGCAGCGAGCAGGTGCTCCAGACGCGCCTGCCGCTGCCACGAGTGGGGGTTGTTCTCCACGTTGCGCTCGGTTACGCCGATGGCCGTGGCATGCAGGAAGTGATTGGCGTGCACCAGGCAGCCATTCGCGCACGCGCTGACGTGAACGCCCCGGGGCCCGGTTTCCAGGTTGATCGCCTGATCGGGGGCGTGGGCCAGCAGAAAGTTGGCCGAACAGGAGCGTTCGTCGCCGGCGACGGCCCGGGCGGCGGCGTCCAGGTCCTGCGCGCGCAGCACCTCGTAGCAGCGGATGTGAAAGGGCCGGTGCAGGCGCGTCCAGTCGTCATCGTGACTGGTCAGGCCGTTGATCACCAGCCCCAACCCTGCCGAGTTCAGGCCGATCTTACCGCCAAAGATGCCCGCCTCGGTAAAGGCCAGGCTCTGCATGCCGTCACGCTCGACCACGTGGATCAGGGCGCCCTGCACGCCGGCGATCCAGTCCCAGTTTTCGCCGAGCAGCAGGTGGCCCTCCACCGTGGCTTCGGGCAGCAGGGCAAAGGCCGTACAACCCTCCGGCAGGGGCCGCTCAACGAACTCGTCGTAGAACAATTCGTAGCGCACATTCAGCGCAGCAATCGCCGCGAGGTCCACGCCTGCGCCGTCGGCGATGCCGCGCATGCCGGCATCGTAGTCGGGGGTCTGCGCCGCAATTGCCGCGGCGTAGCGCGTGGCGCGGCGCAGTGTCTCGGCGCGGGTTAGCTTCAACTCGCGCTCGAAGCGCCCAAAGTAGAGGCGCAGGTTATGCGCGATCTGCTCACGCAGGAGCCTCCCGTGGGCCAGGCCCTGGAGATAGGGCGCGCCTTCCAGGTGGAGCAGCGGCAGCGGCATGGCGATGGTATCCTTGCAAGTGCGAAACCCGGCCTTCTCCGGGTCCCTGTGGGCCTCGTGCGCCCGATCCCCGTGGGCCGCTACTCCTCGGAGCGCAGGTGCTTGACGAGGCTCACCCAGGCCGGCTGCTTCACAAAGCCGAGCGCCTCGTTGATGCTGAGCATGGCCCGGTTGTTCGCCTCGTTCCAGGTCTTGAGCGTCCTGATCCCGCGGCTGCGGGCGTACTCGATGGTGCACAGTTTCAGCGCCAGGGCGATCCCGCGCCGCCGGTATTCGCGGCGCACCCCCGTCAGACCGACGTAGAGCGTGTCAGGTTCCTCGTCGCTCTTCCACAGGGCGCTCAATCCCGCG
Source organism: Chloroflexaceae bacterium (assembly GCA_046719255.1). Taxonomy (GTDB): domain Bacteria; phylum Chloroflexota; class Chloroflexia; order Chloroflexales; family Chloroflexaceae; genus JACAEO01. Next base: position 6,154 of record JBDNDG010000230.1, read on the forward strand.
TAGTGCTGCCCGTCCAGGGCCACGAAGTAGCCCTCCGGCAACAGATCGCGGCTCTCGAACATGCGGCGCTCGTAACTCTCCGGTGAGGGTGCGGTCAACGGTTCTGGCGAGGGGACGTCCCTGGTCACGCTCACGTTCAGTTCGTAGAGCTTGCGACGGTGCTCGGGATCGCCCGCAATCAGCTCGCGCAGCGTGGCGATGGTGATACCGCTGGCGATGACCCGCTCGACGTGTCCAGCATAGGGCGTCGGGTCGAACCCCGGCACATCGAGGCGCGACTCCCAGTCGCGCATGTCTTCGACGAAGCCCCGCTCGGCCAGGAAGCGCATCGAACGGGCGTAGTCGCTCCGGCAACGGGCGCGCACCCGTAGCGGGTCGAGGGGCGCCAGGGCCGCCATAACCGTCGCGTACAACGCGCGGCCGATCCCCTGGCCCTGTCGTTCCGGGAGCACCGCGGCGAAGAATGTGAAGACCCTCGGGTGGTCCATCCACTCCGACTGCCCGTAACGGGCGTAGCCCACTGCCTGGCCATTGATCTCAGCGAGCCAGCGGCGGTGCTGGAGGTGCGCTGGCTGCTTCTCGTCCTCCTCCTTCCACTCCTCGACCGACTCGGGGTACTCCGGAAAGACCGCATTGCACACGTCCACCGCGGCGGCATAATCTGCCTGGCTGCCGATAAAATCTCGGATGATCAGCCCCGGGGGCGCCGTAGGAACCTGCGCGGTATTTGTTGCAGAAGCCTGTGGCATGGATACACCTTTTTCACTGTGGGCGCTGGTCGGTCGCTTTCCGGGGGATGGTTTGCGCTGGGCGAAACCACAGGCGACGATCTCTCCCCGCTCGCGCCTACCCGCAGGGCAGCGTTGATAGTCATCGCCCTATTGTAGTTGCCGACGCCTCTGGCTTCATCGGTCGAAAGACTCGCTTCCGGGTGAATGTTTCGTCTGGAAATGGTAGCCCCCACGAGGTTGCGCTGCACCCTGCTATGATGAAAAAGGCGGCTCGTCGTTTGGCGAAGTGTTTGGCTCTTCGGAATCCCCTCTATTGTCGGTACTTACAC
>JBDNDG010000231.1:0-7212 GCA_046719255.1 Chloroflexaceae bacterium
CGGCGTGCCGACCCTGCTGGCCTGGTGGCTACTGGGGGGGCCATTGGGCTGGCGTCATCTGCTGGTGGGGCTGGCGAGCGCAGCGATCCTCTTTGCCCTGGGGGGCCTGGCCCTGGGCTGGGCCATCGGGCGGCAGCGGCAGGATCTGTAGTCAGGCGGCGCGTTGCACCGCATAGTCGGCGACCCGAGCCAGCGCTTCGCGCCCGGGACCGGGGGGGGCCTGGGCAAGAATGCCGCGGGCGCTCTCGGCGCAACGCAGCACCTCCGCGCGGGTCGGGGTCAATCCATAGCGGCGCACCGTATCAACGGCCCAGCTTTGCTCGGTGGCATCGGTGCTGTCAAGGGCAGCCGCCAGGCGCGGGCCGTTGCCAAGGGCCGCGGCGAAGATAAGCGGCAGGGTCACTACGCCGGCGCGGAGGCTGGTGCCCGGGGCGGCGCTGCCGTTATGTTCGGTGAAATCACGCACCTCGTCGCCGAGGCGCAGGGCCAGGCCCAGCTCGTGGCCAAAGCGACCCAGGGTCTCGATATGCTCCGGATCGGCGCCCGCAGCGGCGGCGCCCGCCTTGCACGCGGCCACGATGAGCGCGGCATCGGTGTGGCCGATGCGCTCCAGATGGCGCGCTCGTCCCTCCTCCAGCGGCTGGAGTGGCGCCGCTGGCATCAACATCCCCTCGGTGATCTGTTTGACCGCCTCGGTAAAGAAGATGATCACCCGTGGGTCGGGACTGAGGGCCATCTCTCCGGCGGCCAGGGCAAACAGGTAGTCGCCAACCATCAGAGCCACGCCGTGGTTCCAGGGGCCGACGCGCGGCCGGCCACGACGGCGCTCGGCTTCATCTACCAGATCGTTGTGGGTTTGGGTAGCAGCGTGGATCAGTTCGACCGCCGCCGCGGCGTGGATGACCCGTTCAAGTTGGTACCCGGCGGTTTGCGCGGCCAGGAGCACCAGCGCGGCCCGTAAGCGGGGCACGTCCGGTGGTGACAGGTGCGACCCGGCGATGCTGATCACCGCGGCGCGGGCGTGTGTCCGCTCGTGAATGATCTGCTCCACCTGCTGGAGATCGGCGCTCAAGTTGGGAGAAAACTCGACATGGCGCATAGGTTGCCGCTGCGGCCTCAGGTGTACTTCACCTTATTCATTATACGGCGCAAATGGAAATACGGGGAAAACCCGGCTTATGGTGTGGGGCAGGGCTGATGTGAGCATACGGGGAAACCCGGTTTCCCCACGCTTCTCCCTGAGGGGAGGGTTGGGAGGGCGCAGCCCTCCCAAAGATACACCTGTTTTCATCGCGGCGTTGTGCGCCCCCGAAAGGGGCCTGTTCACATTAGGGGTAAGGCGCCGCCCCGGGTGTCCAGCCCGGAACCGCCCGGATGCGGCCAGGCGGCCCGCGCACCCGGGAGAAGGGTGAGGACGTACGGTCAAGCGGGCCGGAAACAGGTATGAGCTTCTTCCCACAGCAGAAAGGTGTAATGCGATGACAGAACTTCCCCGCCTCGCTCGGGTTCTCGGCCTTACCTTCGGGCTTGCCGCTGGCGCCGTGGGGATCGGCGCCGTCGCCGCCTTGCGCCGTTCGCTCCCCCGGGTCAGCGGGCGGCAGCCGCTGCCAGGTCTCGCCGCCGAGGTTGAGGTGCGCCGCGATCGCTGGGGTATTCCGCATATCTATGCCGCCAGTAATGCCGATCTCTTTGCCGCTCTGGGTTATGTGCATGCCCAGGACCGGCTCTGGCAGATGGAGTTGAACCGCCGTACCGGGCGCGGACAACTGGCCGAAATCTTCGGGCCTGTAGCCCTGAGTTCCGATCAGTTTGTGCGTACCCTGGGCTTTGAGCGCCTGGCGCGCTGTGAGGCCGAGCTCCTCGATGATGAGACGCGCATGATCCTCGAGGCGTATGTGCACGGCGTCAACGCCTGTCTGGAAGCCAGCCGCGGGCGGCTGCCGCTGGAGTTTACCCTCCTGGGGTTTCAGCCGCGCCCCTGGGAGCTGGTGGATATTCTGGTCTGGCCCAAGATCATGGCCCTGACGCTCTCGGCGAACTGGACGGGCGAATTGCTGAACAGCAAGATCATCGCCGCCGTGGGCCACGAGCGTGCCGCGGCCATTGCGCCGCGCTACCCGGGCGCGGCGATGGTCAGTGTGCCCCCCGAGGCGGAGTTACCGCCGCATCTCGGCGAGGGTGCCCTGCGTCTTGCCGCCGAGGCGGCCCCCTTTACCGGCGAGAGCGGCACACCGCAGGGTTCCAATGCCTGGGCCGTCTCCGGCGCGCGTACCACGACAGGCCGGCCCTTGCTGGCCGAAGACCCTCATCTCAGCCTGGGGCTGCCTGGCCTGTGGTACCTGGCCCATCTTGAGGGTGGCGATTTCAAGGTGGCTGGCGCTACCATCCCCGGCACCTGCGGCGTGATCATCGGGCACAACCAGCGCATCGCCTGGGGCCAGACCAACACCATGACCGACAATCAGGATCTTTACATCGAACGCTTTCATCCTGAAAACCCCGACCTTTACGAGTGGCGCGGCGAGTGGCGCGAGGTGGAGAGTCTGCGTGAGGAGATCGTGGTCAAGGGCCAGAAAGAAGTTGCGCTGATTGACGTGCGCCTGACCCATCACGGCCCGATCATTGATGAAATCGCCGGCCCGGAAGGCTCGCCGTTCCGGCGCGCCGAACCGGCTGTGCCGCATCAGGCGCTGGCCCTGCGCTGGACGGCCCTCGATCCCTCGCCGGCGGTGACGCGGGCCGTGCTGCGTCTCAACCGCGCCCGCGACTGGGACGAGTTCCGCGCTGCGCTGGAAGATTGGGACGTGCCGCCACAGAACTTCATCTACGCCGACGTGGATGGCCACATCGGTTACGCCGTGGGCGGCCGTTTGCCCGTGCGAGCCAGAGGCGACGGGCAGATCCCCGTGCCCGGTTGGGATGGCGAGCACGAGTGGCAGGGCTTTATCCCCAACCTGGCCCTGCCCGCCACCCTTGACCCGCCGGGTGGTATGGTCGTCACGGCGAACAACCGGATCGTCGGCGCCAGCCATCCCTACCACGATGCCATCCACGGTGAGTGGGCCAACCCCTACCGCGCCGAACGGATCACCGAGTTGTTGAATAGCGTGGAGCGGCACGACGTGCGGAGCTTCGCGCGCATCCAGGCCGACCTGCGCTGCCTGCCGGGGCTGCGTCTGGCCCGCCTGGTGGCTCGTCTGGAACCCCAGGAGCGCCTGGAGCGAGCCGCGCGTGACCTGCTGGTGGCCTGGGACGGTGAGTTAACCGCCGATGCCCCTGCCGGCGCGGTCTACGATGCTGTGCGTCACCACCTGCTGCGGGTAGTCTATGCCGAACTTGGCGAGTTGATCGGTGCCCAGGGCGGCCTGGGCGCGTTTGGCGCCTTGCCGTCGAACAGCTACCTGGAGCGGGCCCTGCCGGAGGTGCTGGCGCGGGCCGAGGCTGCCGATCCAGCGCAGCCCGATGCCTGGCTCGGCGGCCAGCGCAGTTGGGGCGCGGTGCTCGGTGAGGCGCTGCGCCTGGCGGTGGCCGAGCTGCGCGAGAGACTCGGCCCCGATCCGGCCCGATGGAGCTACGGCAAGATACACACCCTTACCCTGCGCCACCCACTGGGGAGCGTCCCGGCGCTGGCGCCGATCTTCAACCGCGGTCCCTGGCCCACCGGCGGCGACGTGGACACGGTGAACCAGCAGTACGTGCCGCGCCAGACTGCCGCCGGGCCCATCTACAACGCCCCCTCCTATCGCCAGATTTTCGATCCGGGCGACTGGGACGCGGCGCGGGTGGTCATCCCCGCCGGGCAGAGCGGGCATCCAATGAGTAGCCACTACGCCGACCTGGCTGGCGCCTGGCGCGCGGGCGGCTACTGTCCGCTCCTGTGGAGCCGGGAAGCGGTTGAACGCCATACCACTGACGTGCTGTTCCTCGAACCGCGGTGAGCGGGGCGTGGAGGTGTGGAGCTACACGAAAATGACCCGCAAACACCTCGACATCTCCACACCTTCCCATCCGCCTTGCCCGGCGCATCCCCATCGTGTACAATGCCACGGAATGTGGTACAGGCGCGTTGTGGGCCTACAGGTAGCGCATGTCAACGCTTGAACTGTCGCGGCCACGGGCCGCCCCCGAGCCTGCCCCCGGCGCGGGCGCCGCTGGTCTCCGGCCCTGGTTGCTCACGGTCGAGCAGGTGGCCTACCTGGCGCTCGGTGCGGTAGCCCTGCTGGCCCATCTGTGGGCGCTTGGCGATCGGGCGTTGCACCACGATGAGACGCTGCACGCGGCGTACTCGTGGTACCTGCTGGTGGGCCGCGGCTACATTCACGACCCGCTCCTCCACGGCCCGTTGCTCTACTACCTCGGGGCGGCGCTCTACTTCCTCTTTGGCGATAACGACTTCGTGGCTCGTCTGGGGCCGGCACTTGCCGGTACCGCTCTAACACTCTCTCCCTATCTCCTCCGCCGGACCCTCGGGCGACCTGCGGCGCTGATCGCTGCGGTGTACCTGCTGATTTCCCCGGTGGCGCTGTACGTCGGGCGCTTTTTCCGCCACGACATCTACTCGGTTTTGTGCGAGATCCTGGTTTTCGCGGCGATGATGGGCTACGGCGCCACGCGTCGCCCACTCTGGCTCTTCGTGGGCGCGGCTGCCTTTGCCTTCATGCTGGTGAACCAGGAGACGACCTACCTCTTCTTGCTCGTGATGGCGGCGCCCCTGGCAGTGGCCTTTCTGTGGCGCGTGTACCGCCCCGGCATCCCTCTGGTGGGACTGCTGGGAGTGGTGGTCGCCGCGCTGATCTTCGTCATGCCTGGCCACGCGCAGGTGGATGGCGCCCACCACGCTGTGCGCGATCCGCAGAGCGGCGAACTGGTGGTGGCGCAGCCGGGCTGGTTCGGCTGGCCGCCGCTGGAGACCGAGGATAACGGCTATGCGCTGCGCGTGCGCAATCGTGCCGATGACGACGGTGGGCGCGACCTGTTTACCAATCTGGGCCTGTACCTGCGCGACCTGTGGCAGTTTTTTCGCCATCCCGCCGTGCTGCTGGCAATCGGGACGACCCTCGGTGTGCTGGCGATGCTGATCTACCTGATCTGGCGGCGCCCCGGCGCTGATGGGCGCACTCCCTGGCAGGCCGCCCGCGAGCGTGCCGATCCGGCGGCTGAGGTTTTCGCCAGCCTTGGCGCCGGCCGGCGCTGGCTGGTGGCTCTGCTGATCGTGCTGGCTATCTACACGGTGTTCTTCACCGCCTTCTTCACCAACATTATCGGTGTGATCAGCGGTGTGAGCGGGTCGCTGCTCTACTGGTTAGCTCAACATAATGTTGAGCGCGGCGGGCAGCCCGGACACTACTACGTCTTTTTGCTCGGGGTCTACGAGCCGCTGTTGCTGATCTTCGGCGGAGCGGGACTGGTCCTGGTAGTGCTGGATGCGCTGCGGGCCGCGCGCCGTTCCCGGTCCGTGCCGGAAGCGGCGGTGGGAGGGGGTCTGCACGTCGTCCGCGAAGCCGGCGTAGGCATCTACTTCCTGGCATGGTGGGCACTGGCCGCCCTGGGCATCTACACCTGGGCTGGCGAGAAGATGCCCTGGTTGACCATCCATATCAGTGTGCCGTGGACATTGCTGGCTGCATGGGGCGCCCAGCGCCTGATCTGGAACCGCTGGCGCGCGGTTGAAGAGGCGGAACTGGCTGCTGTGGATGTGGACCTGGCCCGTGCGGTCGGTCGCGCCGTATGGGTGATTTACGCAACGCTCTTTGCGATTATCGTCGGGTTGAGCTTCGTGCTGCTTACGGCCACCGTGGCCTTCGGTGAGCAGTCGGTGCTACCGGCCTGGGTGGTCCTGGCGGCGGCCCTGGCGCTGATTGCGCTGCTGACCACGGGTGCGGGCTTGCGCTGGGGGCCGGGACACGCCCTGACTCTGCTCGCCGCCTGTGTGGGCATCGCTGTGGGCCTCTACACCTTTCGTTCCGCCTTCCGCCTGGCCTACGTGAATGGCGATGTGCCGGTCGAGGCGATGGTCTATACGCAGACGTCGCCGGATATGATGCGCGTCGTGCGCCGGTTGGAGGAAGCCTCCATCCGCAGGGGCCGCGGTCTGGCGCTGCCGATCATCTACGATAACGAGACTATCTGGAGCTGGTACCTGCGAGATTTTAGTGCCGCCGAGCGCATTGGCGGGCAGTTGATGGCGCCGCCCGACGCGCGGATTATGGCCGTGCTGCTGCTCCAGGAGAACTACGACCGCTATCCGGAGAACCGGCGCTACCTGGAGGGCTTTGTCGTCCAGCGCTACCCGCTGCGCTGGTGGTTCCCGGAGGATCACGTTTACCGGCTGGGTCCGGGCTGGCGCGAGGCGCCGCTGGAGCAGGTGTCGCTGCTGGGCCAGGCCCTGCGCGCGCCGTTCGATCGTGGGGTGGGCGAACGCTGGTGGCGCTTTCTGATGTTTCGCGATCTCGGCGAGCGTCTCGGCTCAACCGATGTGATCATTGCCGTGCGCCCCGAGCTGGCCGACCAGATAGGCGCTGGCTTTGGCGGCGACTTGCGCGGTAAGTAGGCTGTCAACCAGGTTTGTTTCCTGGCTGCTCGCCCTCTCCTTCAGCCTTCTCCTGGTGGAAGAGGAAACCGGGCTTCTCCCCCGGCGAGGGGAGGCCGGGAGGGGGCGGAAGGCTCCAAACCCTCACCGCCAGGAGGGGTGAGGGGAAACCCGGGTTTCCCCCACCCCCTGCGTGGGAGGGCTGCGTCCTCCCAACTCACTCCAGCGGGAGGGGCGCGGGGAAACCCGGTTTCCCCATGTTGGTATCAGACAACCACGCACATAACGCATGGCACTCGAGACACTTAACCAGCCTGCACAGCCCCGGATGCTCAGCCGTCCGGTTAATCTGGGCTGGCTCACCTGGGACGTCGCGGTTTTCGCGCTGATCGTGCTGGCCAGCGTCGTTACGCATCTCTGGGGGTTGGGCGTCATGGCGCTCCACCACGACGAGAGCATCCACGCCTGGTCAAGCTGGCGTCTGTACACCGGTGCGGGCGGCTTCAAATGCTGGGGTGGGGTAAGCGCGCCAACCTATTGCTACGACCCGGTTTACCACGGGCCGTCGTTGTACTATTTCACTGCGCTGGCCTACTTCCTCTTTGGTGACGGCGATGCCCAGGCCCGCCTGCCGATGGCCGTGGCCGGGATTGTGATGGTCGCTTCGACCTGGTGGCTGCGAC
>JBDNDG010000232.1:0-7191 GCA_046719255.1 Chloroflexaceae bacterium
CCTCGACGGCGCAGCAGCGTCCGCCGGGTACATCGCTCCACCGGGCCAGCGCCCTGGCCCGATGATCGCGATTGCCACAGCGGGTCGCAGCGCCAGGAAGGTCAACGGTGGCAGAACCGACGCGTGAGTTGATCGCCCGGGCGCAGCAGGGTGACCCCCAGGCGTTGACCCAGATCGTCCTGGGCCAGCAGCATTATGTGTATAGCATTGCGATGAGCGTGCTGAAGAACCCCGAAGACGCCGCCGATCTGACCCAGGAGGCATTCATCCGGTTGTTTCGCACGTTGCCGCAGTACAACGGCGAGAGCCGGTTTACTACCTGGCTGTACCGGCTGGTGGTGAACCTGTGCCGTGACGAGTTGCGCCGCCGCGGACGCCAGGTGCCCGTCGCTCCCCCGACCTCCGAAGACGAGGAGGCCGACCAGCTTGCGAGTATCGCCGACGAGGACCGCTGGAGCGATCCTGCCGCGGCGCTCGATACCCGTGAAGTGCGCGAACAGGTGCGCCTGGCCCTCGGGCAGCTCGAGGAGCACTACCGGCTGGTGTTGACCCTGTACTACTTCGAGGATATGAAGTACACTGACATCGCGGACATCCTCGATATTCCGCTGAACACGGTAAAGAGTCACATCCGGCGCGGGAAGGAACGGCTGGCAACCATTCTGGAGACTCAGGAGCAACCGCCCGCCACGCGCGCAGTGGCGCAGCCGCGTCACGAGGACCGCCGCGACACGTTTCCCGGGGCCGTCCCGTTGCGCCTGGCTGCCGCCGCAGCCGGAAGGTGAGCCGAGCATCCACCACGAAGGCACGCACATCGTGAAGATGGGGAGGGTTGGGGAGAACAGGGCGCGCTCCCGTCGCCCGCGAAGGGAAGCCGGGGCAACCCGGTTTCCCCCCTCGACCCGGTTGGTACACCACTATGCATGACCCCTTGGAAGCCTCCACACGCGACCCGGATGATGCCCTCGATCGGGTCCTGCGCCAGGAATTGCGCTGGGAAGCTCCAGCCGAAGTTACTGCATGCCTGCTGGGGCTGATTCCGAACGGCGCCTTGTGGGCCGGGGCAATGCGCCGCCCGCGCCCGCAACCCTGGTACAGCACGCTCGTGCTGATCCTGACCGCCACGGCAGTGGGCCTGTCACTGGCAGTGGCCTGGCAGGTGCTTGGCTCGCTTGGCGCCGAGCTGGGGCTTTTTGCCATTCTGGAACAATTCCGCGCCGCGCCCGCAATCGGGCTCCAGCGGTTGTACGAGGCGCTACCAGCCTCACGCCAGGTCGTCGCCGTGCTGGTAATCGTCCGCGAGCAGCTCCACTGGCTCTTGCTTGCGATTATGCTCTGGCTGGCCCTCGATGGCTGGCAGCCCCGGCGCCCCTCCACGCGCCAGACGCCGTAGCCGTCCTGTCGGTCCACGAAGGCTCGAAGATAACGCAAGAGGGAGGGTCGGAAAGGGCTATACCCTTCTCGACCCTCCCTGTCGTTGGGGCAAGCCCCACAGTCCACCGCTGGAGGGCGCGGGGGAACCAGCCGGGTTCCTCCACGCCCCCGGTGTGTTTACAGCCGGCTCCTGGCCCGATGCAGGCGAATGGTGCGCGTCAGCAATGTGCCACCCAGGAGCATGATGCCAAGGAGCGGCACTCCGGCGCTGGTCTCGGGCAGCGGCGCCGGCGGTGGCGCGGGAGGCGGCGCAACCGCAGCAATGGTGGGTAACGGCGTAGCGGTTGGGACGCTGGTCGCCGTCGGTGCACCGGTAGCCGTGCGGGCCACCGTCGGGCTGCGCGGCGGCGGGTAAGGCGCCGTGGTGGGCGTCACCTGTTGAGCGATGGGCGCCGTCGGTGGCTGGGCAGCCCCTACGACCTGCACCGAGACGATGTTTGAGAAGAGCGGGGCCGGAGCGAGGCCATCGTAGAACAACTGGCCCTGGACGACGATCAGGGTGCCTGCCGTAACATCGGGCCTGATGCGCGTGGCAACGGTGATCTCGACCCCTTCGCCGGGCTGGAGCTGGTCGAGGGTATAGTTCACATCATTGCCGCTTATGGTCGGGTCAACGCCGCGATCGGCGCGCGCCCCCAGCACCTCCAGATTGGCGGGCATGGCGCTACGCACGGTGATGTTGCGCAGCGTACCTGTCCCATCGGCGGCAGGCGGCCGGGTATTGCGAACAACCAGGGTGAAGTTGACCTGCTGGCCAGGGTAGGCGCTACCCCAGTCACTCGCCAGGCGGAAGAAGACATCGGTCGTAATGCCGGGGGTAGTGGGTGGGGCTGCCGTGCTGGTGCCAATGGGCACGAGCGGCGCCGGCGTATTGGTCGGGCCGAGTGGCGCCCGCGTCGGGCGAACGGCTGCGGTCGGACGCACAACCGGACGAGAGGTGGGAGCGACCACCACCGTAGGCGGCTCAGTAGGCAGTTCGGGTATCACCACCGGCGGTGGCGGCGGGGGTGGGGCGGGTGGCACCTGGGTAGCCGCGGGCGGTTCTGGCTCCTGTTCGTCGGAAGGCGGTGGCGGCAGCTCCGGGCCAGGGGGGCTGGTCGGAGGTGGAGGTACCACCCCTGGAATGGTCGGCGTCGGGACGACTGGTGTGGCCGTTGGAACGCCCGGGGTAACCGTCGGGCCGCCCGGGGTGACCGTCGGGCCGCCCGGGGTGACCGTCGGGCCGCCCGGGGTGACCGTCGGGCCGCCCGGCGTCGGAGAGGCGATGGGCGCGCCGCTGACCCGCACCACGACCGTGCCCGAGCGCTGCCCGCCCGCGGTGGCGCTGTTTGCAATGCTGGTACCCGCGGCGACCGTGGTGCGCACGCGCACCTGAATCGTCACGGTGGCCGGATTGGTATCGTTAATCGTCAGCGTACACTGCACTGTCTGGCCAGTGGTGCAGTTGCCGGAACTCGAACTGGCGCTCAGCACTTCCAACTCGGAGCTGATGGCGTCTTCCATGGTCACCTGTTGATTGACAGTGCTATCGGTAACCACGGCCACACTGAAACTGAACTGCTGCCCGGGCGCCGCCTCGGAGACCGAGGCAACCTTGAAGACCCGGACCCCGGTCACGGGGGCAGGAGTATTCGTCGGCGTCGCTGGCGCGACCGTATTGGTCGGGGTGCCAGGTTCGACCGTATTGGTCGGGGTGCCAGGTTCGACCGTATTGGTCGGGGTGCCAGGTTCGACCGTATTGGTCGGGGTAGCCACCGCCACGGTACTGGTAGGGGTCGCCGGCTCGGGCGTATTGGTAGGCGGTGTCGGAATACTGGTCGCAGTGACGATCTGCTGCGGGCTACCGGTATCGGTTGGCGTCGGCGCCTGGGTATCGGTGGGCGGGGGAGCCAGGGTACTGGTAGGAAGCGGAGTACTGGTCGGAACGACCGACGGCGGGAGGGCGGGGTCAACCGTGGGTGGCTCAGGCGTGCTTTCCTGGGCGGGCGCCAGGGGAGGAAAGACGAAGCGCATCGCTCCCGCATAGAGCGGAAAGGCGATCATCACGATGCTGAGCACAATCAGCGCCAGTTCCAGCTTCGTCCAGCGGGCGGGTGTGCGGCCACGGCCAGGCGATGATGGACGACCTCGTGAAGGCGGCTGCATACCAACTCCTCGTTTCAGGAGCGCGGGCGCGCGTCGGCAAGATCGGCAACGACCACCAGACGCTGCGTGTCCCAGTTTGTGCAGGTGATCAGGGTAAGCACCGGCGTCATGGTCGGATCCATGACCTCGACCTGGGTAGGCCAGACATTCAGCGTCTCGCGCACGCGATAGACATAGCGCCAGCTCCCGGTTTCGACAATGATCTCATCTCCGGGTCTAAGCCGGCCGATATCCTTAAACACTGCACCGCGCAAACCAGCATGCCCTGAGAAGACCGTGTTTCCGATTGCGCCGGGCAGGGCGCTCCCGTTATGATAGCCCGCGGCATATTCGGCCACTTCCCATTCCCCATCAACAACGAAGACTTCGTAGACCGACATATCGGCGCCGATGCTGGGCATGGTCAGCCGTTGCGGGCGCGGATCTTCGCTGAGGGGCGCCACGGGCGGAACGGCCTGGGGCGCCAGAAAGGCTTCGCGGGGCGCACGCGGCACAGCAGGGTCGAGGGCCGGGTCCTCGGGGCGGGTGAATGGCAACGGCGCACCAGCGACCGATCCGGCAGTTGTGGGTACCATCAACGGCGGTGTGGGGGGTGGAGCCATTGCCTGCGCTCGAGAGGTAGCCGGATTGCTCCGCGTATGCAACAAATCGCGCACCGGGCCATCGAGCAGCCAGTAGCCAAAGGCAAGCACCGCTGCCGCCACCAGCACGCGCTCCAGCACCGCCAGGCTGCGATCCACCCAGTTGCGTAAGCGGAAGCCGCTGAGAGCTATACGCTTCTGCTGGGTGGCCGACCGCAGTCGCGCCGGGCGGATCTGGCCATCGCGGCGCGGGAGTTCGCTCGCGAGCAGTTCGCGCAGCAGATCATCATCATCAAGCCCGGCATGGTCACCGGGCGAACGCGGTGTGCGTATCATCAGGCGGCTCGATTGCCACTTCGGATAGCTATGCGGCTCCACCGCACAGTGACAGGATAAAACGAGGTGGTTCCTGGGAGGGCCGCGCCCGACCGCCCACTGTCAGGACTTTCACGGGCAGGTTTTTGGAGCCACGGCCTCTCCACCTCTCCCCGGCCCCCTTCCGCTTGACGGAGAGAGAGGAGCGGGCGTCGGGACGCCCCATGTGGGCTCCCCCTCTCCCGCGAGGGAGTGAGGGCTTGCTGCAGCCGTAGCATCCTGACGCGCTCCGCAACAACCTACCCCTGAGAGCACTGCCGGGAGGGGCGTGGTTCGACCGACTCACCGCGCGTGGAACCCCGGGTTCCCCTCCATTTCCTGGCGAGAGGGTGAGGAGAACGGCACCCTTCCGAACCCTCCCGATTGGCCGCAGATCGCCCGGGTAATCAGGGATCATTATACAACCCGGTCTGCAGCATTGCAATAGTCTCATGCCTACAGAATGAGCGATTCGCCTTCAATTTCGGCGCGAAGTGTAAAGTCATGTGGAAAGATCATTTATGGATCAGCAGGGGGCGAACCATTACCGGACCCCATCACAGAAACTCAACGAGCCGATCGAGGCCAGCGGCAAAGGTCACCGGCTCGGTAAGCGCGGAGAGCATCAGGTGGACGCCGGGCACGTCGCCATAGAAGTAGCCGGGATGGGTCAGAAGGCCACGCTCCAGGAGGTACAGCACGAGGGCCTCTTCATCCTCCCAGCCGGTCACGTGCGGGAAGAGGTAATAGCCGGCGTCAGGCGGGTGGAGGCGCAGGCGGGGATGGCTGCCCAGGCGCTCCAGGGCCAGGTCGAGGTTGGCCCGCACACGGGCGGTCATCTGCGCTACAAAGGGCATACCCTGGGCAAAGAGGGTGGGCAGGAGGTGCTGGCTCAAGCTACTGGCGCCCAGGAACGTATCGTTAAGCAATTCGAGCCGCGGGGCGAAGGAACGGGCAGGGGCATTGAGCGCGATCCATCCCAGCTTCAGGTCGGGCAGGGCAAAGAGCTTGGAGATGCCGTTGAGGGTAAAGACGGGCAGATCGGGATGCAGGGCGCCGAGGGGCGGCACGGCGGGCACGGCGTAGGTGAAAGCGGCGAAGACCTCGTCGCAGATCACCGGTAACCCCAGCCGGGTGAGCGCCGTAAGGGGCGATGACACGACGGCACCGGTGGGATTGTGTGGCGAGACGATCAGGATGCCGCGGGTGCGCGCGTCAGCAGCGGCGTACAGAGTGCGCTCGTCAATCGCCCAGCCGGCTTCCTCGCGCAACGGATAGGGACGCAGTTCCAGCCCGCGGAGCGCGGCCAGGTACTCGAAGAGGGGGTAGGTCACATTGGGCGCCAGCAGGTTGTCGCCCGGATCGGCGAGGAGAGCGAAGAGCAGGTTGTAGGCTTCGCTGGTGCTGGCGGTGAGGAACACATCCGCGAGGGCAAGGCGCAGCGGGGGCGTTCGCCCGCCATAGTATGCCAGGACGGCGGCACGGGCCGATTCGCTGCCACGCGGGTCAGGCTGGTAGCGTCGGGCGTCCCAGAAGCTCTCGGCGGCAGCGCGCAGGATCGCCGGGGGAAAGAGGAGCCCCTGCAAAGTCGGGTTGCTACTGGTCAGGTCGAGGTAGCCACCGGCGGCGAGGCGCCGCTGGCGGGCGAGCTCGAGGGGGTTCGGGCTGAGATCCAGGTCGCTGAAAACACCGGGCATGGCTGCTATCAACAGGGGAAAACCGGGTTTCCCCACCCCCCTGCCTGCCAGAGCGGCGCGCCCGCAGCACCGGCAGGGTCTGGGCGTCGAGGCGCAGCCGCGAAGGGTATCAGACGGCAAGCCTGTCGCACCGCGCCCCGCTCTGCCGGGAGGGTTCGCCGCTATCCGCTAACATCACGCACCAGGCGACGCCAGAACTCGTCCATCTGGCCGGGCACGAAGGGCATGTACAGACTGATGCGGTCGAGCAGGCCAGCGTAGCGCTGGCGCAGGGCGGCGCCCAGTTCACCGGGGTCAGCCTCGACGGCAAAGGTGGCCACCATCTCGTCGCTGATCAGGCCGGGCATATCGGCCCAGCGCTGCTGGGCGGCCAGTTGTGAGAGGCGCTCGCCAATCTCGCCCCAGCCGTGGCACTCCAGCACGGGCCGGTAGGTGGGGGTGGAAGCGTAGAAGGCGATCTGCTGGCGGGCAAAGGCGCGCATACGCGCGGTACCCTCGGGGTCGAGGCCAGTAATGACGAGGGGGCTACCAGCCAGCACGCACGCTGCAGGGTCACGCCCGGCCTTGCGCGCGCCTGCGGCGATCTGCGGGCGGAGATGCTCGCGCAGATACTTCGCGCTGTTGAGCGGGTGGGCGTGGAACCCCTGGCACAGTTCACCGGCCAGTTGCGCCAGACGCTCGTTGACCCCGGCGATGTACACGGGAATGTCGGGGTGGGCAATCTTGCCGGGATTGAAGAAGGGCAGCATCAGGGTATGCTGGTAGAACTGGCCACGGTAGTTCAGGCGGCCATTGCCCTGAAAGCTCTGCCAGATCGCCCGCAGGGCGAGGATGTAGTCGCGCAGCCGCTCGACCGGCTGGTCGAAGCTGGCGCTGAAGCGACGCTCGATGTGGGCGCGAACCTGAGTGCCCAGGCCCAGCATGAAGCGCCCATTGGAGAAGGCGGCCAGGTCCCAGGCGATCTGAGCAGTCACCATAGG
>JBDNDG010000233.1:0-7190 GCA_046719255.1 Chloroflexaceae bacterium
AGCGGCAGGTCGGCTCGATCTGCTCGAGGGTGAGGTAATCGGCCATGCGGCGGCCGGCGGCGGCAAACAACTCCTCGATCACCCAGGGCATGGTGAGCAGGGAAGGGCCGGTATCGAAGGTGTAACCGGCCTCGCGCAGGAGGTTGAGTTTACCGCCTACCCGCTCGTTTTTCTCCAGCACGATGACCTGGCGACCGGCGGCAGCCAGACGGATGGCGGCGGCCAGGCCACCGAGGCCGGCGCCCACCACAATCACGCGATTGGCAGAAGGTTGCATACACTCGTGCACTCAACACACACAACAGGCGCGGAGACCGGTCGATCGATCTCCGCGCCCGCTGGCCCGGCTATTGTGCCTGAAACCTGCTCGCATTGGACCGGTGGCGCCCGCCGGTTGCGGCAGGCTCACCGGGCGCCGGCGGAGCCTGCCACAGCATGGGCCATACTGGGGCAACCTTCGCGCACCGACCGCTCAGGTGCTCACCAGGCCTTCTTTCCGGGGATCTGCGCGCCAAAGATGTTGGGCGGAAGCTTGAAGCCATGGGCCTCCAGGCGCGGGGTGAAACGGGGACGCACGCCGGTGGGGCGCAATTCGGCCTGGATCTTGCCCTCCGGGGTCTTGCCCAGGATCTCGAGCTTGAAAATGTCCTGGAGCACCACTGTGTCGCCCTCCATGCCCTGCACCTCGGTGATAAATGCCACCTTGCGCTGGCCATCTTCGAGGCGTGTTTGCTGAACAATCAAGTCAATGGCCGAAGCGATCTGTTCGCGGATCACCTTGAGAGGCATCTCCATACCGGCCATCAGGGCCATAGTCTCCATACGTGCCAGGGCGTCGCGGGGTGTATTGGCGTGGAGGGTGGTGAGTGAGCCATCGTGGCCAGTATTCATCGCCTGGAGCATATCCAGGGTTTCACCGCCGCGGCACTCGC
Source organism: Chloroflexaceae bacterium (assembly GCA_046719255.1). GTDB lineage: Bacteria > Chloroflexota > Chloroflexia > Chloroflexales > Chloroflexaceae > JACAEO01. Next base: position 933 of record JBDNDG010000233.1, read on the forward strand.
CGATAACGATCCGCTCGGGGCGCATACGCAGCGAGTTAATCACCAGGTCGCGAATGGTCACGCGACCGGTGCCGTCCACCTCAGGCGGGCGTGACTCCAGGCGCACCACGTGATCCTGAGCCAGTTGCAGCTCGGCGCTATCCTCGATGGTAACGATGCGCTCGTCCTCGGGGATAAAGTTCGAGAGCACATTGAGCAGCGTGGTTTTGCCCGAACCGGTACCACCGGCAACGACGATATTGAGGCGCGAAATGACGCATGCGCGCAGGAACTCGGCCATCTCGGGCGTCAGCGAGCCGAAACGGATCAGGTCATCAACCTTCAGTTTATTCTTGGAGAACTTGCGGATCGTGATGGTCGAGCCATCAATCGCGCAGGGAGGAATAATCGCATTCACACGCGAACCATCGGGCAGGCGCGCATCAACCATGGGCCACTTGCGGTCGATGCGCCGGCCCAGCGGGCGAATGATGCGGTCAATGACCTTGAGCACGTGCTCATCGTTGGCGAAGCGCACCGGCGACAGCTTCAGTTTGCCCTTCTGTTCGATGTAGACCCGCTGCGGTCCATTGACCATGACCTCGGAGATGGTATCATCGTTGAGCAGCGGCTGGATCGGCCCGAAGCCCATCAGTTCATCGCAGACCATGGCAAACAGGCGCTTGATCTGTTCTGGCTCCAGGCTCACCCCGGACTGCTGGTACACCCGGGCGAAGCGCTCCTGAAGCATGCGTTCGGTTTCGGGGGTGCGCTTGAGTTCGGTCTGGCTGCCCAGGGAAGCCTGAATCCGGTCCACGATCCAGAGAGACAGCTCGAGCATGCGCTGCTCATCAACCGTTTCGACAAGCCCGTCGGCCCGGGCGCCGTTGAGGGAGTGGCTCTCCACGCCGGAGCGCAGATCGGCGGGTGTGGAGGGCTGGGCGGCCTCGGCGGGCGGCAGAGGGGTAACGGCTGTCACCGCCGGAGCGCTGGCAGGCTCGGATGGCGGCGGGGTGCTCCCAAGACGCTTGAGCAACGACATAAAATTCCTCCGAATGATCCCGGACGGCGCCGGGGCATCACGTTATCCTGGCTTCAGGATACGGACCAGGCATTACGAATCGGTGTCCGGGTTACCCGAGCTTGACGAAATAGGCCTCGCAGGCGCGATCGATCAACTCCCGGCTCATTGAGGGAGGAATATTGCGGTACTTGGCCTCATCGAGGATCTGATCGCAGATGTCGCGCGGATGGCAGGCGCGCAGCTCGCGGCCGACCTTCATGTAATGCTCTTGCAGCAGATGCCGCAGACCCTCATCGCTGTAGGGGATCTGCTTGGCTTTGCATACAAGTTGAAAGATGGCCCGAAACTCGGTCGGCGAGGGATTGCCAACTTCGATCTTGTGCCGGATGCGCCGGAGGAAGGCATCGTCCACCAGATCTTTAGGATTGAGATTAGTTGAAAAGACGATCAGTACATCGAAAGGAATTTGTAGTTTCTTACCGGTTTGTAGAGCGAGGAAATCCACCTTCTTCTCCAGGGGCACAATCCAGCGATTGAGCAGATCCTGGGGCCGGCACTTCTGGCGCCCGAAGTCATCGATCAGGAACAGGCCGCCGTTGGCCTTCATCTGAAACGGTGCCTCATAGACCTTGCTCACCGGGTCGAAGATCAATTCAAGTTGTTCGAGGATCAACTCACCGCCGACCATCACCCGTGGGCGTTTGCAGACGAGCCAGCGGGCATCGGGGAAGTGGGTGGGTGTTGCTCTGCCCAGTGGTGAGCCGAAGGAAGCGGCAGGCTCAGCGTGACCGACCTCATTTTGCTGGACGACCTCGTGGTTCAGGGGGTCGAACACCTTGATAATCTGGCCATCAACCTCCACACTGTAGGGGATGAGGACGTAGCCGCCGAGCATGTTGGCAATGCCTTCAGCATAGGTCGTCTTCCCATTGCCGGGGGGACCGTAGAGGAAGAGCGAGCGGGCCGAATTGGCGGCAGGGCCGAGCCGATCCAGCATATGTTCGCTGACGACCAGGTGCTCAAAGGCTTTGCGAATGGTTGCCTGGTCAATCACCATGTTGCCGATCTGCTGGCGATTGACGATTTCCACATACTGCGCGAGGGGCACGGGGGCCGGGCCGGCGTACTGGTTGCGGTCGAGCACTTCGTGGACCTTGACCCGACCCTTGGTGGTGATGATGTACTGGAAGGAACGCTCACTGAAGCCGCCCTCTGCGCCGATAATGTCAACGTACTCCTCAAGTTTGAGAAACTCGAGGATCTTGTCGATAACGCCGAGGAAGGGGAGCTTGGTAGTTTCTTCGAGGCGCTGGCCAGTAATGGCGCCGCTGAAGTAGATGATCTTCAGCACCAGATCGGTGAGAAAACCCATGCTCAACCCCGTCTCGGCAATCGAGGAGGGCTGAGGGGGGATGTCGGGCATCTGCGGATCCTTTCGGGGAGGGACAGATGCAGTTGACGCAGCGGTAGAAACTTCGTGCAGCCGGAATGACATCGAACCTCCTTGAACCGTTCAGCACGCAGAACGCACTCTTGAATAGTATAGCCCGCCGTGGCGCGGGCTTCAATAGTACGGCGGGGCTATTAACCGTTTGGCTCGCAGCGCGCTGCAATGGCGTGCCGGTGGGTTCCAACACCTGCCGGCCTACTCCTCCAGGTTCTCGTCGTCGTCGCCCATATCCTGATCGATCTCTTCGAGACCGAGTTCCTCCTCTTCCTCGCCACCCACGAACTCCTCTTCGATTGCCTCGGCTTCTTCGGTTGTCTCTTCTTCTTCGAGAAGGTCCTCGTACTCTTCGTAGCGCAGGCTGGAGACATAGGCCGCGCCCTCGCCGAGCTTGCCCGGGAAGGAGATCCGGTTGCGCTGGCTGGGGTCCTGATAGGTCTCACGGATGAGCAGGCGCACGGTCCGCGGATCGCTCTGGGCAATGGCGGCAAGGTAGCGATTACCGCCGTTAATCAATTCGGCCAGGCGCTGGCCGAGTTTCGGCTCGAGGCGGCCAATAATGTTGCCATCGGCATCCACGACATAGACGATCTTCCCTTCAACACGGAAGTCCATCTTTTCACCGGTCACGAGGGCCTCAACGGCGGGGCTGCGGGGGACATCGATCAGCGTCGTAATCGCCGTGCGGCCGGTCTCGGTGATAAACATGCGCATATCCACCTGCTGGCGCGGTTGTCGGTTGGCCTGACCGGTCTCGATGCCGCGGGCGATCAGGGCATCGAGGCGGGCGAGGTTTTTGCGGGCGATGCTATTGGTGGGATTGAGGCGCAGGGTGTGCTGATAGGCATCGTGGGCCTCGGCATAGCGTCCGAGTTCCATGAGCGCCTTTCCCAGGCGGTTGTAGGTGTCGGGGTCCTCACCGAGGCTCAAAATCTGGCGGTTGGTCTCGACCGCCTCTTCCCAACTGTTCATTGCCGCAAGTTCAATGGCCTTTTCCTCCAACCTGCGGCGAATACGCTGCTTTTCGTCTTGCTTTGCCAAAGTTGGTGCTCCTGGTTACGTCAGGCCCCATTCGCGGGGCGCACAACGCCGCGATGAAAACAGGTGTATGGTTGGGAGGGCGCAACCCTCCCAGGTCCTCCCGCGCGCGGGCTATGTTCACATCAGGGAACAGCCTCGCCCTGGAGCGCCCAGGGGCTGGTGCGGGTGATGCGCACGGGCACGAGGCGCCCGGTGAGATCGGCGGGATGGCTGAAGAATACCAGCTTATTGTTGGGACTACGCCCGCGCCACTTACCCTTACTCTCGCCCTCCACCAGCACTTCGACCGTCTGGTCGAGGAAACGGGCATTGCGTTCGGTGGCGATGCGCTCCTGGAGGCGCTCGAGTTCGCGGCGGCGAGCCTCTTTTTCCTCCTCGGGCACGGCCAGCGCGGGGTCCTGCTCCTGCTCAGCGGCGAGGGTGCCAGGACGGGCGGAGAAGGCGGCGATATGGACCTTATCGAAGCGGACGTCGTCGCAGAGGGCGAGGGTTGCCTCAAAGTCGGCGCGGGTTTCGCCGGGATGGCCAACGATAATATCGGTTGTCAGCGACACGTGGGGTATGGCCGCGCGGATCCGGGTGATAAGCGACCGGTAGCGCGCCACGGTATAGCCCCGGCGCATCAGCTTGAGCACCCGGTCGGAACCGGCCTGCACCGGCAGGTTGATGTCGGGCATGCAGCGAGGCAGCCGGGCGACCGTGGCGATCAGGCGGTCGGTCATCCAGGCGGGATGCGAGGTCAGGAAGCGCAGGCGCTGGAGGCCAGACACGGCGTGAACGGCTTCGAGCAGATCGGCAAGTTGGGGCCGTCCGGGAAGGTCGTGGCCCCAGGAGTCAACAATCTGGCCGAGGAGGGTGATCTCTCTGGCGCCGCGGGCGACGATCCGGGTACACTCCTCGACGATCTCCTCCAGGCTGCGGGAGCGTTCGCGGCCCCGGCGCAGCGGGATGACGCAGTAGGCGCAGGTCATATTGCAGCCGTACTGGATGGGGACGTGCACCGAGACAGGCGGATGGGCCCACGAGGCCACGGGGAGTGCCGGTTCATCGAGGGTGTAGATCGGGTTAGGGGCCAGGGCCACCACCTCGTCTACCGCCGAGGGTGAGACGAAGTGATCGACCACAGGCAGGCGTTGCTCGAAGATCGAGCGATTATTCGGGCCGACCATGCAGCCCCAGAGCACCACGCGGGTATCGGGCCACTCGCGCTTGACGCGCACCAGTTCGCCAAGCTTGCCGAGGATGCGTTCCTCGGCACTCTCGCGAACGCTGCACGAGTTGAGCACGATGAAACTGGCCTCCTCGGGGCGTGCGGCAGGGCTGTAGCCAACGGCCTGCAACGCAGCCTCGAGGCGCTCCGAATCGGAAACGTTCATCTGGCAGCCCACTGTCCAGACATAGTAGCGCCGCGAGCGGGGCGTCGCGTCGCGGTCGGGCCGGATGGCGGGCGCCGGGGCGTCGAGAAAGAGAATATCCTGCATTGCTCCACAACTTGTGGCAAAGTTACCAGACAATCACCGGCAGACCGTGCTGAATACTGGTCTCGGCGGCAGTGCGCAACAGTTCCAGGCAGCGAAAGGCGTCGGTATTCTCCTTAACGCCGGCCCGCACGAGCATAGGCGCCAGTTCGGCCAGTTCAGCCTGGAGGCGGTACGACGAGCCGAAAAACGCGCTGTCTTCCTCGCCGTCTTCGTTCTCGAAACTGAGCCAGACCGGGTGCTCAAAATCGACGGGGAGGTAGTAACTGTTAATGCCCTGCAAATTGATCAAGTGGCTAAAGCGGGTCTGGGCCAGATTATCCCAGACATCGGTCACAGCGCGATCAAGATCCTCGTAGATGACGGGGCCATCCTCGAGCACTTCACTGACATCATTGCCGCGTTCGAGGTGCGCGGCGAGGCGCGACAACTGGTAGAGCGCGCCCATGTTCTCGAGACCACCCTCCCAGACCTGGGTGCCGGGCTGGTTGAGCAGGTCAATATCAATACCCTCGTCGCGCAACTGGTCCTGCACCGCAGAGACCGACTCGTACTCTTCCTCATATGCGGCGCGATCCTCATCGGGGCGCACCGTAATCAACGAGCCGACGGCGAAGTCAAGCTCGGTAGGCTGTTCATAGTCGTTCATCGCTCCTCCTTAGTTGAGCGCATTCGCGTGTCAGGGAGAGTTCACCCTCCCTAATGACCGGCGCTGCCGCAGCTTCGTTGTGAGAAGCATTACCGCAGCGCTTCGGCGTGACAACCAGGGGAAATCGGGTTTCCCGATGCCTCTGCTCACCGGGGCGGCAGACGCCACGGCGCGGCCTGGCACGTGCGGAAATCGGATTTCCCATTCCCCTATCCGAGGGGAAGGCTGGAAGGGCGAAGCCCTCCCGGGAAAACTCGTAGCATCTTACGTGTGGCTCTGTGACACAGAACCGCGCGGCGAAAGAGTATGGCTCGATCTTGTTGCAGTATACCATAATCGCCGACGCAGACGCGGGGCTTGAGTAACGTCTGCCTCCGGCGGTGGGGTGTGGCCGCTTCGCTGCCGAATGATTAAGATGAGAACAGGTTGGTTCCTGCGAGAGCACAGCTTTCCAGGATCCTCCCCCCGGGCAGGGGCGTGGGGAAACCCGGTTTCCCCTGTTTTCACATACGGCGCCATTCGCGGGGCGCACGATGCCGGTATGAAGATATTCATTCTTTCTGGGAGGGCGCAGCTCTCCCAAACCCTCCCGCGCGGGCTATTTTCACGTAAGAACACCGGGGTTTGGGGCTGGGGCCCC
>JBDNDG010000234.1:0-7133 GCA_046719255.1 Chloroflexaceae bacterium
GGATGAACGAGACCGGCACGCCCCATGCCACACGCCTGCACGATGCGCTCATACGCGCGCAGGTGCTACTTGACCGGCTTCCGCCGGGTTCGCTGGTTGGCCTGGTGACCTTCGACGTCACGGCGCGGATTGCGCTACCGCTCGGCGCCGACGGGGTGGCCGCGCGGCGGGCGCTCGGCGCGCTCGTTGCCGCGCCCGGCCCCATTGATGAGCAGCCGCCCGCGCTGGGCCACGCGCTGCGTCTGGCGGCCGAAGCCCTCGCCAGCGCACCGGCGGGGCCGCGCGCCCTGGCGCTGTTTGCCGCCAGCGCCCCCGATGTGGTTGCGTCGCCCCTTCCGGCCGACCTGGCGGCGGCTCGCGCCGTGGTGGACCTGGGCGTCAGCGCGGGGCCGCGCGGCCCTCTTGCGCCGCTGGCAACCAGCCTGGATGCGCTCTACCTGACCTATGCCGCCGGCGATAGCACGGCGCTGCCCGCGCAGAGTACGGCCGTTGACCAGCGTCTCGCCGACTGGCTGGGGAGAGCCGCGCCGCTCCGTGTGCAGATCGCCATGGAGGGCCTTGCCCCCGGCACGCATGAACTCACCCTCACCGGCTGCGGCGCCCCCGCCGCTGCCACGTTTGAGCTACCGGCGCCTGACCAGCTGGTGCCCCTCTGGTGGTTCGGAGTGGGCGCCGTGCCGGTTATTGTGGGGGCGGTGGCGCTTGCCCGGCGACGCCACGCCCGCTCCGAGGCTGCCGAGCGACCCACAAGCGGCACCCGACGCTACCGCGCTCCGGGCGCTGTGACGACCGCGCGGCGGGCGACCGGTACCCTGCCCGCCCTGGAGGTAGTGGTCTGGGATGGTCGTGACCGTCGGGTGTGGCCCGTGCGAAGCCGCCAGATCACTGTGGGACGCGATCCCGGCTGCGACGTGTGCATTGCCAGTAGCTGGATTTCGGGATTGCACGCGCGCCTGACCTTGATCGGCGATCAGGTGGAGATTACCGATCTCGAGAGCACGAATGGCACCCTGGTTGGCGATCCGGGTCGGCCATTGACGCCGGGCGTGCCCGAGACGCTCGAACCGGGCGAGATCGTGCGCGTAGGGCCACAGGTGCGCTTCTGTGTTCAGATCGCTGCCCCGGCGGCGGACGGCGATCCGCCGTCGTGAACCGCCGGGCGCCCCGCAGCGGGCCGGAGCCAGGGGCGACCCCGTTGCCTTGCGCCCTCGACCCGGGGCCCGGAGAAACCCGGTTTCACCGGGACAAGATGAAAACAGGTTTATGCTTGGGAGGGCCGCGCCCTCCCAAACCCTTCCCGCGCGGAGGGCGTGTCACCCCGGCAGGCAGGGAGTTGGGGAACCCGCGTTTCTCCTATGTTCACAGCAGTATGTCAAGCTAACATCCGCGAAAGGAGCACCTGTGCTACGTGCATGGAAACTGATCGGCCTGATTCTGCTGGCCGTTATACTGGCAGCCTGCGCGGCCCCGGCAGTTCCGGCGGCGCGGCTCTCCCCCACCGACTCCGCGGAGGCGCTGGCGGCGCCCGGCTCAGGCGATGCGCTGGCCGCCCTGGAGCGAGAAGATTACGCTACCGCTGTGGAGTTGCTCGGCGCTCCGCAGAGCCCGGCGCAGGTGGCCATGCTCGCGCGGGCGCGGATTGGTCTGGCCCGGGAGGCCATAGCAGCCGCCCCTGGCGAGGCGCGGGCGCTCCGTGTGGCCCTCGACCAGGTTGGCCTGGCGCTGGCGCTCCGCCCGGACGAGCCTTCGCTGCGCGACGAGTTGCTTGGCCTGGAGCGGGCAATTGTCACGCTGCTGGCCGTCGAGGATCTGCGGCTCGAGCTGGTGGCCCGGGAGCCAGGGGCCGATCGCGCTGCCGCCCTCGGCGCGGCCCGCGCGCTGGCCGGGCGGGCCGTCGCGGCCGTCACCACCGAGCCGCGTCTACCTGGCGCGGAGCGTATTGCTGCGACCGGTCTGCTGGCTGCGGCAGCCGTTCTTGAGCAGGCTGGCGATACCGGCGCTGATGACAGTGCGGCAGCCGGCTGGCAGGAAGCGCACCAGTGGTGCGAACGGGCCATGGCGCTCGAGGCCAGTGACGCGGCTCAGGCGTGTCTGGAGCGGCTGGCATACAGGCTTAACCCTCCTGTCGGGGCCTCTTCGCCCCCTACCCCGACACCCGGGCCCCTCCCGACGCGCCTGCCGGCCTCTTCACCCCGTCCTCCCGCGCGCTCCGCCGGTTCCGCCTTCAGTGTCGTTCAGCGCAAGAGCTTTGAAGGCAGCGGCAACAGCGGGCAGTTCGCCTCGTGTATTGACATCCAGGTGCTTGGCTCCGGCGGACCGATCGCTGGCGCTGTCATAGGCATCAACAACGGCGACCACAGCTACCAGAACCAGACCGACGCCACCGGTTATACGGGGCGCTGTGGCCTGGGCGCCTCGACCTGGAGCGTTGTGCTCTTCTGGACGCCTCAGGCAGGGAGCGTCACCGGCGCAACCACCACCGTGTATCTGAACGGGGCGCCCGATCAGCGCGCCGCAGTGGTATTCCGGGGGCGGTAAGGGTGCCAGGCAACCCCACCGGCGGTTGGGGCATAGGGAAACCCGGTTTCCTCATGCCCCTCCCTGAGGAGAGGGTTTGCAGCGTTCTGCACGCCTCCCAGCCTCCCCCCAGCGGGGGGGAGGCCCCGGGGTTCCCTTCCCCGGCGGAGAGGGTTGGGGAGGGCTGCGCCCCGAGGAACCGTCTACTCGCCCTCCTCCGGGCTCAACCACACTTGATTCTGATGTGGAAATTCGGGGAACCCGGGTTTCCCCATAGCCCTCCCGGCGGGGAGGGTTTGGGAGGGCGCAGCCCTCCCAGGAGAGTCTCTTCTCATTCCTGTCGTGTTCGGCGCAGCCGCATAGGGGTCTAACGCATTTCTTAGTATCGGCCATTCCAGCTTGACAGTTCGTAGGCTGGCGTGAGCCGCCTGATGCGTGGCTGCGCCGGCTGATGCCGGCATTACGATCCACTACAAACTATTGAGCTGGTGTGAAACCTGCCCTACGCGGTAATGTCGCCGATCAGGGTGATGGACAGGCTCAAACCCTCCTCGCCGAGCGTCAGGATGTCGCCGTCACGCAGGGATTCGGGTGTTCCGGGGGTGATGCGTATGCCGTTGAGCAGCGTTGCCACATCGGCGCGCTCGGTCGAGACGCTCCACGGGCAGGTTTCGCCTGGAGCGATGCGGCAGTGGGGGCGATTCGATACGTAGCGATAGGCAGATCGGCGCTGTTCCAGCAGGGTCAGTTCGCGGTGGTACGTTTCGGGGTTTAGCAGGGCCAGGGCTTGCAACAGCCAGGCCCGGTTCAGGGTGGCGCCATGTGGCGGAAGGGCCACTTCACAGCCGTCGGGGAGCCCGAGCAGACAGCGCCGGGGTGTGGTGGGGCTGCGCTCGGTCAGCCACAGATGGCTGCCCGAACGTACCCCTTGCGTGCTGGCGTTTTCGCCCGGGCGCAGTAACCGGCCCGCGGGCGAGGCCAGGCGCAGCGTGTAGCTAATCGGGGCGCCCTGCTCGTTCTGGGCGGGCAGGGCGCAACCGTCAATCAGGAGCGGAAGCAGGGTTTCGGGAGGGCTGTCCTCGCACACGATCGTGGTCGTTTGCTCCGTTCCTCCCGTGAGCCAGTGCAGGGTTACGGTGAGCATCTCCTGTCGTTGGCGATTCATAGGTGTGGTTCTGGGCAGGCGCATACCAGGCGGGAAGCAAGACTTGAAACATCGGCAGAGGCGAGCTGTACCAGTTCGCGCTCGTCGTCGCGCGCGAGCAACGCCCGTCCCGGCGGCTGGTCGCTATCGCGCTGATCGGCCAGCGGCAGTGCGACCCCCAGCAAGCGCGTGCCGGGATCGTAGCGTCCTGGCCAGAGCACCAGGCCGGTGCGACCGGCGTCGAGGGCGCGCAGCAGAGTATCGTCGGCATAGGTGATGCCGGCGGTTACCAGCAGGTGCTCGTTATACTGCCCGCCCACCTGTGCAATTTCGCCGAGGAGTTCGTGGAGGGTCGGCTCGCCGCCGAAGCTCTGGGTCAACTGTGCGCGCATCCGCTCGCGGCAGAGGGGGTAGTCGTCAATCAGCACGATGCGGTGGGGCGCAGGCGCGTCGGCCCGGGCGGCCAGGAGGCTGGCGCGGAGCGTTGCGGCGCCGGCCTCGTCGTCGGCGTAGAGGGCGGTGTGTGGCAGCGCGCGAAGTGGCCGCAGCCCGCCCCGTGGGCCGTCCAGAATGTACAGGCGTACCCGCTCAGGGCCATAGCGGGTGATGAGCGCACAGGCCGCGCAGAGCAGGGCGCCGGTCTTGCCGCTGCGGCGCGGGCCGATGATCAGCGCGTGTGGCGCCTCCTGGCTCAGGTGGAGCCAGGCGGGACCCAGGGTCAGGCTCTCGCGGCCGATGGGGGCGGCCAGCGTGTCGCCTGACACGGGGGGGCCCGGCAGGGCCTGTAGCGACGCGAGGCTCAGGCGCTCGGGCAGCAGTTCAACCGGCATCGGCCCTGTGCCCGCAGCGGCGCCCCGTTCGCGCCAGACGTCGCTCAACCGGGCCGCCTGCCGGCGCAGTTCAACCGCCAGCTCGGCATCGAGGGCACCAGGACGTTCATCGGCTGTCTCGCCGGACGGGCTATTGCCGTCAAGTCCCGGCAGGGCAACCTGCAGGTCGAGCGGGCCATAATCGGGGTGCGCGACAAGCGCGCGTCCCGGCAGGTGTGGGGGGATTGCTGCGCTCACTCGTGTGCCGAGCAGATCGGTGTAGTCGTGCAACTCCGGCAAGCGCAGGGCGATGCGGGTCTCCATCAACGCAAGCAGCCGGTAGGTGAGATCGGGAGCGCGGTCGGCGCTCAGCGCGAGATGGATGCCGAAGGGTCGCCCCAGGCGCGCGATGCGGATGAGGTCGTCAATGATCTCGTCGCCGCCGTGGGCGTCGCGGAACTCTTCCCGCAGAACGGCGATTTTATCAATCACCACCAGAATGGCCGGGATGCGCCTGCCGCTGGTGCGCAGGGCCGGCAGATCGGCGGCGTCGGCGGCCCGCAGCAACTCCTGGCGCTCGCGGATGGTCGCGTCGAGCATGCGCATCAGCCGGCGCACCCGTTCGCGTTCGCGGGCCTGAATGTGGGCGCCAACGTGCGGCAGGCCGGTCAGCGGGCCAAGGCCCTGCCCGCCGGCGTCAATGATGTAGCACCAGAGATCGGCGGGAGAGTGCGACAGGGCCAGGCCGAATACCAGGGCGCGCAGCAGCGTGGTCTTGCCGCTGCCCGGCGCGCCAATCGCCACCAGGTGGCCGTCAGCCAGACTGACGGCAAAGGGTTCGCGTCGGCTCTCCTGCGGCAGATCGAGCAGACCGATGGCCTGGCGGAGCCAGGCCGGGCCCTCGGGTGGCACGGTCCACCCTTCAGGCCCATCCTCGCTGAGAGTGGCGAGGGGTAGCCGGGCGGGGAGTGGTGGTTGCCAGATCTGCGACGGCTGCCAACCCTCCAGGGTGGGCGCGCGGGCCTCGGCGGCCTCGCGGAGGGCGCGCACCAGCACGTCGAGATCGCTCTCGTGCCGGTCGGGGAGCGGAGCGTGCACGGCGGCAACCGGCTCTTCACGTCCGTCGCGCAGGAAGCTCACCCGCGGCCCCGCGGCCCGCGCGACACTGGTGCTTCGGAAGGGGGTGGTCACCTGGGCCACCTGCATCATCCGCGTCTCGGCGCTGACGCGGAAGAAGGCCCGCCCTGGCAGATCGGGGGGGAGGAAAGCGGCGTCGGGTTTGAGCAGCATCTCACGGCTGTCTTCGGCGCTGCCGAGGCGCAGGGCAATGAAGAAGGTGAGCTGGCTGCGGATCTCGTCGGAGACCGCCCGCGCGGGTTGCTGGGTGGCCAGGAGCAGATGAACCCCCAACGAGCGTCCCTGCTTCACGACGCGGATCAGCTCGGCCACAAAGTCGGGGTAGGTGCGCGCCAGTTCGTCGAACTCGTCCACGATGATCAACAGGTTGGGCAGGGGCGGCAGCCCGACACGGGCTGCCAGGGAGCGGTAGTCGCCGATGTTCTCGACGCGGGCGCCGTGGGTGGTTGCCACAGCTTTGAGTACCTCCTTGCGCCGGCGCAGTTCGCTCTTGATTGCCGTCATGGCCCGTTCAGCCAGGCGGCCTTCCAGGTCGGTCACCATTCCCGCGCAGTGGGGCAAGGTGGCAAAGGGCATCAGGGCGGCGCCACCTTTGAAATCAATCAGGAGGAGTTGCAGGCGCTCCGGAGGATGGGTCGTAGCCATAGCGGCAATGATGCTTTGCAGCAACACACTCTTCCCCGCGCCGGTCGCCCCGGCAATGATCCCGTGGGGGCCGTGGCGACTCTCGTTCAGATCAAGGCAGATGGGCTGCCCATCGGCCCCGGCGCCAATCGGCACGTCAGCGTGCCAGGCCGTCGCGGGCGGTTCGCTCCACCAGCGCGGAGGCGCCAGATCACCGGCGGCACTCACGCCGAGCAGGTCGAAGAGCCGGACGGAGCGGGGAACATCCTGGGCGCCGCCGCTTTCTACCAGTCGCACACCAGCCAGGTGGCGCGCGAGCTGGTCACTCACCGCGAGATCGGCCTGATCAGGCGAAAACCGCTCGCGGGGCCACTGATCGCCGGCGCGGGTCCAGCGGGCGCCCTGGGCTTCGAGTTCGAGCATCGCTGCGCAGGACTCGGGGAGCAGCGACCAGGCAGGAACCAGCAGCAGTGTGGCGATGCCCAGAGGCCCGCCGTGGCGCAGCAACTCGCTGATGGCGGTGCAGGTTCGCGGCAATTCATCACCATCCACAAGCACCAGCATACGCGGGGCGGGAGGGGTGGTCTCGCTGCGCGAGGCCCGCTCTCGCCGCCGGCTGAGCTGGTCGAGCAGATCACTGGTGAGGCGCTCGGTGGCTTCAGGGTGACCAGCCAGCATGCGCAGGCCCGGCGAAGGGTCATTGCTGAGCGGCACCGTGTGGGGCAACCAGCGGAGCCACTCCCACTCGGTGCCGCTGCCGGGTGGGTAGAGCGCAGCCAGCCGCAGATCGCCGGGGGCGTGGAGCACGGCTGCCTGCCAGAGCAGGGCGCGGGCCAGCGCCAGAACGGCCGGGCGCGGCCCGGCAAGGCCAAGGGAGCCGAGCGTGACCAGGGGCACAGTGA
>JBDNDG010000235.1:0-7090 GCA_046719255.1 Chloroflexaceae bacterium
TTGGCCGTCATCTCAGATATCTAAGCCAAATGTCAGATGTTGATGTATTTGGTTATGACCAGAGTGCTACTATGGTGGTGGTAAGGAAGCTCTCGACCACAGCCTGCGGGGTTGGGCCGCCGCGGCCAACGAGATCTTCCTCAGAAAGCCCGGCTCCGCAGGCCGGAAGCAGCAAGATAGCCAGGAGCACAGGGAGCAACCGGAGCAGGTACCGTCTCATAAGCTACGGGCTGGTATTCTGGGGCGCTGGCGTGCCCCCCGGCGCGGTTTCACGGAAGGGCCGCGGCGGGGGCGGCAGTTCGACGCGCACGATCTGTTCGGCGTTGGCCAGGTACAGGATCGGGCGCGCGCCGCCGTCATCAACGGCCATTCCCGCCAGTTCGGCCAGTTGCAACGCGCCGTCCGGGCGCACTTTCATCTGCTGGATGATCTTGCCGGAGACCTTTTCCATCTGAATGATCCGTTCGCCAAGCGTATCGAGCAAGAAGAAATAGCCATTCTCCGGGCCGTTGCCGGTGACGAAGAAGCGCGTCACACTGGTGAGTGGCGGGGTAATTGGCTCGGGCGTGACCTCGCCTACCAGCTGGCCCTGGCTGAAGACCAGCACGGCGCCGTTGGAACGGAGCAGGTAGATGCTTCCGTCCACGCTCATATCAACGACCGTGCTCAGGTCAACCTCGGCAATGCTGGTCGGGTCGAGCCAGTAATCCGGCGGGTCGCCGAAGCTACCCGAGCGATAGCGCAGCACCTCATTGGGCTGGGCGCCCCAGACGTAGAGATTCCCGGCGTACTCCTCGACATCGAGCCGGTCGCGGGTGGTCCAGATCTCGCTGGCGCCGAGCCTGGAGTAGTTCCAGGTGCCGCCGCTGCGGAAGTAGTACCCGGCGCCGGTGGCGGCCTGATCCACGGCCACCACCTGATCAATACGCCAGACGGCCGCGCGCAGGGCCCCGACGACGGCGCTGCCCACGGGTTGTCCGGGGCTGAGGTAGGGCACGGGGGTGCCACCATCGCGGGGAATGCGATAGAGGCGGGCAGCGCGCGGGTCGGTATCCATGGCGTAGAGGAAGCGTGATGCCTCCAGCACAGCCGTATCAGTGATGGCGCCAGTGGGGCGCGGCACGATCACATCGGCGAAGCGCCCGGCGGGCAGGATGGCGAGCACGACGGGATCATCAAAAAAGGTCAGGCGCTGGACTGCAGCCAGGGCGCGCTCATACTCGCGCTGCAACTCCTGGTAGCGCAACCAGAGGGGGGGATTGGTATCAGTCACACTGGGGCTGGCCCGCAGCTGCTCGATGGCCTGGCGGGTCAGTTCGAGTGCCTCCAGAGCGGCCCCATCGGACGGCGCGGCGCGCACCTGGTTGAGGCGTTCGTCGGCGGCGGCGAAGTAGGCCAGAACCACCTGCTGGTCGTTGTGCCGGGTCAGGGTAATGCCATAGAAGATCAGCGCCGCGATGACCTGGGAGAGGATGGCCAGCAAGGCCCAGGGAAAGGGCGGGCGGGTGCGGCGATACGAGAGCCCGTGGCGGCGCGGGATGGGGCGTGCGGGTGCGGGCCGGCGGGTGCGCGGACGGCGCAGGCGCTCGTCGGCTGCGATGCGCATGCGGTGAAAGGGCAGCATCAGCCGCTCCTTCCAGGTCATATCCACCAGCGGGCGGTGAATGTAGCGCGGCTGGTAGGGGCGCCCCTGGCTGATCGCCGCCGTATCGGCCAGATCGATCCGTCGCACCCCCTCTGCGGGACCCTCTTCACCCAGGAAGACCGACGGCGGCAGGTTCTCGCGGCGCAGGGGGGCCAGTTCCGGTTGTTCACGGCTGCGACTGTAGCGCTCGGCGAGGCTCTCGCCGAGATCGAGGGGCGCCGGGCGCGGTGGTGGGGCCGGGGAGTGCGCCGGCTGCGCGGGCACTGTGAAGAGAGGGTCGGGGGGTGGCTCAGGCACGGGAGTGACAGACGGGCGCCCAAGCCCCAGCCGTTGCGCCAGCCCGCTGAACCAGGATGGGGTGACCGGCGCGGCATCCGGCTGCGCCGGGGCAGCGCCAGCGCGCCACCGCACCCCGGCGGCGCGCTGGCGCGGCAGGGCGTGAACCGTCAGCGTCAGAGCGTGAGCCGTGACCAGCCCCGCCGCGAGGGCCCGCTCCTTGAGGCGCGTTGCCGTCGCTCCGGCGTCGCCGGGGCGCAGGAGGGCTTCCACCTCGGCGCGACTGAGCAGCCCGGCAAAGGCGCTGGAGCAGATAATCGCCCCTTCGCCCGCCCCCACGGAGCAGCGGAACAGCTCCGGCTCGATGAACAGGCTGGCGCCCAGTGCTCCCGACCGCGCAAACAACGCCGCGCTCACCGCCGCCGGGTCCCAGACAGGATGGGCCGGCAAGGCTCGCAGGCGACCCTCGCTCAACACATAGGCCTGAGCGGGTTGCACCTGGGCCACATACAGCGTCCCCTCGCGTAACACGGCGGCAGTGCAGCCCACGGTGACGCGCTCGGCTGCGGGGAGGTTGAAGTTCTGTTCGTAGAGAGCCTTGTTGGTGGCCCGCAGGGCCGCCCGCAGCGCCGCCGTCACACTGAAGCTCTCATCGTCGTAGAACGCGCGTCGGAACACCCGTAGCGCCAGTTTGCACGCCGCGACACTGCGCGTGCCATCGCCGTCAGCCTCTACCACCAGATACAGCCGGCCCTTGCGCGCCTCCGGGGCAAGGGGGGCGGCGCTCTCCGCTGCGCTGATCAACTCGCCAGGCTCCTGGTCGTTGCCGTCCACGAGCCCGAACTGGCCAGTGCGAACCTCAAACCGCTCCATACCGCGCTTTCCTGTGGTGTCCTTCGCCCTGGGATTATAGCATACCGGGCCGTGGCAGGGCTTCCAGCAGGTACCGCGGTTGCGGTTGCTGCTAAGGTTTGAAAAGGCTATAATAGACAAACTAAAGTAAGAATAGGCGCAACCGGGTTTCCCCAATCCTCTGCCTGCCCTCACGGAGGGGCATGGGGAAACCGGGTTTCCCCGCACCCTCCCCGCCGGCGGGTTGTGTCTGGGAGGGCCCGGCCCGCTCTAATCCTCCCCTCAGGGAGGGGGATGGGGAAACCCGGTTTCCCCATATTTTCCGTTAGGGCCACGTTTTTGCCTGCTTCCTGGAGGAGCCTATGGCGCGCGTATCGGTCGTGATCAATGGCGAAGCGCGTATCTTCCCCCTGGGCGCCAACGGGCTGAACATTGGGCGGCAGCTCGATAATGAGATTGTTCTCAACCACGCGACGGTCTCGCGCCATCATGCGCGGATCGAGCTGCGTGGTCATCAAGTCTGGGTGAAGGACCTCGACAGCCGCAATGGGATCACTGTGAACCGCCTGCGGCTGAAAGAGGAGCCACTCAACGACGGCGACGTTATCGGCGTCGGCCCCTTTGAACTGCGCTACGAAGACCGCGCGGCCCAGGACGTCGTCTTTGACGATAACCGCTACTTTCCTCTGGCCTCACACGGCCAGGCCGTGGGCGCGCCCGAGCAGCGCCTGGCGCCCGCCGATCTGCAGGAGTTTTACGCCATCGGCATGCGCCTCACCCAGGTAATGGATTACCGCGAACTGCTCGAACAGGTGATGGAGGAAGTGCTGCGGGTCGTGCCGGCGCAGCGGGGCCTGCTCCTGCTCACCCGGGGCGAGGAACTCGTGCCGCGGGTCGTGGTCCCTTCCGGAACCGGTGAAGTGGCCATCTCGAGCACCATCGTCCGCAAGGCGCTTCACGAGGGCGAGGCGGTGCTGACCCGTGATGCGCGCCTTGACTTCGCCGGCGCCGAGAGTATCATCAGCGCCAACATCCGCTCGGCCCTGTGCGCTCCGCTAATGGCGGAAGGTCGTGCCGTCGGTCTGATCCTGCTCGACTCGCCGGGCCGTGAGCAGTTCAGCGAACGTGATCGCGACCTGGTGGTTGCCATCGCCAACTTCGCTGCCGTTGCCATTGAACGCGCGCGCCTCACCGAAGAACTGCGCGTGCAGGGACAGTTGCGCCAGAACCTCGAACGCTTTCTTTCACCCAACCTGGCTCAGGCGCTGGCGCGGTACTTCACCCAGCACGGCCGGCTCTGGGAGGCCCAGGAGGAAATCGTTACCGTCCTCTTCGCCGATGCCCAGGGTTTCACCGCCCTCGCCGAACGGCTCTCGCCCCGCGAAGTGCAGGACCTGCTCAACGAATACCTGCATGAACTGACCGAAGTGATTTTCCGCTACAATGGCACCGTGGATAAGTACACCGGTGACGGGATCATGGCCTTGTTCGGCGCGCCCCGCCTGCCCGATGAACCGCCCGACGACCAGCACGCCGTCCGCGCGGTAGCCGCCGCGTTGGAGATGCAGGCTGCCCAGCGACGTCTGGTGAGCCGCTGGGAGCCTGATCGATCATTTGCCATTCGCGTCGGAGTGAACACTGGCCCCGCCTACACCGGCTTCTTCGGCACGCGCCATCGTCTGGAGTACACTGCTATCGGCGATACGGTGAACACCGCCTCGCGCCTCGAGGGTCAGGCCGAAGCGGGGAGCGTGCTGATCGGCGAGACTACCGCCAGCCTGCTGGGAGATCGCTTTCGGCTCGAAGAGGTGGGTGAACTGGCCCTGAAGGGGCGCCAGCGCCGGGTGCGGGCCTTTAAAGTGCTTGGACCGGCATAGGCAGCGCCCCTCAGCCGCCGATGGGGTCGCTCCCGCTCCGCCAGGAGGGGCGTGATGAACACCGGGTACGCCGCCGGATGCCCGGGAGGGCGAGACCCAGACCGCCCCGCCTCATCGGGAGGAGCGTGGGGAAAGCCGGTTTCTCCGTCCCCCAACCGCTGGTGGGGTCGCCTGGTGCCCCTCAGGGCGGGGGACGTGGGGAAAGCCGGTTTCTCCGAAGTTCCTGGGAGGCGCCCGCGCGGCCGCGCCGCACAATGACTCTCCTCATGGCGAGGGGCGTGGGGAAAGCTGATTTCCCCATACTTTCACGTTAGGAAGTATCAAAACACAATGCCTGTTGTTGTCGGAATACGCTTCAAGGATAGCGGCAAAGTCTACTACTTCGACCCGCGCGACCTCGACGTGCGCGCTGGCGAGTATGTCATCGTCGAAACGGTGCGTGGCCTGGAACTGGCCCGGGTGGCTCACGAACGCCGTGAAGTACCGGAGGAGGAGATCGTTGCCGAACTCAAGCCGGTGGTACGCCGCGCCGAAACCGCAGATTTCGAGCGCCTGCGCCAGTTACAGAGCCGCCACGACGAGGTCCTGGCCCGCTGTGCTGAGAAGGTGCGCGAGCACGGGTTGCCCATGAAACTGGTCAAGGCTGAGTACAGTTTCGATGGCTCACGGCTGACGTTCTACTTCACCGCCGAAAAGCGCGTAGACTTTCGCATGCTCGTCCGCGATCTGGCGCGCACCTTTCGCAGCCGCATCGAGCTGCGGCAGATCGGCCCTCGCGACGAGGCCAAGCTCCTCGGCGGTATCGGCCCGTGCGGGCGCATCCTCTGTTGCGCCTCGTTCCTGCCCGATTACGCCCGTGTGAGTATCAAAATGGCCAAGGATCAGGATCTGCCTCTGAACCCCAGCAAGATCAGCGGTGTCTGTGGGCGGCTGCTGTGCTGCCTGTCATACGAGCACGAACAGTATGTTACCATGCGCGCCGAGTTGCCACGCAAGGGTACCTGGGTGCAGACCCCGGACGGCCCCGGTGAGGTGATAGCCCAGCTGGTGCTGAAACAGCAGTTGCTGGTGCAACTTGCCAGTAGCGGCATGCAGGAGATCTATGACCTGGACCAGATCGAGGTATCCACGGCTCAGGTGGCTGCGCTGGCCCGGTCGCGCAATGATGAGGGCATCACGCCCGCCGCGCAGCAGCGTCGGGCCGAACGCGAGCGTGGCGAGCGGCGCCGGTTGCGCGACGAGATCGACAGCTACGATGCCTTTGATGAACTCGACTTCCTCGAGGACGAGGACGATACCGCCCTGATCCCACCGGTCGCCGCGCCCGGGTTGCGGCGCGGCGAACCTGACGGCCCGCCCGAGGGCGACAACGCTTCCGACGCGCCCACCGACGCTGCGCTGGCGCCCGCCACGCGCCGCCGTCGCCGTCGGAGCGGGCGGGGTGACCCGAAGCCACCCGAATAATCTGATGACGAGGAAGGAGTGACGGGCGGCGCCGTCCGCGTGTTTCACATCTTCCCCACAGGGAGGGGGATGGGGAAACCCGGTTGCCCCATCCCCCAACCGCTGGTGGGCTCGCCTGGCACCCCGCCGGGCAGGGGATGGGGAAAACCCGGTTGCTCCATGGTCATATCAGCCGTCTATGCGGCTGCGCCGCCCACCACAGGCATGAAAAGCGATCCTCCTGGGAAGGCGCGGCCCTCCCACACTCTCCCCACAGGGAAGGGTGTGAGAAATCTGGTTGCCCTTAAGTTTACGTTAGGCGCCTTTTGCGGGGCGCACAACGCCGCAATGAACATTCTTGTTCCCGGGAGGGCTCGGCCCTCCCCAACCCTCCCCCGCCAGGGGAGGAACCCGTGCTCCTCCCGCAGCGGGGGAGGCTGGGAGGGGGCAGAACGCTCCAAACCCTCCCCTCCGGGAGGGGCAGGCGGGGAAACCCGTTTCCCCATATGTTCACGTTAGACGACTCAGAATGGCTCAAGGAGGCCCTGCGTGGAGATCATCCCCGTTGATGCGCACATTACCGCGATTGACCATAACCTCCTGGGTATCCCCGGTATCGGTGTGACCTACGTGGTTCGCGGCGAGACGGTGGCCCTGGTTGAGACGGGCACCTCGCTGACCGTGCCCCACACCCTCGCCGGCCTTGAACAGCTCGGTATTCGTCCCGAAGAGGTTGAGCACATTCTGTGCACCCACATCCACATGGATCACGCCGGCGGCGCGGGCTATCTGGCCGCCGCGCTGCCCCGCGCCCACGTCTACATCAACAGTTCGGTCAGCAAGCACCTGGTGGATCCGGGCAAGCTCCTGCCAAGCGTGCGCCGCGCGGTTGGCGAAGAGGCCTGGCCGTTGCACGGCGACATCAAACCCATTCCCGCCGAGCGCCTCCTTCCCGCCGAGAACCTGCGCCTCGACCTGGGCCGCGACGTGGTGCTGG
>JBDNDG010000236.1:0-7087 GCA_046719255.1 Chloroflexaceae bacterium
AAACAACAGACGAATGTACCCAATAGTTAATCGGGGATGAACTCGGCGAAAGGGGAGGAGGCTTGGGCGGCCTCATGTGCTATTATCATAATAAATACTCTTGCGGCTTCGTCACACAACGACAGGTTATCTGGGAGGGCGCAGCCCTCCCATGCCCTCCCTGCAGGGAGGGGGGCGGGGAAACCCGGTTTCCCCTAAGAGGAGGAGGCGACCCATGCGAATTGCGGTCGGAAGTGATGAACGCAACCATACAACTGATGCGCTGGTGGAGGAACTCCGGCGCCGGGGTCATGAACTGGTATTGATTGGCCCGCTTGCCGGCACGAACGAGGCATGGCCGGAAGTGGGACGTGCAGTGGGTGAAGCGGTAGCCTCCGGCGAGGTCGAGCAGGGGGTCGTGTGCTGTTATACCGGGACGGGCGTAAGCATTGCTGCCAATAAGGTGCCCGGAGTGCGGGCCGCGCTGTGCCACGACGCGCAGACGGCCGCCGGCGCGCGCAAGTGGAACGACGCCAATGTGCTGGCGTTGAGCCTGCGCACTACCACAGCTGACCTCGCCCGCGAGATCCTGGACGCCTGGTTCGCTACCAGCAGCCCGCCCGAGGAGCAGCAATACATCGATCAGGTTCGGGCACTTGATGCGCGATGGAAGTAATACCAGATGGTTATCGATCACCCATTGCTGCTCGTGCTGCCGACCAGGATCAGCCCTCCACAATTCCTGGATATGTGGGTGCCGCGTGAGCGTTTGCTGAGCGAGCTTGGCGCCATCACAGCACAGGTGACGCTGATCATCGCTCCGGCCGGCTTCGGCAAGTCTACGCTCGTGGCGCAGTGGCTGTTGAGCTGGAGCCGCATGGTCGGTACGGCCCGACAATCAGGTGCAGCGCAGGCTCCGGTGGCCTGGTTGACGCTCGATGAGCACGACCAGGACGGCCTGCGGGTGCTGACCTATCTGGCAGCCGCGGTGGAGCACGCCCTCCCCGGCGCGCTCGCCACCACCCGCGAGTTGCTCAACGCGCCCCAACCCGCCCCCCTCTACGCCGTCCTCGAAGCCTTCCTGGTCGAACTTGACGCCCTGCCCGCCGGGCTGACCCTCGTGCTCGACGACTACCACACCCTGAGCACTGAACCGGTCCATCAACTGATGGCCTACCTGCTCCGGCACCTGCCCCGCGCCTGCCGCCTGGTACTCATCAGCCGCACCGACCCGCCCCTGCCGCTGGCCCGCCTGCGCGCCGAGCGCCAGCTTGCCGAACTGCGCGCCGCCGACCTGCGCTTCACCCCCGCCGAAACCGTCGCCCTGCTGACGGCCCTGGAGGGCACGCCGCCGCACCCCGCCCGCGCGGCGGCCCTCCACGCCCAGACGGAGGGCTGGCCGATTGCGCTGCACCTGGCCGCCCTGGCCGGCACCGACGGGCGCCTGGCCGAGGCGCTGCCGGGCCGGGCGCGGCGGCAGATTGCCGAGTATCTGGCCGACGAGGTGCTGGCGCGTCAGGCACCCGAGTTGCAGGCGGCCCTGCCGGCGCTCGCCGTGCCCGAGCGGTTCTGCGCCGAGCTGGTGGCGGCGCTGCTGGGGGCGCCGGAGCAGCCGGGGCTGGGGGAGACGCTGATCGAGCGTCTGGAAGCGAAGAACCTGTTTGTTATCCCGCTGGACGGCGAGGGGCGCTGGTACCGCTTCCACCCGTTGTTCCGCGACCTGTTGCGGCGGCGGCTGCGGCAGACGGGCGAGGCGTGCCTGGAGCAGCGGCTGCAGCAGCGGGCGGCCGCCTGGCTGGCCGCGGACGGGCAGGTGGAAGAGGCGGTGCGCCTCTACCTGGCCGCCGGTGATGACGACGCAGCGGCCCGGCTGGTCGAGGAACACATGATTCCGGAGATGGACAACGATGTGGCAACTGAGCCGCTTAGCGTTCGCCTCGATCTCCTGCCGCGCCCTCTGATCGCTCGCCGCCCGGGGTTGAGCTTGATCGAGGCGCGCCTGGCGGTTTTCCGCATGGATATTGAGGGATTGGAAGCGGCGCTGGCCCACATAGATGCGATGCTCGCCAGCACCACCGATCCCGACCAGGTGCTGCCCTGGGCCAGCGCGACAGGCGATCTGGTGGCGATGCGGGGTATCCTCACTTGCTGGAAGGGGCGCTCTGCGGAGGCGATCCGGGAACTGCACCGGGCGCTTACGCTCCGGCCTGCCCAGGCCCTTGCCATTCAGACGTTGCTGCTGCTGAGCCTGGCCTATATCCTCGACGGCCGGTATCACGAAGGCGTTCGCCTGTTTCACGGTGATGGCTTTCCCGACATACGCGCAACCCTGGGAAGGTATTACGAAATAGCCCGCCACACCTCCCTGAGCTGGATGCACATCCTGGCAGGTGATGTGACTGCATTGATGGACGAAGCTCGCCAGATGGCCGAGCTTGTCGCCGCCGAGCAACTCGGTGACCTCTGGTTCGGCTACGCGGCCCACAGCCTGGCCAGGGCGCACTATGAGAGCAACAGACTGGTCGAAGCCGAAGCGCAGTTCAAGCTGGTTACCCAACGCAAGTACCGGGTAAGCTACCCGGGCTACCTCAATAGCGTCATCGGCCTGGCGCTGATTGCCAGTGCGCGAGAGTGCTTCAGCGAGGCCGAAGGCTATATCGAGGAGGCGCTCCTCTTCGCCAGAACCGTTGGCGGCTCCTCGATGCTCAACCTGGCACTGGGAGGCGCAGCGCGTGTGGCCCTGGCCAGAGGTGATCTCGCTGCGGCGCTGCGCTACGCGTCAGAGATCGGACCGGATATCTTCTTCGGAATGCGGATCTCGTTCGAGACGCCCCAGTTGTCCCAGACTCAGGTCTGGATTACCGTGGCGGACCGCGAGTATCTGGAGCGGGCAGAGGTATCACTCAGCAGCCACCTGGCCACAATCGAGAAGATCCATAACCAGCGCCTGTTGGTTACGGCGCTGGGGCTGCAAGCGCTGCTACGGCAGGCACAGCAGCGCCCGCTCGAGGCGCTGAAGATCCTCGAGCGCGCAGTGCGACTGGCCGAGCCTCACGCCATGGTACGCACGCTGGTCGATCTTGGCCCGGCACTTCGACCTTTACTGCGCTCCCTTGCGCAGCGAGGTGTAGCCACGGCGTATCTGGAGGGCGTGCTTGCCGCGTTCGCACCGCTGCCGGTCACCGGCCAGCCATTGCAGCCGGTCCTGCCCGCGCGACTCCCGGAAATGCTCACGCGCCGTGAGAGCGAAATCCTCGCCCTGCTCGCTGAACGCTGGTCGAACCAGGAGATTGCCGATCGGCTGTCGGTGACGGTGAACACCGTTCGCAAGCACACCAGTACGATCTACGATAAACTCGGGGTCAGTAGCCGCCGTGAAGCTGTAGCCGTGGGGCGTACCCTGGGGTTGTTGCCGCAGTAGGGGGCACAATCGCGTTCGTCCCAATTCCTAATGGCGGTGAGGCTGTCGGCCTGCTCCTCCTCGCCGGGGGAGAGAATGGGGCGCCTCCCCCCGGCGAGGGGAGGCTGCGAGGAGGCAGAACGCTGCAAACCTTCACCGTGGACGGGGGCGTGGGGAAACCGGGGTTCCCCATGTCCTAAACCGGTATTGGGATTGCCGGGCGCCCCGCCGGGCAGGGGAATGGGGCAACTCGATTGCCCCGATGCCGACATCAGGTACCATTCGCGGGGCGCACAACGCCGAATGAACATACTCGTTCCTGGGAGAGCGCAGCTCTCCCAAACCCTCCTCTCAAGGAAGGGGGCTGGAGGGCTGCGGTCCCCGAACCCCTCCGACCTGGTCGTGATGGAGCGTCCGGTCCTGCAAGGTACCGGACGACAGCATTACCGACTGATCAGCGGCAGGAGGACCGTTTCGGCCCTGATGCTCAGTGCGGGCGCGGATTGCACCGGGCCGTACAGACGCCAGACCCCGCCGACCTCCTGCTCCTCCAGCCAGTAGGAAAAACTCCCCTCCCCTGCCCCACGATCGAGCCAGGTGTACCGGGCACCGCCGGTGGCGTTGCCGCGGGCCGGGATAGCCGCGCTGGTGACACGCACCGCGTCTTCGAGGGAACCGCTGCTGCTGCGCAGAATGTGGAAGCTCTCGGTGCCGAGTTCTATGCCTGTTACCCAGACGATCTCCACCCCGGCAGAGGTGCGCGTGGTCGTCAGGCTGCGCAGCGTTACTGCGGTTGGATCAACGATGCGCAGAGGCGCGATCAGGGTATTGCCGGGGTAATAGGTCCAGATATCCAGACCCTTTTTATCACCGTGGCCCCCATTCTCCTGGCAGACCGCCGGGGGGTTAGCAGGGAACGTAAAGCCAAAGGCCCGCTGGGGAGTGCGGGAGTCGTAGCCCTGCACCGGATCGCTTGCCGGCGGGTTGGGCGGGTTGCCGAAGCCGTTTGGGTTCGCCGCGTTGCCCGGGCAGAGCGGACCATTCTCAGCCTGGCCGATCAGAATACCGGAGGGGGTGCGGTATCCCCGGTCATCGTAGAACGCGCCGAAGCAACCACCGTTGAAGGGCGGGCAGTCAACCACACCATCACCGTCAGTGTCCGGCGGGTTAATCAATTCGAGGATCGGCCCACCGGCAACATTGTTTTCTACGTCCACGGACGGGAAGTGGACCTCACCGCCCTGTATCACTGCCTGCGCCTGGAAATCCCCGGCCGGGAACGGCACACCAGCATTGTTACGCCCGTCCCAATCCACGCTGACCGGTCCAGCCGTAGTCACGAGACTCCGCAAGGTGCGATTCTGAGGATTGGTTGGATCAAAGTTCGTGCCATCGCGGCTGATCACCAGAGTGTACGTGCCCGGCTGGGAGGTGGTGAAGCTGAAGGTGCCACCCTGGCCAATGCCGGTCGTGTTTCCGCCCCGCTGGCCGAGAAAGCGAAGATCGCTGATCCGCGGGGGGACCGGTGTGAGGGGAATTCCCAGGGCCGTCAGCACCTCCGGATCGGGCGGGTTGGGGAAAACCGGGAACAGTGGCGCCGAAAGGCTCACCTCGCCATTGCCTTGTAACTGGATCAACCCGTTCTGCTCATCGAACGTGGCGTTCGGATCGGCAACCAGGGCGCGGTAGAGGGGCTGCGGCGGCTGGCCGGGAACGTTGATCTGGAAACCGAGCTGATTTGCATAGAAAAGGAAGCCGAACGGGTCGCTCTGGGAGATGATCCGGTAGATAAAGCCGGTGCTGGTGGCCACATAGGCCGTACCGGCAATAGGGCGGGCACCCCCGCCGGTGATGGCGGTGTAGTAATACGCAAAGAGCCGGCCGGGTCGCTCGGTGGTGTTGGCGCTATCACGCACCGTCACGTCCCAGGCAGTGACACTGGTCCGCTGAAGCGGACCAAAGTCGCTGGGTGTGGGATTGTCCAGCCCGCCGCTGACAACGGGCACAGCGGTGCTGTCAGGGCCCGATGGGCCGATAAAGGCCACGAAGTAGATTCCTGTGACCGGCGCAATATAGACGCAGGGGTCGTATCCGCCAGGATTGGGCAGCGGGCCGGCCAGTTCCTCGGCACGGGTTGCGATACGTCCCACGCCCGGCACGGCGTCGCGCTGGGCGCTGCAGCGAAAGCCATTGGCGAACGCGCCGACCTGCGGTGGATCGGCTGTGCCGGTCAGGTCAGGAAGCACTTCCTGACCGATTGGCCCGGTGACGGTTCCGGGGTTGTAGACCAGGATATCACCGAGGTCTGGCTCACCGCCATCAATGCCACTGACATCGATCCCGCTCGATCCAAGCAGGATTCGTTCACCCTGGCGAGCATACAGGCGCAGCAGGGTTCGCCGGGCGAGGATCACGGGCGAATCGCCGCCGCCATACGTGCCCGCCGTCCATTCAAGATGGACACGAAAGCGTCCAGGTACTGGTCCGGGGAAGAGCGTGCGGCTCCCTTCGCCGCTCACGAACGTCACGGCCAGCAAGGGCAGAACGATCAGGACGAGAGCGGCGCATGCCAGGAACCCGACGCGCCAGAGTGCATTGCTTCTAACCGGTCGGCGCATAGTATCCTCCTGGCCCGTTCCGGGGCCCGGGCATGATTGAGGGGCTGGGCCCTTCCACCCTCCTCTCCCCACCGGGCAGGGGTATGGGGAAACCCGGTTTCCCCGATGTTCATACCAGCCGTCCATGCGGCTGCGCCGCACAACGCCGGAATGAACATAAGAGGTTCCCGGGAGGGCTGCGCCCTCCCCAACCCTCTATGCCGTCGGGTTGGCTCCTGAGAGGGCGGCCCCCTCCCGGGCCCCTCCCCACCAGGGGCGGAAACCGAGCTCCTCACCCTGCGGGGGGAGGCTGGAAGGAGGGCAGAACGCTATGTTTACATTGAATGACGGCGCCAGGCGCAGGCACGTCACAAAACAAAGGCGCAGAGGGGCCAGGACCCCCATGCGCCTGCATATACCGAAGGAAAGGAGCGAGGCGAACCGGGCCCGCTCAGCAGCACTCCGGAAGCGCCTAGTAGCGCAGAATCAGAGCGATGCGCCCGTGTTGAGGCAGGGTGCCGTCGTCAACGAACACGACGCGGCCACCCTTCTCCAACACCTTGACGATCACCGCGTCGACGGCGTCATCGAGGGCCTCAGGGCCAACCAGTTCACCGGGATTCAACTGAATGCTGCCGGTGATGTCCGACGGATCAATCAGGGCGGGCTCGTGGTAGCTCTCCTCGACCACCAGGGTTGCACCGCGCCCCTCATGGGCGAAGCGCCAGACCTCGCCGATGGTTGAGGCCGAGCGCTGCGCGCCTACCGCGGCGTTCAACTCGCTGAAGATGGCCATGCGGCGGGCATCGAGACTCTCGCGCACCAGGGGCCAGACCAGCTTGCCCAGGTCATGGCCCGAGGTCGCATCGTAGTTGCCCGTCAGCGTCGCGATAATCTGATTGGGATAACTGGTCACTTCACGAAAAAAAGCGATATTGCGATCCACGCCTGCCAGAGCCAGCGGTAGAGGGTCGGCAGTCATGAAGGGTCCGAGCGCCTTATCCACATCACGGAAGAAGGCCCGGCTATACTCGTCACGGAGCAGCGAATAGTTGATCGACACATCCTTCGGACCGGGCCGGCCACTGCTCACGTTGGGATTGCTCATGGG
>JBDNDG010000237.1:0-7065 GCA_046719255.1 Chloroflexaceae bacterium
AATGGACGCAACGTGCCCGTATAAACTCCATCAGCGCGAGCCGCGTTGGAGAAGTATGGAGAACTTGCCTTGAACTCTGCTGAACACAGTGTTTCGCTTTCGAGAAATTCGCCCATCCTATTCATCCTGCCCGTCATACGCGGGCTAACGGCCTGCGCTTCACCTGCACCGCGCAGCACAGCGGAGCGACGTCAGGTGCAAGCGCGAGCAGGACGGAAACGTCCTTCAGTCGCTTCTGGCCCAAACCAATCTCTCAACACCACAAATCGATAACACTATCACTACGATGATAAACAACAATAAACTGGTAAAACCAATTATAACGGCATTAACCTGCATACCTGGTAGTAGCACCCATATTGACCAATTCATTGATGTATGAAAAAGCAGAGCCGCCAGTACACTGCCTCCTGTGTTGTTGTAGATCCAGGTAAACAGGATGCTCATTAGAACGATCTCAATCATCAACATCCCAAATAGCAATACATTGTTCACCATAAATCTACCAGGGATGAACACCAGGGGAAAATGCCATAGCCACCAAACGATTCCCAAGATAATACTGGACATAAGTGCATTAAAGCGCCGTTGCAACCGAGGTAATGCATAGCCACGCCAGCCAAACTCTTCTTGTAGTGGGCCTGCGGTAAGGAGAATCATAATCGGTGCAACGATGGCGAGCGGAGGATTTGCCAGGACCGAAAGGTCTAATGTGGTTTTGCCAATGATTACCGACAAGAGTGTTGCCCCTGCGAAAATCAACAGCGGCAGAAACAAGATTGGCAGGAGCCAGATTTTGTTAAAGTGTATGTTGATTCCCTGCTTGAGCAATCTGCCAACGCCGCTCCATCCTTGCTCTTTGAGCGTAAGCAGTATGCCGGCCAGTGAGGGACCAAAAGCCGCAGGGTTAAACGGGCTATTGAGAAACCTGGTCAGTTCTTGTGGTACAGCCACACCATACGCTGCCAAAGCGCCAGGGATCCAGAACAGCCAGGAAAAAGTGAAAGCCAGAAGGATAAATTGCCAGGGAAAGCGTTCAGTTGTTTTGCTCCATTTTTGATCCATTTGATTCTTTCTGCCCAACGGCACCGAGCTCAGCCGTTGCGACCGAGGCATCGAAGCTACCAGGAGAGCAGTCAGCTGGAGCGAGATGTTAGGCTATCCTTCTTGCCCCAATCCGTTGGTGTCCAGAAACGCGTTAGCACTATTGAAAGCGTTGAGGAACAATGGCGTCCCCGCAAACGAAAGCGGAGAGACCGGGCCAATCGTCATAGTGGACCAAAGTCACCGCCAAACAGCCAGCCGAGATGGTCGCAGTGATGGCCAACCGAAAGGCCACCCGCCGACGGCTGCGCATCGATCTCAAGCGGATGCAGATCGAGCAAAGCTGCCGTGATGACACGTCGGCTGGCTTCGACATGGCCCAGACCAGGCTCGACGACCCGGCGCGTATCGAGCGCCTGCTCCTGGCGGTCGCCATTGCGACGGTGTGGTGGCACGAACTGGGCGAAGAGGTGCTGCCAAAGGGCGGCCTAACTACCTTCTACGCCTGCTCTCGATTATACTACGCCGCTTATCCGCAGGCTATTCCCGCCTTCCATCTGCTACCGTTCAGAACGACCGCCTCTGCCCGCCACGCGCAGCCCTACGCGGTGACGGCGCCGCCTGGAATTCGCGCCACTTACGCACCGCCCCGTATCCTGCGGGCTGATCAGATGGTATCCATAACAGCGTCTCTATTTTTTCATGTCTGTGCATACCATAAGCCACAACCACGGTCTCCGCCAACCAATCCACCCCGTCTGCTTGACCAGCGCATGCCGCTCTGCGTCGCACACACGCTGCACTCCGTCCCGAAGGAGCCTGTGTCGGCTGGATCCGCCGCGTTCTACCTTCATATGAATACTCCGCAAGCAGCGTTGCGTCAAAGCGCACCTGTACGCCTTGCGCGACAATCTGCAACCCAACATCTACAATCTGAAATGGTATTATCCACTTTCACGGTATACGCCATCCCCGCGAACCTGACGCCGCTGAGGTAAGCGCGTTTCTGACCCATCTCGCCGTTGAAAACGAGGTCGCTGCTTCGACGCATAACCGGGCCCTCAGCGCGCTGCTCTTCCTCCTGATGATGTGAAATGAGCCCGCGCGGGAGGGGGTTTGGGAGGGCTTCGCCTTCCCAGGAGGTTACGCGAAGACGTCCAGGGGCAACCCGGGAGCGAGGGCGAGACGCCCTCGCAGGCGTCCGATAGCGAGGCGCCCCGCTCCCAGGGCTTTTTCACGCTGCCAGTTTTTTCCAGAGCGCATCAGCAAGCCATGGCTGCCGCGCGTCCTCACCCCCCCAGACCCCTCTCTCTTAGCGGGAGAGGGGGAGTTCACATGTGGCAACCCCAACGCTCGCTTCCCCCTCGATCAGAGAGAGGGGGTCGGGGGGGTGAGGAGGAGCAGCCGTGGCCCCAAAAACGCTACCCGTACCCGCCACGCCCCACACTCCGCTCGGCGAAGCGGGGGGAACGTTTCAAAGGGTACCACTTAAAGGAGGGAACGATTCGGTGGTGCGGAACGTTTATCTAACAAGACGGGGTTCGCGCTAACCTGAAGCGTGGCCCTTCTGAAACCGTGACCAGACGGGTACAAGCACTCATCAAAAGGAGTCACCTATGCAACCCCTTCGACTTCTCCTCCTTCTGGCGGCTGTGTTCCTGGTCGGATGCGGCGTTATGTCACGCCCCAGCGGCACCCCGGCGCCAGCGGGGGGCGTGTCGGCGAGCGACTCAACCGAAGCGCGGAGCGTACCCATGCCCATACCCACCGCTGGTCCGGCGGCCATCGAGCCGGCGTATAGCCAGGAACGGACGTCCGCCGGCGCATCCGACAGCGCAGCGCAGCCGGGCTTCCCGCGCCTGGTGATCAAGACGGCAACCCTGAGCATTGAAGTGGAGAACGTGGCCGAAGCCGAAGCGCGCATCAGCGCCCGCGCGCAGGAACTTGGCGGCTACGTCGTTTCACTGCAAACCGACGGCACCGAGACGGAGCGGACAGCGGTGATCACCTTCCGCGTGCCAGCACGGCGCTTCGACGAGGCCCTCAGCGGCGTCGAGGGTCTGGCGCGCAAGGTCTTTTCACGGATGATCAGCGGCGATGACGTGACCGAAGAGTTCGTTGACCTCGAGTCGCAACTGCGTAACCTTGAAGCTACCCGTGATCGCCTGCTCGACCTGCTGGGGCGGGCCGAGAAGGTGGAAGACGCCCTCCAGGTCAACCAGGCGCTCACAGACGTGCAGGGGCAGATCGAGCAGATCCAGGGCCGCATGAAGTACCTGCAACAGAGCGCGGCCTTCTCGACCATCACGGTCGAGATACGCCCGGTGCCGCCACCCCCGCCAATCATCGAAGAAGACGGCTGGCAGCCGCTCAACGTGGCGCGCGAGGCCCTGCGCGGCCTGATCGCTTTCGGGAAGGAACTGGTCAACCTTGGCATTATCTTGCTGATCTGGTCGCCGGTATGGTTGCCAGTGCTCTTGCTGGCCCGCTGGGGCTGGCTGCGGCTGCGTGGCGGGCGGGGCCGCGCTGCGGCCTGACGCCAGTGGGGGCGAAATGGCTTGCGCGCCCCCCTCAGAACACTCTGAGAGGGGGTCTGGGAGGTGCATGGCAAAGCCGGTTTCCCTATACGCTGACAAGATGAAGGCAAGTTTTTTCCTGGGAGGGCACAGCCCTCCCAAACCCGCCCCCCGGGTGGGTTGTTTCTGGGAGGGCTGCCCCCTCTTAAACCCGCCCCACAGGCAAGGGGTATGGGGAAACCGGGTTTCCCCATACCCTACGTTAGTTATACAGTCATGCAATTAGTAATTATATTGAAATAACTACATTTATGCAAAACCGGAGAGTTTTCGAATTTTTCATACTCATTGGATATCACCCGCCCAAATTATTGAAATCTCAATCGAATGCTGCTAAGATAGGCCCACCACTCGCGAAATCATAACCAGGCTTTAAGCGATGACAGCGTGGTCACGCTTCTAGCAGAACCTTCCGAAGCGTGGCGTGCCGGATGGCCGGGCGCTATGCCGGGAAGTAGACAGTGTGCCAGAGATTGCACAGGGAGGAACTATGCGCGACCTGGTCATCATTGGCGGCGGTGCGGCAGGTCAGGCGGCGGCGATGTACGCGCTGGGCAAGGATCTGGATTTTCTGTTGATCTGTGATCACCTCGGCGGGCGAATTGAGCGACCCGCGGCTGTTGAGAAGGATTATCTGGTAGGCAGCATCCTGGTCCACTATGATGGCCCCGACCCCGAGGATGAGGAGCGCGCGTTGATCGGCAGTTCGGCAGTGCATCTTTTCGAGGATCTGTTGCGTTCACACAAGGAGTTTATGCTCGAGGATCGGGTCAAGGCGGTGCGCCGCGAGGGCGATACGTTCCTGGTTGAAACCCAGCGCTCCGGGCCGATCACGACCGCAAGCGTGATCGTCGCCACCGGGGTGATGCCACGCCGCGACCTGCGACTGAACGGCAACGCCGGTCTCCTCGCCGACCTGGGCCATAGCACGACGCAGCACGCCGCCGCGCTCGTCGGCAAGCGGGTGGTGGTGGTGGGCGATACGCTACAGGCGCTCTACAGCGTGGCCGAGTTCGCCGCCACTGCCCTGCAGGTCTACCTGGTGTTGCCAACCGAGGCAGCCGCCGACCGGGCCGAGGTGCGGCTCCTGCAGCAGCGGCCCAACATCGCTATTTTGCCGGGCTACCAGGTGATCGATGTGGCCGCCGAAGGCGGCACGCGGGTGCTGATCGTTCGGCGGGGTGATGAGGTGAGCCGCCTGGTGGCCGATGTGGCCTTTGCCGACCTGGGTTACGAGCCGGCAAGCGCCGTGGTGCGCGACCTGGGAGTGGTCGGGCCCGGCGGTTTTGTGCAGGTCGATCGCGATGGCGCGACCCGTATCCCCGGCCTCTTCGCCGCCGGTGATGTGACCCGCCCTGAGGGTGAACAGGTGCTCACCGCCATCGGTGACGGCGCCCGGGCCGCCCGCTGTGCCCATTTCTACCTGTTGACCCGGACCATGCGCGGGAGTGGCCAGAGTGTGGGTACGATCTGGGGCGCCGGGCAGGACGTCTGAGTCGCTTATCGAAAACACGAAGCGCATGGAGCGTGGAAGGGTTTGGGAGGGCTTTGCCCTCCTGAACCCTTTTTGCTGACCGTGGCCCACCCCCAGGGCTGATGCAACGCAGGCGCGCTCGGCCCTACCCCCCGCCCACCGCACCGCACCTGGAGTATACTACCCCCGACGACCGTCGTCAGCACCATCGTGGAGTCAGGTATGAGCACACGGGTTCTCATCCTCTCGGCAAGCGTCGGCTCAGGGCACAAAGTGGCCGCCGCCGCTATCGAGCAGGCCTTTCGCGCTCGCCCCGGTGTCGAAATCCAGAACCAGGACGCGCTGAAACTCACCTCGCGCCTGTATCAGGTTACCGCTGCCGATGCCTATTTTGCCCTGGTGAAGGATAATCCGTGGGCCGTAGGCTGGCTCTACGACCAGAATGATGAGCCCTTCAAAACCCAGGTCGGGCTGATGAACATTCTGACCATGCTCAACGCTCAGCCCCTGGTGCGCCTGATTCAAGACTATGACCCGGACATCACGGTGTGCACGCATTTTATGCCCGCAGCGATGGTGGCCCAGTTGCTCAGCCAGGAACAGTTGCATACCACGCTGGCAATCGTGACCACCGACTACGATTTTCAGGGGATGTGGCTGAGCCGCGCCTTCAATCGCTACTTTGTGGCGCAAGACGAGGCGCGCGCCCAGTTGATCGCCCTGGGCATTGATGCGAAGCGGATCACCGTCTCGGGTATTCCGATCGGCCCGGAGTTCAGCGCCTCATGTGACCCTGCCGCCATCCGCGAACGCTATCAGCTCCGCAGTGATCTGCCCACGCTACTGGTCTCGGCAGGTGCTTTCGGCGGCGGCCCGGCCCAGGAGATCGTCTCGCGCATTATGCAGATGGAGACACCGGTGCAGACAGTGGTGGTCTGCGGGCGCAATCGCTTGCTTTGCGAGGAGGTGACGGCGCTCACCGCCGGCCAGGCGGAGCGGTTCCGCGTGTTGGGGTTCACGCACGAGATGCACGCGCTGATGCGGGTCGCGACGCTGTTCGTCGGCAAACCAGGGGGGCTGACCTCGGCGGAGTGTATGGCCGCCGGGCTGCCGATGGTCATTGTCAACCCCATCCCTGGTCAGGAAGAGCGCAACAGCGACCGGTTGCTGGAGAACGGCGCCGCTGTGCGCAGTAACTCGCTGCTGACCATTGGCTATAAGATCGATGCGCTGCTGCGTGAGCCGGGACGCATCGAGGCAATGCGCGCCGCAACCGCTCGCCTTGCCCGCCCCGATGCGGCACAGGTGGTGGTCGAGACGCTGCTGGCCGATACGCTGGAGCCGTTGCGCTTCAGCCGGGCCGAGCGGCGGCAGATCCTGGCCGTCGCCCGGGGTGAAGCCGAACCCGACTCAGCGCCAGCGCCTTCCGAGGAAGGCGTCGCCCTGTTCAACGACGAGACCGGCGTCTACCTGGGCGAGATCACACCGCAGCAGCTCCAGTTCCTGATTGACCACCTGGAAGAGGAAGGTCCTGACGATGTAACCTACTACATTGATACGCCCACCCTGACCTTCCTGGCCGGCCACGGCGCCGATGCCGACCTGGTTGCGACCCTGCGCGCCGCACTGGAGCCCCAGGGCCACGTGGAACTGCGCTACGTGCGCCCCGGTGAGCCGTGATGAACATCACCCGCGCGCCGGAGAGTCTGGGAGGGCAAAGCCCTCCCAGGAATAGTTATGTCCATTCTAGTGTGGTGCGACCCAGCCGCATGAACGAACATCACCCGCGCGCCGGAGAGTCTGGGAGGGCAAAGCCCTCCCAGGAATAATGAATATGTTCATTCTGGCGTTGTGTGCCCCGCGCATGGCGCCTACCATTTACGAACGGCAGGCAAACCATCGCTCGCCCCACCTTCGCCAGGGAGAACGTAAGAGCATGCGGTCGTCATTGGGACATTTCGACCGCATAGT
>JBDNDG010000238.1:0-7033 GCA_046719255.1 Chloroflexaceae bacterium
GGCTGCCGCCGCCGGCATTCCGCTGATCGTGTGTATCACCGAAGGCATCCCTGCCCTGGATATGGTGAGCACCTACGCCTTCGTTCAGGAGCATGGCGCGCGCCTCGTCGGCCCGAACTGCCCCGGCCTGCTCACCCCCGGCGCAGCCAAGGTTGGGATCATTCCCGGCAATATCGCCACCCCCGGCCCCGTCGGCGTGGTCAGCAAGTCAGGCACCCTGACTTACGAGGCGGTGGATGCTTTGACCCGCATCGGCCTGGGCCAGAGCACGATTGTCGGTATCGGCGGCGACCCGATCATCGGTACCAGTTTCACTGACGTGCTGGAACTGTTCCAGGCCGATCCGCAAACTGAGGCGATCGTGTTGATCGGTGAGATCGGCGGTGACGCGGAGATCCAGGCAGCGCGCTACATCGCCGCCAACGTCACCAAACCGGTGGTCGGCTTCATCGCCGGCCAGACGGCGCCTGAAGGCAAGCGCATGGGCCACGCGGGTGCGATCATCAGTGGTGGCGAGGGCACTGCCCAGGAGAAGATCAAGGCCCTGGAGGCCGTTGGGGTAAAGGTAGCCCGCCTGCCCACCGATATCGCGCAACTCGTTAAGGATGTGATGAGCGCCGGTGTGGCGTGAGCGGGGATCCTTCAGGGAGGGCGGCAAGCCCTCCCCACCGGCAGGGGTATGGGGAAACCAGGTTTCCCCATATGCTCACATCAGGTGCGGCAGCGCGGCTTGCCGGCAAACAGGCGCTGGCTTGAGTTGCCGCACCCGATGTATAGCGTGAGTTGCCGGATGCGCCTCTAAGCCTGTGGCCTGCGGCCCGGCTACCAGAACGGAAATGTCCGGGACGACAGGCCCTTCCAGCCCGCGCGCGAACCCGACAGCCCGGCATCACGCAATGGGGACGCGTAGCTCCACGGTTGTCCCGTGGCCCTGCTCGGATCTAATACGCAGGTCGCCCCCGATCAACCGCGCGCGCTCCTTCATGTTCAACAACCCCAGACTACCCCGATTGACGTAGATTGCCTCGACCGCAGCCAGGTTGAAGCCCCGACCGCGATCGCGCACACTGGCAACCAGCACCCCTTCTTCCTCATACAGGTAGATGGTAATTATGTCGCTGCGGGCGTGTTTGCGCGCGTTGTTCACCGCCTCCTGAATGATAATGAAGATCGCCGTCTCTTTCTCCGGAGCCAGGCGTGGCATATTCGGCGGCGCCTCCAGCCGCAATTGAGTACCCACACCCGAAGGATCGCGCCAGCGCTCAACGTACTGTTGCAGGGTCGGGAGCAGGCCCTGCGTTTCCAGGCCCAGCGGACGAAGCTCAAACAACAGCGTGCGGATATCGTGGGTCGTCTTGCTGACCAGTTCGGCCAGGGTGTCGAGTTCATCGGGCACCCGTTCGGGCATGGCGTGGAACAGCTTTTTGATGAACTCGATGTTCATCGCAATCGCGGCGATGCTCTGCGCGGGGCCATCGTGCAGATCACGGGCGATCGCGTGGCGCACCTCGGCCTCTTTGTGCAGCAGGCGCTCGTGTTCCTGCTTCAGGCTCTGGTAGAGGCGCGCATTCTCGATGGCGATGGCGGCCTGCGCGGCCAGGGTGGTCAGCAATTGCAGATCCTGTTCGGAAAACCCGCGTCCATCGATCTTGTTCAGCAACTGCATCGCGCCGATGGTGCGCTCCTGCAAACGCATCGGCACGCAGGCGATCGAACGGGTGACGAAGTCAGCCTCGCGACCGATGACGTCGTACCAGCGGCTGTCCTGCTCTACGTCGTTGACGATCTGCCCCAGGCCGTGCGTCACCACCCAGCCGGCGATACCGCGATCGGCTGGCATGCGGTAGGTGCGCTGTTCGTGGGGCAACTCCAGCACCAGTTCATTGGTGGCTTCATCGAGCAAGAAGATCGAGCAGCGCTCCGCCCCGACGACGGGTGGCACGCGCAGCTTGATGTCGTTGAGCAGGCTGGGCAGATCGAGATTAACCGCCAGCGATTGCCCGATCTCGTAGAGCAGGTGCAACTCGCGCAGATCGCGTTCGGCCCGGCGCAGCATGGCAATTTTGTCGGCTTCACCGCCAATGGCCCGCACCAGCAGCACCAGCAGATCTTCATCGAGCGGTGGGGCGTTCTCGCGCCCCCCGGCATCCTGGCCCTCCACCACCAGATGCAGCAAACCTACGCCCTGGCTGCCGCTTTGCAGGGGCAGCTCGATCAGATCGCGCCCATCGTCGAGCGAATAGCTCCCGACAATCGGCTCGCCACCCTCCGCGCGGCGGGTAAACCCCTGCCGCGCCTGTTCGATCAGCGTGCGCGCCTCTTCGTCGAGCGGGCCCTGGGTGTAGCGAACCGTTTCGCCATAGGGGCTGACGTATAGGAGCGCGCCGGCGCGAGCGGGCCAGAAGGAAATCAGGCGTTCGAGCGACGCGGCGAGCAGGTC
The DNA here is from genome assembly GCA_046719255.1 of Chloroflexaceae bacterium. Classification (GTDB taxonomy): domain Bacteria; phylum Chloroflexota; class Chloroflexia; order Chloroflexales; family Chloroflexaceae; genus JACAEO01. Next base: position 2,441 of record JBDNDG010000238.1, read on the forward strand.
GGTAACATCGTGATAACCGCCCGCGATTAGCAACTGGCTGAGGGTCTCGAGCTGACGCTGGTTGATGGCGATAGGTGACATACGGTACCTCGCGGATGGCGATGTCATGGTTTTGTAACTGTACCCTATTGATGTAACCACGTCAACCAGGGAAGGAGCTGAAGCGGTTCACACCCGGGGTAAAGCGCCACTCCGGATGCGCGGGCGTCCCGCCCACACCCTCCCGCGCACGGGCTATAATTAGCGGGTGAAACCTGGCTGAAAACCGCAGGCGCCAATGGCTGCTGAACTGGTGCGTGTTGCCGCCCTGGTTGATCTGCCACCCGGACGGCTGCTGTATGTGGAGGTAGATGGCCTGCCCATCGCGCTGGCGAATGTGGGAGGGACGATCTACGCCTTCGGGGATAGTTGCCGCCACGAAGGCGGTCCGCTTTCGGCAGGCGCGCTGATCGGCGAGACGATCACCTGCCCGTGGCATGGCTGGGCCTACAATGTGCGCACTGGCAAGAGCATCGTGCCGCCCGTCGGATTGCGTATCCCCACCTATCCGGTCAGCCTGCGCGATGGTGACATTTTCGTGACCATTGATTGGGGGGAATAGGGCGCCGGCAAGACGCTCCTCCGCAACATTCCGCGCCCCGCCCGCGTCGTAGGGGCAGACAGATCGACCCGCCGGTGCATGGCCGGCGGACAGCACGAGAGGAGGTCTACGATGAATGGCAAGCGCATCACCCGCAGCCGTGGCGACCGGTTGATCGCCGGGGTTGCCAGCGGCCTGGCGGCATATTTTGGCATTGACCCTTTGTTTGTGCGGATCGGGTTCGTGATTCTGTCGCTGTTCAACGGCGTGGGCCTGCTCCTCTATCTGGTTCTCTGGCTGATCATGCCGAACGAGGATAGTCTCAGCGAAGGCCGCACAACCGTGGAGGAGGCCGTGGCCGAGATGCGCGCCCTGGTTGAGGATCTGATTGCTCGCCTGCGCGGCGTGTTGCAGCGTTGAGGCGGTTGCCCTGAAGGGGTTTTCGGGAGGGCTGTGCCCTCCCAAGCCCTCCCCACCGGCGGGTTGGTTCCTGCGAGGGCGCAGCCCTCCCAAACCCTCCCGCGCGCGGGCTAGTTTCACCTCAGAGCCGGATGGCGCGCCGAACCGCGCCTTGACCAATCCGGCCAGTTCGGCTATCCTGCCTGGCGTTATGAAGCCGTTCCGCAGGTTAATCGCTTTTCTGGCCCTTGCGCTGGCAGCGTGCGCTGCGCCACCTCCGCCGGCCACACCGGTCCCATCGCCGCCTGCCAGCCCTGTGGCTGCGCGCCCGGCTACGCCGCTCCCTCTACCCACGGCAACACTCCTGCCCCTACCAACGCCCAGCGTTGTGCCTGTCGCGCCTCGCGATCCGCTCTTCGATCCGCGCCGGCTCAGCTACGAGCACAACTTCAACGGCCCGGAAATCCAGGCGTTCCTCGAAGCTCGCGGCAGCCCGCTGGCAGGCGTGCGCTTTCAGGTCGGCGATCGTTCCCAATCTTTCAGCGACACACTGGTCGGCCTGAGCAGCCTCTACAGCCTCAACCCGCGCCTGCTGCTCGCCCTGCTCGATCTCCAGAGCGGCCTGGTGAGCAGTCGCCGGGCCGGTCCCGAGCAACTGGCCTGGGCCATGGGGTATCGGGGCGATGGGGGTGGGCGGCGTGGTCTCTACAGCCAGCTCCGCTGGGCCGCCCGCGAGCTGCGCTGGGCCATCCGCGATTATGCCCTCCACGGCCCCGGGGCGCTGCCCCCCCTGACCTTCGCCGACGGGTCGCGACAGGAGGTGGCCGCCAATCTGCCCTTTAGCCGCTATGTGCTGGCGCGGGTGCTCGCGCCCACGGTGGCGCCCGGTGGCCTTGGCGTGCGCCTCGACGGTCTGGTTGGCAGTTATGCCCGCCTCTTCGACGACCCGCGCGATCCACCCGACGATTGGCCCGCTCCTGCGCGGCCCTTTCTGGCGCGCCCCATGGAGCGCGCGTTCCCCGTAACTTCTTTTTTCGACCACGATGCGCCCTTCTTGCAGAAGAACGGCTCGCTCCTGACCTACTGGGGTCGCGCCGAAACCGATCTCGCCTTTGCCTACGACGGACACACCGGCTGGGACTACGGCATGCACCCCCCCGATAAGGTCCTCGCCGCTGCCGCCGGCACGGTGACCTTCGCCGGCAACTCCGACGATGGCTGTGGCTCGCCGGCCCGCGCCGTGATCGTTGACCACGGCAACGGCTACCGCACACTCTACTGGCACCTGGCCAGCATCGCCGTCACTGCCGGCCAGACCGTGGCCCGCGGCGACGCGCTGGGCGTTGCCGGTGAGAGTGGCTGCGCCCTGGGGCCTCACCTGCACTTCCAGGTGCAATACCTTGGCCGCGATGTGGACCCTTACGGTTGGTGCGGTAAGGACCCCGACCCCTGGGCGCGCAGTCCGGCGGGTCAGGTGAGCGTCTGGCTGTGGGAAGATATGCCTTCACCGTGCGGCCCGCCGCCTCCAGGGGTGATTGTGGTAGACGACGGCGGCCCCGGGTTTAGCGCTGCGGGCGGGTGGCAGACGCACGCGGTGGGCTACGGTGACGGCTCACGCTTTGCGACGGGCAGCTTCGCCGGCAGCGCGGCGCGCCCCTGGCTTGCCACCGCCCTGCGCGCCCCGGTGGTAGCAGTCTGGCGCCCCGCGTTGCCACGCGCCGGACGCTACCGGGTGCTGGCCTATGTGCCCTATGCGCTCAACGGCCTTGACGAAACGCGTGAGGCGCGCTACCTGGTGCGCCACCGCGATGGCGAGAGCCTGGTAATAGCCAATCTGGAGCGCGAGCGCAACTGGTGGATCGATCTGGGAACCTATGACCTGGAACCCCGATCGGCACTGGTGAGCACCAGCACGCTGGCCGGCGATGACCGCCGTGGGGTGTGGGTTGACGCGGTCGCCTTCGTGCCTGTTGAGAATTGACTGCTCACTGGCTGCTAAAAATCACATCCCTTCGCGACAATGCGTAGACCGAGAGGCCGAGCAGCGAGGCGAGGAGCGAGGCTTGAGCCAGCAGATTGGCGAAGGCCGTCGGCGTGGCGTAATCGCGGGTCACCGCAAGCTGAAAGCCGTAAAATGCCGGCACCAGCGGGCCACCTACCAGTGCCTGCACCGCCCGCAGCAGCGCCCGGCCCGATTCGGGCATCGCTTCAAGCATGACGCCGCCAATGAAGTTGCTCGAAAACGCCAGGGCGATCAGGCCGAGGACCAGCAGGCGCCACCCGGGTGAGAGGACGAGCGGCGAAAGGAGCAGCATCAGTGCCACGAGCAGCCCGATGTTGAGCAACAGGGGCAAGGTGCCGAGCAGCCAGTCGCTGAGGTTCATGTTAACCGGCGGGTTCAACAGCGCCACACCGAGGCTGAGCAGGCCATAGGCGCCCATCACAATCGCGCAGGCGCCGAGGAAGAGACCGAGCAGGTAGGTGCCGCGACCGATTCCGTGGGCGAGTGGCACATAACTCTGGGGGCGATCGCCCAGACTGATGATGATCGCCGTGGTGTAGAGCGCCAGCACCGGGGTGAAGATCCCCAGCGTGCTGAAGAAGTACGGCGCACCCATCGGGCGGCGGAGAAACACGAAGTACACGGCGAGCGTCGCGATAATCTCGATCGCGACGCGCCCCGAGCGCAGATACTCCAGCAACGTAAATCCGGTAAAACGTAGCAGTCGCATAGGAAACCGCGTGAGGCTGTTCACCGCCGGCCCTCCGCCTCTCGATCGCCTTCGTTGCGGCCCAACAGTTCGCTGAGGAGCGCATCGCTCGCACCGGCCCGCTCGTCGGCAGGCGGCGGCGCGGCAGGCGGCTCAGCAATCGCCTCGAGGTCCCACGAGGGCAGGAACACGCCTCGGGCCTCGGCGCTGGTGGGTGGCACGCTGTGCAGTGCCCAGAGGTACAGCCGCTCCAGGGGGCTTTCCAGCGGCTCCAGAGCCATAATCGCCACTTCCGCGTCGAGGAGCGCGCGCAACACGGTCGCCTGTAACTCAGGCGTGTTCGGGCTAAGGCGCACGCTCTGGGCATCGCAACGCACACCAGCGCCCAGGCTCTCCAGTCGCGCGCGCAACTCCGGATCAAGCGCCCCGACCCGAATGCGCACGCTGTTGGCCACGTTCCGCAGATCATGCACACGGGCCTCGGCGGCGATCCGTCCGCCCGCCAGCACGCCCACCCGGTCGCAAAGGAGTTCTGCCTCCTGCAAGTAGTGGGTGCAGAGGAAGATCGTGTGCCCGAGATCGCGCACACCGGCAAGCAGGTCAATCACTTCACGCTGCCCGGCCAGGTCGAGGCCACTGGTCGGCTCATCAATGAGCAATAGCTCTGGATCAGTCAGGAGCGCCTGCGCGATGCCCAGGCGCTGAAGCATGCCTTTGGAGAAGGTGCCAAGGCTGCGGTCGGCAGCGGAGAGCAACCCCACGACCGCCAGCTCACGCTCGACGCGCTGACGCAACGCAACCCCGGTCAGGCCGCTGAATTGACCCAGGAAGTGCAGGTACTCGCGGGCGGTGTACCGGGTGTGGTAGCGCTGGCGTTCAGGGATATAGCCGATCCGCGGGCGC
>JBDNDG010000239.1:0-7025 GCA_046719255.1 Chloroflexaceae bacterium
CCACGACGTTGCCGGTAGTGCTCGATGTAGGCACTAATAATCAAGAGTTGCTCGAAGACCCGCTGTACCTCGGTTGGCGCCATCAGCGTGTACGCGGCGCAGAGTACGATGCCTTCGTCGAGAGCTTTGTGCGGGCTGTTCAGACGCTCTTCCCGAATGCCATCCTGCAATGGGAGGATTTCGCCAAACACAACGCCGCGCGCTTGCTCGAGCGCTATCGTGACCAGCTCTGCACCTTCAACGATGATATCCAGGGTACCGGGGCCGTCACTCTGGCGGGCCTGATGACGGCCGCCGACATCACCGGCGTGCCCCTTCGTGAGCAGCGCGTGGTGATACTGGGGGCCGGTTCGGCAGCCATCGGTATCGCCGACCAGATCGTGGCCGCTATGGTGCACGAGGGCCTCGGTCTTGCCGAGGCGCGGGCGGCGATCTGGCTGGTTGATAGCCGCGGTCTGGTCCACACTGGACGCACGGATCTGGAGCCTGCCAAGCAGGTCTACGCTCACCCGGTAGAATCGGTGGCCGCCCGGGGTTATCCGGATCTGGCGCGTATTCCGCTGCTCGAGGTGGTGCAGCAGGTGCGCCCCACGGCGCTGCTCGGCACGGCAGCCCAGCCGGGGGCGTTCAACGAGGCGATTGTGCGCGCGATGGCCGCGCATACCCCGCGCCCGGTGATTTTTCCGCTCTCGAACCCCACCAGTAAAAGCGAGGCGCGGCCTGCCGATCTGCTGGAGTGGACCGATGGGCGGGCCCTGGTTGCCACGGGCAGTCCGTTCGCCCCGGTCAACGTTCATGGGCAGAGCGTACCGATCGGGCAGTGCAACAACGCCTTTATCTTTCCCGGTGTTGGCCTGGGCGTGCTTGTCAGTGGGGCCCGCCGCGTGACCGAGGCAATGTTCATTGCCGCGGCGCGCGCCCTGAGCGCCTGCGCGCCCATTCGCCGTGATCCGGGGCTGGCGCTCTATCCGTCGCTGGAGGATGTGCGTCTGGTCTCGCGCGAGGTGGCTATGGCCGTTGCCCAGGCGGCTATGGCCGCCGGCCTGGCGCCCGCCCTGGCCCCCGATGAACTCGCACGCCAGATTGATGCGGCAATGTGGCAGCCGGTGTATCGCCCGTACCGGCGCGTGTAAGGGCCTTATCGACGCCATTCGCCAGACGCATAACGCCAGAGGCAAGATACGTGCTCCTGAGAGGGCTGTGCCCTCCCAACTCCCCCGCGCAGCCTGTGTTCACACTTCAGGTTCCCGTGCGCTCAAGGACGTTCTTGTCGTTTCTCGCATAGTTGGGTATAATACTCATACCGCTATTCTATAAACCCCGGTGTGAGTGCGTTACCCCGGGACGCTGAAGGGTGATCCCGGGAGAGCTGCGCCCTTCTGAGTCCTCCCCACAGGCGGGGGCCGCCGGTTCCCCTCCTTCGGAGGGGTTCGGGCAGGGCTGCACCTCTCTGTTTGACTGCGGGCAGGAAAACCCCGGGTTCCCTATGTTTTCGACGCCCATGCGGCTGCGCCGTGCACCGGCACGATGAAACATGTAGCGGCACAGCGGTGCTGCGGCGTGGACGCAGCGGCGCCGCGCCCTCTCCGACCCGCCCCGCCGGGCAGGGAGTTGGGGAAACCCGGTTTTCCTCCTGATCAGCACAGGTATCTCGTCCTCTCGCGACCGTACATGGAAAGGAACCAGTCGATGAAGACAACAGCAGCGGTGCTCTGGGATGTTGGCAAGGCCTGGGAGATCGAAGAAGTTGAACTCGATGAGCCGCGCGCGGGCGAGGTACTGATCCGCTTCGTCGCCGCAGGGTTATGTCATTCTGACGAGCATCTGCGGCACGGCGACCTGGTGCCGCGCTTCCCGATCGTTGGCGGCCACGAGGGCGCGGGGATCATCGAAGCGGTGGGACCAGGCGTCACCCGTGTGAAGCCGGGCGATCACGTCGTGTGCTCGTTCATTCCCTCCTGCGGTCACTGCCGCTGGTGCTCGACCGGCCAGCAGAACCTCTGCGACATGGGCGCCACGATTCTTGAAGGCTCGATGCCCGATGGCACGTTCCGCTTTCACGCCCGGGGGCAGGATCTCGGCGCGATGTGTATGCTCGGCACCTTTGCGCGGTACTCGGTCATTTCCCAGAACTCCTGCGTGGTCATTGACCCGGATATTCCGCTCGATGTCGCCGTCCTGGTTGGCTGTGGCGTTCCCACCGGCTGGGGGTCGGCGGTCTATGCTGCCGAGGTCGCCCCGGGAGATACGGTGGTGATCTACGGTATCGGCGGTATCGGGATCAACGCGGTCCAGGGCGCTGCTCACGCCGGCGCCCGGCATGTCATTGCCGTCGATCCGCTCGCCAATAAGCGCGAGAAAGCCGAAGAGTTCGGCGCCACCCACAGCGTCGCAACGGCGCACGAGGCGCAGCAACTCGCCACCCAGCTCACCCGCGGCGTCGGGGCCGACAAGGCGATCGTTACGGTAGATATCGTTAACGATGAGGTGGTTCAGGCAGCCTTTGATGTCATTCGCAAGGGCGGTACGATGGTCATCACCGGCCTGGCCGATCCGGCCAAAAAGACTGTCCAGCTCTCCGGCGCAGTGATGACCCTCTTTCAGAAAGAGGTTAAGGGCACGCTCTTCGGCCATTCCAATCCGATGTACGATATCCGGAAGCTCCTCGATCTGTACCGCGATGGTCAGCTCAAGCTCGACGAACTGGTCACGCGACGCTACCGGCTCGAGGAGATCAATCAGGGCTACGAGGACCTGCTCGCCGGGAAGAATGTCCGCGGCGTGATCATTCACGAGCACTGATACGGTGCGACGGCACACCGATTACGCTGATGGGAAGGGCGGCGCCTTTCCCCTTGAAGCGGGCCGCGGGGCAACCTGGTTGCCCCGCTCCTCTGCCCATCCGAAACGAGGGACACCCGCCTGTGCGGCAAGCAACCGCTATGCAGTTTCCAACTCACCACCTCTTTGAACGCCTTGAGCAGACTATCGTCGGGCTGCGGCGCGAGGCCGAAGTGCTGGCCGTGGCCCTCGCCACCGGCCGCCACGTCGTCCTCGAAGGTCCGCCCGGCACGGGCAAGTCAACCCTGCTGCGGACACTGGCCAGCGCGGCGGGTTTGCAGGTGGTCTTTGTAGAGGGCAATGCCGAGTTGACCCCGGCGCGCCTGCTGGGTTCGTATGATCCCGCGATGGTCCTGCATCAGGGGTATCAGCCCGATTCGTTCACGCCGGGACCGCTCCTGACGGCGCTGCGAGACGGCGCATTGCTCTATATTGAGGAGTTTAATCGGGTACCCGAAGAGACCCTCAACATTCTGATCACGGTTCTGGCTGAGAATGAGATCCACGTGCCCCGCGTCGGGCATATTCGCGCCAGCGCCGGCTTCCGGCTGATCGCGGCGATGAACCCCTTCGATGCGGTCGGCACGGCGCGCGTGAGCCAGGCGATTGCCGACCGTATGTGCCGGGTGGCAATCGGGTATCAGGACGCCCAGGCCGAGCGCCAGATTGTGCACCGCTCCACCGGCGGCGACGAGACGCTGGTGGCAACCGCTGTCGAGCTTACGCGGATGACCCGCGCGCACCCGGATATCCGCATCGGCGCTTCCGTCCGGGGGGCGATTGATATGGTGCTGGTGGCGCAGGGGTTGAGCCGTCTGCGGGGCGAGGCCATGCCCGGGGAGGCCACCCTGCTCGATGCCGCCCTGGCCGCCCTCTCCGGTCGCGTGAAGCTCGACGAGGGCTGCGAACGGACTCCCGAGGCCATCCTGACCGAGTTGCTCGACCGGCTTCTGGCTGCCCGGCAGCGCGAGACCTCACCCCAACCGCCGCCCTCTGAGCCGCGCGAAACCGGTCAGGCGCCAGCGCCTTCGGCAGCAGGCACCCGGGGCGGCGCGGTGACCGGTGCCGACGTGCGCGCCGCGGTGCAGGCGAGCGCGCGCCGCACGTTGAGCCGTTACGACCTGGCCGCGACCCACCCCCACTTCGAGGTGGTCTCGCCGGCGGTTGGCGAGCTTGATGAACGGCACCTCGCCGGGTTGTGCCAGACGGACCCTGATGCGGCTCTGAGCCTGCTCTGCGACCTGGCCTCCGCCACCGATCTGGCGCTGCGGGCCAGGGCGCGTCGCCTGGCCGCCCGCATCTTCCTGCGGCTGGGGCAGGCCGGGTCGCGCTGGCGGCGTGGCTATCGGCGGCTGGTGGTCGAGGCCGGTCACGCTGAGGGCGAGCTTGAACTCGAGCGCACACTCGAGCGCGCCCAGGGGCGGCCGGTAACACTCGACGACCTGGTCGTCCGGCGCTGGCGCGCGGCCGGGCGGGCGATCGCGCTGCTGGTTGATTACAGTGGCTCGATGCGCGGCCAGGGGCTGGCAACCGCAGCTATGGCGGCGGCAGCCACCCTTCTGGCGGTTGATACCGCGATGGATTGCAGCGTCATCGTGTTCGCGCGCGAGGCGCTGGTGCTGCAAGAACAGGGGCGTCGCCGCGCGCCCGCTGCGGTTATTGACGATCTTCTGACCCTGCGCGGCAGGGGTGTGACCAATCTCGCCGGAGCCCTGCGCGCCGCTGCCGCCCAGTTGGCCCGCGCGCCCCGGGCCGAAAAGGTGGTGGTGCTCCTCAGCGATTGCCTTCCTACCGCCGGTGACGACCCTGTTACCGCCCTCACTGGCATCGAGCGTCTGCACGTGCTCGGCATCAGCGCCGACCCCGAGGCCATCGCTGCCGGGCAGCGGCTGGCCGCCCAGCGACAGGGGCGCTTTGTGCGCGCGCAGAGCGTGCTGGCCGTGCCCCGCGCCCTCGTCGCCCTCTTCGCCTGAGAGATGCAGAGGTTTAAGAGAGCTGCGCCCACCCACGTCCTCCCCTCAGGGAGGGGTATGGGGAAACCTGGTTTCCCCATACCCGTAATCCGTGTTGAGGTCGCCTGACACCCCGTCGGGCAGGGGGGTGGGGAAACCGGGTTTCCTCTCTTGTCACATCAGGACAACGGTTGTGTCGGCTCGTCGGCCTCCTGGGGCATGGCGCTCACCGGGCGCAACTCGCGAATGAGGATGGTTATAATCGTTACCACGGGCACCGTGAGCAGCGCGGCAAAGAACCCGCCGACCAGCCCGCCGATGTACAGGCCGAGGAGAACCGCCCCCGGCGGGACCTTGATCGCCCGGGCGAAAAAATACGGCACCACCACATACACCGCCGCCATCCCGATAATGGTCTCGGCGACGATGATCCAGATAACCGCCGACTCGCTAACCGTTGCGGCAGACAGCACCGCCAGACCCAGGCCGACCAGGCCCCCCAGGTAGGGGATGAACTCCAGCAGGCCTGAAATGACGGCAATCGGGATGGCGAAGGGGATGCCAACCACCAGGCCGGCGATGCTGTATCCGATCACGTAATACCCGGAAATTGCCAGTTGCGCCAGGAACCAGCGCGACAGACCTTCACTTACTGCTCCACCCAGACTTACCACCCGCGCCTGATAGGCCGGAGGTACGAAGAAGCGCAACAACCAGAGGCGCGTTGCGCTGCTGGTGACAAAGGTAAACACCAGCACCACGAGCACAAACAGGGTCCAGAACAATGCCCCTACCCGGGCTGCCACGCCGATCAAGGCGCTGGAAACGTCTCCGATCAGACTGCTCACGGTGCTGATCACAGTGGTCAGGGGCAATTGCACCACGCCGGCTTCGAGTCGTGGGGCGATTGCGACCAGCAATCGTGAGAGGCCGTTGAGCGCCGTGGCAAAGAGCGGCAACACCTGCACCCCCAGAAACAGAAAGAGCGTCACTATCATGGTCAGCACGCCGGCAACGGTGATGCCCGCCGGCACCCCGAGTCGCCTCAGGCGCACCACCAGGGGATACAGGAGCATACTCAACAGTGCCGCCAGGAACAGCAGCAGCCCCACCGAGCGGATCAGCGGCAGGACCGGCCCCACCAGAATAAGCGCCATCCCGAGACCAAACAGCGCGAACCACGTCCGGGTAGTAATCTGCATATGGGAACCTCTTGGAATTGGATAACCCGCCTGCGCACGTCAGCCGTCCAGCGACATGATGAGAATGGGGTTTTTCTTGAGAGGGCGCAGCCTCTTTCAGAGGGTATCACGAGACCGTCGCGTTCACGGCATACGAGGATCACGGCGCGCTTGCTCGCACGGCTGCCGGGTTGGGGCGCCTCCCTGGAAGAGTCAGGCAGGCCTCGAGCATTCGTTTATGGGTTGGGGCGCCTCCCTGGAAGAGTCAGGCAGGCCTCGAGCATTCGTTTATTCGTTTTCCATTCGTTGACACATTTCCCCCGCATCAGCAAACCCATCCCAGAGCAGGTGAAACCCTTTGAAGCCCGGCCCCTCCCGCACGAACCGGGTCTATAGTACCATGACCCCCGGTTAGAGGATCGCGTCACCACGCGGAGCGCCGGGCTGGCGCTCCGTCTTTGAGCACATGCGGAGCGCCCGCGCGAACACGGACGCGGGTGCGCCCCGCTCGCTCCCGGGCTGGTGGATCACCCTGGAGGGGAACGCTTGCGGGAGTTCATGCTCTTGACGCCGGCCCGGAAAGCCGTTAGCATCACCTGTGGCACGTCTCGCGGTCGAGCACTCTGGCTTGAGCGTTATCCCACATCGGTCGGGCGCGGCAACCCGGGTCAACGCCTGACCCCGGCAGGCCACACTGCCTTGCCCGGCATCCGTGGATATGGACGGCGCGCAGGAGTTTCCGGGAACACGTCATTCTCAACAACTCTCCACCCTGCTGATCTTCCCGCCTTCATAGCACGCAACCAACGGCACGTTGTAGAAAGGCCCCCGGTTATGATCCAGGCCCACCACGACCCGCGGCTCTTGATCCAGGTGCTGAGCCGGCGCCCGCTACGCTACACCGCTGGCGCCGACCCGGCCCTGGACCGCCCGGCCCACGTGCGCGCTGCGTCGAGCCTGGTCCGCGTCGGCACCCAGATGCTCGCGATCCAGGACGACGCCCATTTTGTGGCCGTGATTGATCCCGATACGTGGGAGGTGCGCGCGATCA
>JBDNDG010000024.1:0-22064 GCA_046719255.1 Chloroflexaceae bacterium
GCACTGACCGGGGCTGCGTACCCAGCAGAAGAAATCGCCGGCGCAGTTGCCGATATTGCGTTCGCGCAGGGTGAAGGTTCGCACGCTGTGGTCCTGCGTGGCGAGCCTGGCGAGTGTGGCGTTGACGATGCGCTGTCCAGGCAGGTCGTTGGCGGCAGAGCCGTCGAGGACAACGATCCTCACGGTCCTTCTCCTTTCGTGGAAGCGGATAGTGTTTGCTCCACCTGTGCTGTTTCAATCGAGGATGAAATGCTGTTTGATACTGTCCAGTTCATAGTGATAGAGCGCGGCACTGTCCGGTCCAAAGGATGGGATGTGCTTGCCGATTTCGAGCGACACCAGCCCATGCACGCGCGCCCAGATCAGAAGTGCGACCGTCAGGCTGAGCATGTCGTGGTTGCCGCTGTAGCGTTTCCATTGATCGATCATCGGCTGAAACGCCGGGTGAACGTCGGGTATGTTGGGCGCGTGGAGACGACCATCAACACGCAGCGCGTCAACGACGCTGACGAGCGCGCTCAGGGCGCGCACCGCTGCCGGCGTGACCTGTTCGACAGGAGAAACGTAGCCGGGGATGGGTGTGCCAAAAATGAGTTGATAGCGCTCCGGATAGGTGATCGCCCACTGGCGATAGGCAATACCGATCGCGCGCAATCGTCCCACCCGATCGTGCGCAGGAAGAGCGTCGCGGGCGGCCAGTTGCGCGTCGCCGAACGATGTGTACGCTTCGATGATCAGCGCGGTGACCAGCGCATCGCGGTCGGGGTAGTAGTGATAGATCGCCGGTGCGGTGATGCCCAGGGCGCGAGCAATGGCGCGCAGGCTAAGCGCAGGCGCTCCATATTCCGCAATCTGCTGCCAGGCAGTTTGCCTGATCGCTTCTGGCAGGTTGGGGATCTGCTGTGATCTGGTGGGACGAACCATAGGTTGTCTCTTCTGGATCGCGAGTGTATGCCTTGCACTGAAAATAAACACCGTATATTTACACTGTAAATATACGGTGTTTATTTTTATTTGTCAAGAGGGAATTAGAGGCGCATCCAGCACGTCATCAGGCATGCTGAGCGCAGCCGCCGCCCTGAGCGCAGTCGAAGGGGAAGCATCTCATACCATTTCAGATTGCAGGTTTCGGATTGCAGATTGCCGCAGTAGCGTTGCAATGCGCGGGGCGTGCGGATGCGGCCTGTTCAATGCCAATTGGTATCACCGCCAGGGGCAGACCTGGCTCAAGCTCCGGGACTGCTCCCCGCTCCACTCGCAGTTGACGCCCTCCCGGCCCATCGGGTACAATCAGGCGGTTTTTCTGCCTCTCGACGGTGGGCAACGGCGCGCCCTCATACCATTCGGGAACCCGGCTTTCTCTACGCTCCTGTCCACCGGGGCGCCGGGTGGCTCCAGCAGCGGTTGGAGGGTGGGAAAACTGGATTCCTCTGTACCCATCCTCTCGGGAGGGGCTGTAGGGGTGGACGGGATCTGTGAGCGGATGTGGAGGATGAGGCTTGAGGACGCCCTGGAGGGTCCTTGCCCCTGGCCTTTCTCCCGCAGGGGAGAGGGGCGACCAGAGCCGCGCGCGGGTGTTGCAATGCGGTACAGACCGCGCTGGCTCGGATGTTCTCTCCGCCCCTGAAGGAAGGGCCCGGGAGGACGCAGCCCTATCGGGAGGTATCCGTTCACATGTGGGGTAAGGCGCCACCCCGAGCGCGCGGGCGTCCTGCCCGCAATCGCCTCGACGCGGGCAAGATGCCCGCGCAGCCGGGAGCAGGGTGAACATGTACCCCGGGAGAACCTCTGTTCATGCCTGTGGTATGCGGCGTAGCCGCACAGGTGTCTGATGAGCAAAGTATCGTCCGAAGGAGCGATTGGCGCCGCCACTGTGAACCCGGTTGCGACGTTGCGCGACCTGGTACGCGCCATGCGCCCGCGCCAGTGGGTCAAGAACGTCTTTGTCTTCGCTGCGCTGGCCTTTTCTGAAGAACGGCTCTGGCGCTTCTGGGATACCGCGGTGGGGCCTGCGCCGTTGCTGCGCACGCTCGGCGCCTTCGTGGCCTTTTGCCTGGCCGCAAGCGCGATCTATCTGGTCAACGATCTGGTTGATATCGAGAAGGACCGTGCCCATCCGAAGAAGCGCCACCGGCCCTTCGCCTCCGGGCGCCTCAGTCCTGCGACGGGCATTGTCGCGGCGACGGTTCTGATCGCAGTCGCAGTTCCCCTTGCCTGGTTCGCCGGTCGTGGCATGGCCTTCCTGGGAGTGCTGGCGGCCTATGTGCTCATTCAGGGCTTCCTGTACTCCTACTGGCTCAAGAACGTGGTCATTCTGGATATCCTCGTGCTGGCTGCGGGCTTTGTCTTGCGGGCGGTGGGCGGAGCCGTGGTGATCGGGGTGCTGATCACGCCCTGGTTACTGCTCTGCATGCTGCTCCTGGCGCTCTTTCTGGGCATCGGTAAGCGCCGCCACGAGTTGATCCTCCTGGAGAACGGCGCGGGCGAGCACCGGCGCATCCTCGCCGAGTATTCTGTGCCGATGCTCGACCAGATGATGGCGATTGTTACGGCCAGCATCATCATGGCCTACAGTGTAACGGTTTTTCTCGCGCCCGTGGCGCCGCAGGAGCCGTACCCCATGTTGATGCTAACCATCCCCTTCGTCATTTACGCGATCTTTCGCTACCTCTACCTCATCTACATCCGTGGGGAGGGTGGGGCGCCTGATGAGTTGATCCTCACAGATGCGCCGCTGGCCGGGAGCGTGGTGCTCTGGGGGTTGACGGTGCTGGGGGTGCTGCTGCTCTTCCCGACGTGATGGCGCACCACACGCAGTCACGGAAGATGGATACCTTCGTGAAACTTCGCGGCAACCATCCCAGGCCCATTGACAGCGGCACGGGGTCACGAACGAATGTACACCTTCGTGAAACTTGGTGGCTCGGTGATCACCGATAAGGCCGGGCGCGAGGCGCCCGACCGGCCCGTGATTGCGCGGCTGGCCGCTGAACTGGCCGCGGCCCGCGGCGCCCGTCCTGGCCTGCGGCTGATCCTCGGTCACGGCAGCGGCTCGTTCGGCCACCATTACGCCGCGCGCTACGGCGTGCACCGTGGCCTGGCGCCCGGCAGCGATTACACCGGCTTTGCCCTGACCGCCGCGGCTGCGCTGCGGCTCAATCGCATCGTGGTGGACGCGCTGCTCGAGGCGGGTGTGCCGGCTCTCGCCCTGCAACCTTCGGCCGCGTTGCAGGCCGCCGGTGGGCGCATCGCCACCTGGGAAACCGGCCCGATTGCCGAGGCTCTCGATCGTGGCCTGATGCCCGTGGTGCACGGGGACGTGGCCTTTGATCGCCTGCAGGGTAGCGCGATCATCTCCACCGAGGCCCTGCTGGCCCACCTGGCCCTCGCGACGCCGCTGCGCCCCGCCCGCATTGTGCTGGTCGGCGAAGCCGCCGTCTATACCGCCGATCCCCGTGTTGATCCTGACGCCGAACGGGTGCCGCTGATCACCGCCGCCAATCTTGATACGGTGCTGCATGGCGCTGGCGGCTCCCACGCTGTGGACGTCACCGGTGGCATGCGCAGCAAGATCGAGTTGATGTGGCGCCTGATCGAGGCCCTGCCTGACCTGGAGGTGCGTCTGATCGGGCCGGATCCCGGTAACCTGGCTGCTGTGCTCGCCGGTGAGCCGCTCGATGTTGGCACGACGATCCGTCTAAGGTGAACATAGGGGGACACCGGGTTTCCCCATCCCCCTGCCGGTGGGGCCGATAAGCCCTCACCACCGGGAGGGTTTGGGAGGGCGCAGCCCTCCCGGGAAAAGACCTGTTTCGATCCGTATGCGCCCCAACGACTTCATCACCCGTCGGCGCGAGCGCTGGGAGCGCCTCGAGGCGCTCCTCGACCGCGCTGGCGCCGGTCTGGATGGGCTTTCCGCCGGCGAGTTGCGGGATCTTGGCCGTCTTTACCGCCAGGCTGCCGCCGATCTGGCGCTGGCGCGCCGTGATCTGCCCGAACACCCCGTCGCGCTCTATTTGAACAGCCTGGTGGCCCGTGGGCACGGCGCCATTTACCGCGAGAGTGGCGCGGGCGGCGCGGCGCGGGTGCGCACCTTCTTCGTCGCAGGTTTTCCCCGCGCCTTCCGTGAGACCTGGCCGGCTACTCTGGCTGCCTGTCTGATGTTTCTGGTGCCGGCGATTATTGCCTTTGTGACGACCTACAACGACCCGGCCCTGGCCGGCGCGCTCGTCCCTGGTGCCGAGGCGGTGGTGCAACAGGTGCAGGCCGGCGAGGAGTGGTGGCAGCGGATCAATGAACAGGGCGCCGGTGTAGCCTCGGCGGAGATTATGACCAATAACATCGGTGTGGCCTTTCGCGCCTTCGCCGGCGGGGTGACCCTGGGGATCTATACGCTCATCGTGCTGGTGAGCAATGGGATCTTGCTGGGCGTGGTGGCGGGCGCGGCGCAGCGCTTCGATTTCGCCGATAATCTGTGGGGTTTTGTGGCGGCCCACGGGGCGATTGAGTTCAGTGTGATTTTCCTCGCCGGGGGCGCCGGCCTGCAACTGGGCTGGGCCATCCTGCGCCCGGGTCCGCTCAGCCGCCGCGCGGCGCTGGTGGTTGCGGCCCGACGCGCCCTGCTGCTGATCCTGGGTTGCGTGCCGCTGCTGGTCATCGCCGGCCTGATCGAAGGCTTTATCTCACCCTCGGCCCTGCCGCTGGGTGTCAAGTTCGCCGTGTCGGCGATCTCGGGCGCGGCGCTGTGGGGCTACCTGCTGGGCGTGGGCCATCATACGCCGTAGGAGAGAGCTTGTTTCTTCGGAGTTCAAAGAGTTTCACCTGTTCTGGGAAGGGCTTCCTGATGCGGCAAAACGCCTCGGGGACGAGGGGGGAGAATGCGCCAACGAATGGGATACGAATAAACGAATGCAAAGTGGGGAGGGCTTGTCGCCCCCACCGGCAGGGGGATGGGGCAACCCGGTTGCCCCCTATCTTCACATCAGTCGCTCCACACTCCACGCCCCCACGCGCTCCAGCGCCTGCCGGGCCGAGCGGCCCTTCCTACGGCGCCAGCCGCAGCCATTCCACCACGACGGTGCCGCCGTCGCCTGCGCTGACCGGGTCAAGCCGCAGGCCGGTGATGACACCTTCCCAGCCCGGGGCGGCGCGCAGATCGAGGCGGTAGGTGTGCGCCGCGGGGCCGGGTTCGAGGCTCCAGCGCACGGAGCGCGCCTCATCGGCCTGGCCGTTGCCGTCGAGGAAGAACACCTGCGCATCGCGGGCGGCCGTATCAGCGGCCAGGCGCACCTCCAGGGCGGTGAAGCGCGCCGGCTCCAGGCGCAGGGGCGGGCTGATCAGCGCCGGGTCACCCTCCGGGCGTAGCGCCCATCCCGGCCGGGTGCCACTGACCGGAGCCGCGCCGATGACGCGCCAGCCCCAGCGCCCGCGCGTGAAGTCCCAACCCGGGCCTTCGGCCAGTTCCTGAGCCGCGGGGAGGCGGTAGTAGGCAGGCAGCCCCGGACCAGGCGCGAGCGGTTCCAGCGCCGGTTGCAGCGGCGCATAGCACTCCGCCACCGTTGCCGGATCGAGGCCCAGGCGTTCAGCGGGGGTGGGCGGTTCTCCCGGCGGAGCGGGGAGGGGCCGGATGGCATCGGCGGCGATCAGCACGGCATACCCTGCGCTCAGGGCCGTTTCGATGCGCGCGTGCAACCAGGCGCAGGCAGCGGGCCAGGCGCCCGTAGCGGTCAGGGCCTGGTTCAGCGAGATCGCCTGCGGGCGCTCGACATAAAATGGCAGGTACAGCTCCAGCATCCCATCGGGCACAATCAGCAGGTCGCCCGGCGCGCTGTGGGCCGCCAGCGCCGCCGCCGTCACCCGTTGCAGGTCGCGGGTCGCGTCGCCGCGGCGGACGATGGCGCTGCCGTTGATCGGCAGCAGGGCCAGCGCGCACACCAGCAACAGCGCCGGCCACAAACGGGGCAAAGCCCGGCCCGTGGCTGGCGGACACACCGCCAGGACGACCAGCAGGTAGAACGGGGGCAGGCTGGCGATCCAGAACTCGATGTTCTCCGGCTCCCACCAGACAAAGAAGGCTCCATAGACGGCCAGCCAGGTCAGCGTGATGGACAGGACGCCCCGCGGCGCGCGTCGGAGGCGCCGGAGGTTTAGCGCCAGTACGGCCAGCAGGGCCAGACCGATCAGTGCCCCTCCAGGCCGGGCGATGGTGCGCGCCAGACCCTGCCCCAGCAGCGCGAGTTTCGCTCCGTCAACCGCGCCGCCCCAGTAGCCCATCGTGGTGTAGCCTGCCACCCAGCCAGAGAACGCCTCCCAGGACCGGAAGCCGCTCACTCCCAGCCCGACCCACAGGTACGCGCCGCCCACCACCAGCGCCAGCGGCGTTGCGTAGGCCAGGAGGAGGGCCAGAGCGGCGCGCCGGCGCGTGCTCGTGGCGGGCGGCGTGGCCCGGAGGCCCAGCCACAGCGCGACCAGCGCCGGAAGGCTCAGCAGCACATTGGTCTGGTGGAACAGCACCGCGAGGCTCTGGAGCAATCCGAGGCCTGCTGCTAACCGCACGTGAGCTGTGCCCCTGGCGGCAACCCGGAAAGAAGAGGGCGGCTCCGGGAGGGCATGCCCTCCCGTCGGCAGATGCGCGGCGGCCGGACCCGGAACCAGCGCGGGCCGCCGCGCCAGTTCCAGCATCAGCCACAGCGCGGCAATGAGGAACAGCGCCGCGATAGTGTAGACCTCGACCTCGACGGCGTAGTACCAGTAGGCGTAGCTCGCGCCGAGCAGCAGCGCGCCGAGGGCGGCAGCCTGCCAGTGCCGGGTGAGGCGGGCCAGGAGCGCCGCGAACAGCCCCACCCCGAGGCCGCCGGCCAGGGCATTGGTCGCCTGCAACAGCCGCTCCGCGCTACCCTGCCAGCCCAGACCCAGAGCCACCAGACGTATGCCCGCCCCCAACGGCCCGTAGGCCAGATGGTGGGGGTGAAACAACTCGCGCCAGGGCTTGCGGTCAACATCGAGAATATACGAAAGCGCGTCGAAGGTATGGACGCTGGTGAGTGTGAGGAGGTAAAGGGCAGTGAAGAGCGGCGCGGTGAACAACAGAATGGTCGCGTATCGGCGCATAGCGCCGGTAGTGTACCATAATGCAGGGGGAGGGGAAAAGGGGGGTGACGTAACGTCTTGCAAGCACCGGCCCATTGGCGGATGCCCCACGCGCGCCGTGGCGGATGGCCGCGTGTCCCGCGGCGGCCCGGGCCCGCGTGGCGCCGTGGCGGATGGCCGCGGGTCCGGCGGCGGCCCGGGCCCGCGTGGCGCCCCGGGGCGGGGTTCGAGACGGCCCGCCGGGCCGTCTCTACGCCAGGCGGCGCATCACCCCACGCGCGTCCCGCGGCGCCCGGGGCGCCCCGTGGCGCCCCGTGGCGCATGGTTCGGGGAAACCCGGTTTCCCCATGCCCCCGTCCATCGCGGCGCCAGGCGCCCCCAACACCGGTTGGGGGATGGGGAAACCCGGGTTTCCCATCCCCCTCACCCCTGTCCGCCGTGGGCAATCGCCGCCTCGACCAGATCCACCGTCACCTCGGGGGCGCCGCGGGCGCGGGCGGCCTGTTCGGCAGCCAGGCGCAGCGAGCGGCTGGCGCTGATCCGTGCCAGGTAGGGCACCTGCTCCAGCGCGGCATTCAGACGCTCGGTGGCCTCCTTCGTCCAGGGCATGGTCTCAGCCGAGGGCGGCGCGGGTGACCCGGTGGATGCGCCATGGGGTGGGCCGCCGGGAGCGGCGGGCGCTTTCACCTGCTCGACCGGCAGAAAGTTGAACACCATTTCGTAGAAGCGGTTGACCAGCTCCTGGATAATATGCGCGGCGCCGGCGTAGCCCATAAACGGCGTGCCGGTGGTCCGGCGCACCACGGGGCCGGGAAAGGTGGCGGGGACGTAGTGGGTGGCGCGGGCATTGGCCTCGGCCAGGTAGATCTTCTCGTTAATACTGCCAAAGACAAACGCCGGGGCCCTGGCGTGAATGCGCCGACGGATCTCGATATTGTCCGGCTCATCGGGGCGACGGGGGCGGCCAGAGGTCCAGGCGATTTTCATACCCAGTTCATCGCCCAGCAGGGCCGTCAGACCCTCGACATAGCTGCGACCGGCGACAATGGCACAGTCCACCGTGGCGAACCAATCACTCTGCGGGCCGCGCCACAGATCCCACACCGCCTGAAGCGTGGTGCGCTTCTCGCGGGCGATGAAGGCCTCGACCTGCGCCGGGTCGGCGCCGATCAGGCGGCCCAGGTCACGCAGAAAGGCGGTCGTGCCAAAGACGCCGAACGGAGCGAAGAGATACGGGCGCCCCAGAGCCTCGGCGAGGGGTGCGCCGAACTCGCGGTACAGCACCACGTTCACGGCGGCCTCGGCGAGGCGGGGCGTGCTGGCGATGCTGCCCTCGTAGGGATAGACGAGGTTCACCGCGCCGCCGATGCCCTCGATCAGCCGGCGCACCTCGTAGAGATCGGCCGGTGCGTTGAAACAGCCGAGGGAAGGCCCGATGATATTCACCAGGTTGGGGGCCCCCGGCGCGGTAGTGGGATCGACAAAGGGCCTGCCATACTCCTCCCAGGCGAAGAGCAGCGCCCGGTCGCGTCCGGTCCACTCGTCCTGCTCCAGCGAGCGGCTCCAGAAGAAACGCGCCTGCGGATCGATCCGGGCCACCAGGCGGGAATGATCGGCACTGATCATCTCGCTCTCGGCGGTGGACATCACCAGCAGCCGCCTGCCCTCCAGGCTGCCGAGGCTCCGCAGGTCGTCAATCGTTCGCACGAGGGCCCCGGCAGTGCCATTGATCACATCCTCCTCACGGATGGAGGTGGGCGTCAGATTGGCCATCTGCGGCAGCGCATCGGTATAGTCGGTCACCGCCACGCCCAGGAGATTGTAGCAGCCGATCGGCGCATCACAAACGATGTGCAGATCGGGGAAGCACCCGAAGACCCAGGCAGCGCCCCAGAACGAACTCGTATCCGAAATATCGCGAATGAGTTGGATGCTCATAGCAGGCCCCTATTGCGAGGTATCGGCGGTGAAGAACGCGACCATACGCTCATAGAGCGGGCGGCGGTTCAGCAACTCACGCACGAAGCTCAGCGAGGCGATCATCCCCCCGGCGAGGAATAAGGGGCGCACGCTGAGGATATTGGTATAGTACACCGAGGGAATGCCGCGCTCCTTGGCGTAGGCCGCCAGGGTCGTGGTGCCGATGACCAGGTCGAAGCTCCAGTGGCGCATCGCCGCCTGGTCATCCTCGATCGCCTTACGGTAGATCACCGCCTCGGTGCCGTGGGCCTTTAGCCAGGCCTCATCGGCGGCGGTAAGGGCGCTCTGGCCAATACTGGTGCTGACATAGGGCACATGAGCACCGCCTTCGATCAGCAGGCGCGCATAGAGCATCTCATTGCCCTCGTAGCCCGACACGAGGATCGTTGCTCCTTTAAGGGGTTGGGCGGCGAGGAAACCGCGGGCGATCTCCTCCTCTTCGGCGGCAACGCGCTCGACCACATCTTCGTCAAGATCCAGCGCAGCGCCCACGGCCCGCAGCCAGGCCGCGCTGCCCGCCGCACCGATAGGCGCCCCCGTGACCACGCCAACGCCCCGTTCGCGTAGCACGTTGACCGTCTCGCGGTAGAAGGGGTGCAGGGCGGCCACCGCCGCGCCGCGCCCGGCGAGCCGCAACTCGTCCACGTGGCGCCCGGGCAGGGTGGTCAGCACCCGCGCGCCCATCTTGCGCAGCACGCCGTCGATCAGCAGCGGGTCGGCCGGAAAGACCTCGCCGACCAGCACCAGGGCGCCGGGTTCGTGGTCGCTCTGGCGATCAACGAAGCGGCGCAGCACCGCGGCGAGGGCGATATCCTTGGCCTCAGGATGGGAGTGGATAGCATAGGCCGGCACGCGCACCAGCACCACCGGCTTACCATCAACCTCGGTCGGCAGCAACTCCTCGGCCAGGCCGGCCGTCTCGGCCACGCAGAGCGAAATCACCGGGATCACCGAGACGTGCTGTTCCCTGGCCGCCTCAGCGATGGCCGCATTGGCTGCCTCCTGCACCTTCCCGCCGGACAACTCGGCGGTGCCCAGGGCCGGCGCGACAATGCTCTTGCGCGCGGCATAGAAGTGGGTGACAAAGGTCAATCCGTAGAGGCAACCCGTATCGGTGACCATAGCGGGCTGGGCCCCTTCGATGCGCGCAAGCACACGCAGGGCGCCAAAGGCCGGGCACATCGTCTGGGGGTGCAGCTTGCAGGCACCGGGCTTGAACGGCTCCTGCGGGGCGCTGGCATCGCCGGGCGTCAGGGGAATGATCTCGGCCATGGTTGGTAACCTTTCCGCTCACCTGTGTGGCGGTATTATACGACAGGTTGTTTTGTTTTTGAGTAAGTTTGGTCACATTCAGCTTATGAAAGTGAGCTAACGTCGCTGAGGGGCAACCCGGTTTCCCTATCTTCACCTCACATGGCCCAGCACCTCGCGCGCGGCCCGGCGCCCGGAGAGGAATGCCCCGTGGACGGTGGCAGGGTGTTCGACGCTGGTATGCTCACCGGCAAAGAAGAGCCGGCCGTTCAGCGGCGCGGCCAGGGCCTGGCGGTCGGCGGGGGTGGCGCCGGGTGGCAGGTAGGAGTAGGAGCCGCGCGCGAAAGGGTCGGCGGCCCATCGGGTGCGCACGAAGCCGGTGGGTTCGGGGATACGCGGCCCGTAGATGGTCCGCAGTGTTTCGAGGCCCGCGGCGACGAAGGCGGCGTCGGGCAGGGCCTCGCTGGCCCTCCCGTAGGCGGCGGCGTTGAAGGCCAGGAGTACCGGCGCGCCCGTGTAGAAAGCCAGGTTGAGCCACTCGGCCCATTCGCCCTTGCGACCAGCTATGTAGCCCAGGAGTTCGTAGTCGCGCGCCCAGAACACCCGTGGAAAGCGCAGGTAGAGCTTGTTGAGCACCCCGCTGCCCAGGCGCATCGCCGCCCGGCGCATCGGCGCGGGCAGGTCAGGGACGAAGCGCACAGCATTGGCCTGTAGCACCCCTAGAGGCAGGGTCACCACGGCATAGCCAGCGCGAAAGACGCCGCGGGGGGTATGAACGCCCACCCCGTCAGTCCCGTGGCTCACCTGCTGCACGACCGTGCCCAGTTCGATCCGCAGGCCCCGCGCCAACCCCTCGGCGATCTGCCCGTAGCCGTTGGGGAAGAGCACATCGCCGCCGCTGAAGGAACTGCCCGCGTCGTAGTGCAGGAGCGACAGTTCAGCGATGTCGGCGGCGTACTCGTGTTCGATGATCGTATTGACCACGTAGTCCAGTTCGCGGCGTTCAGCCGGGTCAAGGCGCGAGGCGGCAAGGGTAGCCTCGAAGGCTGTCTGAAGGGATACATCGGCCTTACCGGCGCGGCGGAGTTCCCGGCGCCGGGTCTCGACCAGGCCCATGAACGCGGCCAGACGCGCGTCAATCCGCGCATGGCGCGCATCGTCCACCTCGGCGCCGTCTACGTCGTAGGCCAGCAGGTTCTCATAGTTGGTGCGGGCAGTAACAAGCCCCTCCTGGCGAGTCAGGGCGCTCAAGGGGTTACCGATCACCCCGTGGATCCAGGAGGCGCCGAGGTCGAGCGGCGCGCCGAGGCCGGTATGCGACCAGACCCGCCCGCCGATGCGCGGGCGGGCCTCGAGCACCAGCACGTCCACCCCCTGGTCCTTCAGCGCGACGGCGGCGCCAAGGCCGGCCATGCCCGCGCCGATCACCAGCACATCGGCATCGGCGCGGCGCAGGGGCGCAGCGGGGGTGGTAGCCGAAGCTGCCGTTGTGGGCGCGACGATCAGCGTAAGAGCGGTCAGGAGGGCGCGCAACGCACTGCGTCGGGTCATAGGAACGCAACCTGGTCTTATGTGAAAAGAGCGACAACCGGGTCCCCCATCCCCTGCCAGGGCGAGAGTCGGGAAGGGCGTAGCCCTCCCGGTCCTCCCGCGCAGGGGGTGGGGAAACCCGGTTTCCCCATATGTTCACGTTAGGCGCCATGCGCGGGGCGCACAACCCCGGAGTGAACATAACTATTCCTGGGAGGCACAGCCCTCCCAAACCCTCCCGTGCGCGGGCTATGTTCGCCTCAGTGATCCCGCCTGAGCCGGGCGCGTTGCCGTTGTGGAGGAATGCCCAACTGTTCACGGTACCTGGCGACAGTGCGCCGGGCGAGGGGATGGCCGCGCGCGGTCAGCAGATCGGCCAGCTCCTGGTCGCTGAGCGGCTCCTCTTCGGCAGCGATCAGGTCGCGCAGCGCCTCTTGCACCGGACGGGCGGCGGCAAAGAAGTCGTCGAGGGGGGCCAGGGCGCGATTGGGGAGCAGGGCGAGCTTGTCGGCCACGGCGCGGCAGACGGTTGACTCGTGCATGCCCACCTCCCGGGCCAGTTCCAGGCGGGTGAGCGGCGCCAGGTGCGCCGGTCCCGCCCTCAGGAAGCCAGCCTGACGCACCGCCAGGGCCTCGCCGATACGCTGAAGGGTTTCGTGGCGGCGGCGCAGGCTATTCAGGAAGGTTCGCGCACGGGCAACGTATATCAGCACGTGCTCGCGTTCAGCAGCGGGAAGCTCAGCCGCGTGGGCCGCCAGGTCTGTATAGGCCAGGTTCAAACCCAGCCAGCGTCCCGGACCGGCAGGTACTTCGACGGCGAAACCAGATTCACTGGGGGTGAAGATCAGATCGGGCGCGCGATAGATCGGTCGTTCCGGCCCGGCCCGTTCCACCGTGACAGCCTGGAGCGGGTAGGGCCAGAGGCGTTGCTGAATGAACCTGTGCGCTGCCCCGACGGCGCTCTCATCCACTTCCAGGGTGCGGGCAATGGCCCGGTAGCGGCCCGCTGCCAGATCCTCCAGATGCTCAGCGACGATGGTTCGGGCCAGCGGTAATGACGTACCAGCGGCAGCCAGGACATCCAGTTGCGCCAGCAGGCACTCACGGGGACCGGGGGTAGCGATGCCGGGCGGCCCGAGATCCCGTAGCACTCGCAGCACTGCCTCGATCTGGCTGCGCGTCACGTCTAATTCACGGGCGAGGGTCGTGAGGGACATGGGCAGGAAGCCGTGCTCGTCGAGGTTACCCACCAGAGCCTCGGCCAGGGGGTACTGATCGGCTGGCAGACTGGCCCGCAGATCGGCCAGCAGGGTATCAGTGACGCTCACCGGCGCAGGCACGCGCAGCAGAGGGTCATGCTCAGGCGCGGGTGGGGGCCTGGCCGGCGGCTCCTCGACCTCCTCAAGGGCGGGATTGGCCGCCAGTTCCTCGTGCACTGCCTGATGCAGCGCCAGGGCCGGCAACTCGAGCATGCGCGCCGTGGTTAATAGGACCGGCATAGCCCGCAGTTCTTGCTTCGCGGTCATTGCGAGACGGGGCATACTGGCCTCCTGATGTGAACATATGGAGAAACCGGGTTTCCCCAAACCTCCGTCCACTGGACGACAAGCCATCCCGGGAACAAGTATGTTCATTCTGGTGTTGTGCGGCGCAGCCGCATGGACGGCTGATGTCGACATATGGGGACATCGGGTTTCCCCATCCTCCTACCTGTAGGATAAGGTTTGACCGTAGAGACGCAGCGGCATTGCGTCTCTGCACGTTTCTGATACGAACACGGGGAAAGCGGGCCTCCCGTTCCATCGGAAGGCTTATTTTAGCCGACTCCGCCCTTTTCTGACAACCCCCCAGCATAACCACACAAGCCGGGGAGCGCGGGCATCTCGCCCGCCGTGGCCTGGACGCGGGCAAGACGCCTGCGCTCCCAGGAGAAGGGGGAATACGCGCTGCCGGGCGAAGATTGATTCGCCCCCCGTGGCGCGCCGCTGAATCGGGCTTCACCCCTACGGCAAGGTTCAAGAGCGGGTGCAGTCGCTCCACAGCTCCACAGCGCTACACCTCCACACAACCGGCTTGTAGCGCTGTAGAGCTGTGGAGATAAAGGTCGGATTGTCAAGCAGGCCTGAACCATACCTGTCCCTCCGGATCGTTCCCCCTGGCTGGCGTGCCAATCACCCCGATGGTTCCGTGGAGAGATCTGGAGCATTCTGGCGCGATCGATGCGCCGGCTGGCACGCGATTTGCTACATGAGATCAGTAAGACGCCCTGCGCGTCGCCGGTTGCACATCGAAGGCACAAGGAGGTTCCCATGCATGACATTGATCGCACTCAGGCGGAGTACTGGGGTGAGGTGGACGGCTACGAGTTGGGCGAATTCGGCTTCGAAGGTGAAATGGGAGACCAGGGCGAGTTTGAGTTCCAGGAGGAGGCCGACACGCAGAGCGAGGATACGGGCCCATTCAGCGAAGTGGAAGAAATGGAACTGGCCGCGGCGTTGCTGGAGATCAGCGATGAGGCCGAGCTGGATCAGTTCCTGGGCAACCTGTTTCGCCGGATCGGGCGGGGGGTGGGCAAAGTGATCCGCTCGCCGGTATTCCGTACCCTGGGTCGCACCCTCAAGGGCATTGCCAGGCGAGCCCTGCCGATCGTGGGCGGAGCGCTCGGCAATATCGTTGCGCCCGGGATAGGGGGCGTCGTGGGCAGCCGGCTTGCCTCGACCGCTGGCTCGATGTTCGGGCTTGAACTGGAAGGCATGAGCGCTGAGGACCAGGAGTTCGAGGTGGCCCGGCGCTTTGTGCGTCTGAGTGGCGAGGCGGCGCGTCAGGCGGCGATGATGCCGGTGAACCAGCCACCCGATCAGGTGGCGCGGATCGCGCTGATGCGCGCAGCGCAGCAGCATGCTCCGGGCCTGATCAGCGTTCCTCCGGGGGCGGCGCCGGTTGCGCGGCGCCAGCGGGGTATCTGGCGACGGCGCGGCAATGTGATCGTCCTCTACGGAGTGTGAGCCATGACCATTACGCGCGCGGCCCTCACCATGCTTGAGCAGGAGGCACGAGCCCTGCTGACCCGTCTGGATCGGGTGCGCTCGTTTGCGCTCCACGAGACCCTGGTGCCCGCGGCGGCCCTTTCACTCGATGCCCAGGTGGCAATCGAACGCTATCTGAGCCGGGGGCGGCGCGCGTTGCGCGGGCTGATCGAGGAGTACATTGCCTGGCTGCGCAGCCCCGCGGCTCGTGCCACAACGCCGGACGTGGCCCAGCGCCGCTTCAGCATCCTGCGCCTGCGTTTCAACGCGGTGTTGACCCAGTTTGACATCTTTGCCGACGTGATCACACAACGAAGCGAGAGTCAAACCGGGGTCTGGCTCGCCGGTCTCGATGTGGTAGCTGCCGACGCCCTGGCCCTGCCGGGCTACTACGAGGCGCCACCCGTGGCCTGCTACCTCGACCGGGGACATGGCGCGGCCATCCGTCGGGCGCGCACGCGCCTGCCAGGTGGCGGCGAGAACCCGGTTGCGGTGATCCGCGTTCCCCGTGAGCGTATGGTTGGCGCAGGCATCGCCTCTTCACTCATCCACGAAGTCGGGCACCAGGGCAGCGCTCTGCTTGATCTGGTGGCCTGGTTGCGACCGGTGCTGCGGGCGCGGCAGCAGGGCGACGCGCGCGAGCGGCTGGTCTGGATGTGCTGGGAACGCTGGATTTCGGAGATTGTTGCCGATCTGTGGGCGGTGGCGCGCGTTGGCGTCACCGCTACTGTCGGGCTGATCGGCGTGGTGAGTCTGCCGCGGGTCTTCGTCTTTCGCCTGCACCTCGACGATCCCCATCCCGTGCCGTGGATCCGGGTCAAGCTCAGTTGCGCCATGGGCCGCGCCCTCTACCCCGATCCCCAGTGGACGCACCTGGAGCGCCTGTGGGAAGCCTTTTATCCGCCGGCTCGCTTGTCGCCCGATCTGCGCCGCACCCTCGCCGATCTCGCCGGCGCAACGGATACGCTGGCTCGCCTGGTGTTACACCAGCGCCCACCCGCGCTGCGCGGGCAGAAGCTGGGGGCGGTGCTCGGCGCGCCCGAGCGCCATCCGGCCAGCCTGCGGGCGCTCTACCAGGAATGGACGGCGCAGCCTCGACGGATGCGCGCCGCGTCTCCCTCGCTCGTCTTTGCCGTGATCGGTCAGGCCCGCCACGACAACCTGCTCAGCCCCGAAGGCGAAAGTGGCATCCTCGGCGAACTGCTGGCCGACTGGGCCTTGCGGGCTACCCTCGACCGCTCGGAGTTGTGTGCGCGGCGACCGGCGCGCGGCGTCGCTGCCGCAGTGTGACCGTAGAAGGAGTGTGCTATGGCCAGCATTACCGCCTACCTTGCTGAAGATAGCGAGAGAAGAAGCCCGCGCGACACGGTGCGTCCAGAGGACGCCATCCGGATTGTCGTGCAGCCCGAACAGGAGGGAACCTACGTCTATGAATGGCGTCTGCCCCGGGGTGCCGCAACCGACGCGGACCTGAGCGGTCCCGAGGCGATCGTGTACTTTGACCAGGTTGCGCCGGGACGCCACGAGGTCGTTGTGGCGATCTACCGCCTTGATGGCGAAACGCGCACCGTGGTTGAAGAGGCCCGCCTCTGGCTCGAAGTGCTGCGTCCAGCAACGGGAACAGCCCAGGCCATCGAGTCAGCAGCCACCACCGCGCCTGGTGGGGGACAGGTTACGCAGGTGGCCCTGCGGCGCTCTGCCGTTCCCTTCACCCCCGATGTGGCCCTGTGGATGGCCATCCGGCGCAGCGCGAAAGCGCTCTCATTCAACGCCTATGACGAGGCGATGCTGTCTCTGCTCTGCAAGCCTCCGAGAGATCAGTCACTGGCAACGGCGCCGACCGAGCTAAGCAGGCTGGTTGACCGGCGCTACCTGCCCTTCAATGACACTGACGCCTACCGGCTGCTCAAGATCGCAACCGAAGCCTATGTGCTGGCGAATGTCGGGGTCGTGTTCTATCAAGCGAATTCGACATCCCTCCGTGAGTTCGAGGCCGCTGAAGTGCGAGAAGCCCTCGAGCGTCTCGGTCTGAGCCACCAGGAGGTCCCGTCCAGCGCTCTGCAACAATACCTCCGCCCGGTTGACACGGGCGATCCGAAACAGCCGTCGCTCCAGACGCTACCCTATCTGGCCCTGGTGCGCCAGAAACTCCGTGATGCCGGAATCAAGAGCGCAGTCTTCCTGGGCACAGGGGGGGAAGGACTGCCCGAGGAATGTTACGGCATTCTGGCTGAACGGCTCATGGCGCCAGTCATGATCGAGTTGATCTGGTCATACTGGCACGAAGAGGCCATGCTGGTTCAGGCGATGAACGCGATTTCCCGACGCTTCCAGAACATCCGCGGCCCCGGCGAACGCGATCCCCTGGCGCACTTCGAGCTCGACCCGCTGCGCCCGCTCAACAACTTGCTCTGGGGCTATGTGCAGGACGAGCAACACCGGCTGAGTGTGCTGCGCCGCGCGTATGAGTACGACCACCACTACGGGATCAGTCTGGTGGGCAAAGCCGTAGGCGCCCTGCGCCCTGCCGATAGCCGCTCGAAGTTCCTGGAGGGGTTCCACAACTTGCTGCACCTCTGTACCATCTTCTACCAGCAAGACGACGATACAACGGTAATTGCCGATGGCTTCCCGCTGCTGAATGCCCTGCGCGAGGTACACCTGGAGTTGTCGCGGGGCGCGCACAACCAGTTTGGCGATCTGCCCTCGACGGCGCGCCAGGAAATGCTGATGCAGCAATGGCTGCTGGCGCGCCCCGAGTTTCGCGAGTTCCTGCCCACGCGGGTTATGGTGACGTACCCCGAACCGTGGATGGGGCCGGTGGATGCGATGAAGCAACTGCAGGGCTGGATCGCCACATCGGTGCTGCATTTTTACTACCTGGCGGTCTATGGCGAGCAGATCCTGCTTGGCATACGGTACGGGGCCTGGAACGATCCCAATGCACAGCGCGACTGGGCAGCGAACTGGGCGCGGTTCTGGCGCAACGAAATCCAGGGCTACATCCACGCTTACCGCGCTGTCACCGGGGTGGATCTGAGCGCCGAGGTGACCGACAGCCAGCGCGCCGGGGAGCGTTACCTGCAGCCTGCGGTCCATCTCAGCCGCCAACTCGAACAGCGGCGACGCGGGACCTCGCCCGCTGCGGCGGCGATCACGCCAACACCCACGCCTCGTCGCAAACTGCCTGGTCGTTAGCGCGTGTCCAGGCGACCTGTTCAGGCATCGGCGCAATGTCAAGCGCGTCCAGATGCGCCACGCCCGATCTGCCATCGTACGTCTGCCATCGCATCAGGCAGGCGCGTGGAACCGCCCCCGGCGTGGTGGCGAGCCGGGGGGTGAGGAAGCACCCTGTCGCGACGCTCACAGCACATAAGGTGGAACATCGTGCTCGATTTTACTTCAGCGCTGTATCTGGGGCTTCACCACGCCAGCGCCGACTTGCGTCCCTGGGCGCGTCTGACGACCGGACGACCGGCGGCGCTGGCCGATCCGCCCGGGGCGGCGGCGCTTGCGCGCCGCCTGGCCGAATTGCAGGGATGCCAGCAAGCGGTGCTGGCGCCTTCGACCCTGCACCTGTTCTGGGATTTCTGCGGCACCTTCGACCCGCGGGATACAGCGGTGTTTCTCGACCGTGGAGCGTATGCGGTTGCGCGCTGGGGCGCAGAGCGGGCGGCAGCGCGGGGCGTTCGGGTCAGGGTCTTCCCGCACCACGACACGGCGGCGTTGATCCGACTGATCGCCGCTGAGCCGCGAACGCCGCTGGTGATCAGCGATGGCTTCTGTCCGGCTTGCGGCCAACCAGCGCCTCTGCGAGGGTACCTGATGGCCGCCCGAGAACGGGGTGGCCGCCTGCTGATTGACGACTCTCAGGCTCTGGGCATTCTGGGAGCCGCTCCCGGGCCAGACGCCCCTTATGGTCACGGCGGCGGAGGCACCCCGGCCTACCTGGGCCTCGACGCGCCTGACCTGCTGCGCTTCTGCTCATTGGCCAAAGGCTTCGGTGCGCCTCTGGCGGTGATGGGTGGCGACCATGCTACGATCGAAGCATTCTGTGCCCACAGCGCAACGCGGGTTCATTGCAGTCCGCCGGCGCAGGCGGCTATCGCCGCTGCAGCGCGCGCCCTGGACCTGAACGCCCGCGCGGGCGATATGCTACGCCTGCGGCTCTGGCATCTGGTGCAGCGTTTTCGCCAGCGATTGCGGGCGATGGGCTTGCAGGCTGAGGGAGGTGGGTTTCCGGTGCAAACCCTGGCGCCGTTGCCCGGGATCGCGCCGCGCGCCCTGCACCGGACCCTCGCGCGTCTGGGTCTCCGCACTATTCTCCGCCGCACGCCCGGCGGCGACCCGCGGATAAGTGTGATTGTTACGGCGCAGCACACCCCGGCGCAGATCGACCGCGCGGCGACACTGGTACGGCTGGCACTCGCCACCTTGCAAGCCAGTGGCCGAACAGGAGGAATGTATGAGTGATAATCCGAGCTACCAGGAATTGCTGGCGGCCCTTGCGCCTGAAGCTGAGGTGCGTTCCCCACGCAGGCCGCCTGTGCCAGGGAATCGGCGCCGCGTGCCCCCCCGGCCACCCGGGCGGCCCTGGCCACCCCCGCCCCCCCCGCCACCGCCTGCTCCGCGCCGGCGGCTCAGTAGCGCGCGCATCCGCTGGATCCAGGCGGCGCTCAATCGCTTATTGGGCACACGTCTGGCCGTCAACGGTGTGCTCGACCTACCCACCCGCAGCGCAATCCGCGCCTTTCAGCGTCGCCGGGGTCTCATCCCCAACGGCTACCCCGGGCCCCGCACCGTGGCAGCGTTGCAAGCGGCGCTGCGCGCCTCCCGCACGTCCGGGGGCGCATCGGGGCAGCGCTGTGTAGTGCTGAGCGACTTTGCCTTCGATCGCGCCGAGCTGACCCCCCGCCACCAGCAGCAGATTGCTGCGCTTGCCCGGCACTTTGCTGCCACCGGGGTGACCGCCGCGCGAATCATCGGTCACACCGATCCCGCGGGCACGGATGCCTATAACCTGGCCCTCGGCCAGCGTCGGGCCAGGCAGGTAGCCATCGCGTTGCGCCAATCCCTTGAGCGCCTCCAGCCAGGCCTGGGTCGTCGTGTCCGCCTCAGCGTCGAATCGCGTGGCGAGCGTGAGCCTGTCCCTGGCCTCCCGGCGCGGCAGCGCCGTGTCGAGATCTGTTATGTTTCCGGCGCACCACCCCGGGTGGTAGAAGATGGCACATGCGGTGTGCCCGCACGCAGCTTGCTCGATGAGATCAGTCTGGAGGCGTCGGTCGAAGAGCTGGAACCGGAAACCTCGCAGGTCGCTGTCCGGCCACGGCTGTGTCTGTATCAGAACAGCCCGGTTACCAGTCATCGCAACCATTTTCGCTGCGGGGCCACGCGCCAGGCCCGCCGGATGGGCGCCCTGGCCGTGCCGACTACTGGCGACTGCCCGCGACAGGTGGGGGCGACCCCCTACGGCACTGGCGCTGATATTATCGCAGCGATCGAGCGCGCCTATCGCTGTCTGGGGCGACCCATCGAGAGCATTCACATCTTCGGCCACAGTGGCTCGAATGGCGTGTACGGCGTCACGGCGGGACGTGTGGGGCTCTACCGGTCTGGCGAGACCGGCATTGATCGCGCCAGCGGAGCCCGTACCGTGAGCGACATCCCCACTGCGGCGCTCTCGCCTGACGTGGTCATCGTGCTCCACGGCTGCAACCAGGCCGCTGGCAGTGACAACTTTGCCCTCGACCTCTACCAGCACCTGGCGGCACGTTTGAGGAACCCGCGGGTCTTCGGACACTACAACGGTGGCTGTGCGAGCCGGAACGATAGCTGGCGCGAGTACTCGCGCCGGTATCCGCAGGGTCGCAACGTCAGCAACGCAGCGGGCTACACCTCTGTCGGGTGTTGCGGGTGACTCCCCGGTTCCCTGCGCCCCCGGGCCCGACGGGGGAGAGGTGCGGTGAACCGGGCATCCTGGCTGCCTGCGCGCCGGGGTCGTGGTTGATCGGGGAGAGCATGCGCTGCGCGCGGGGAACCACCACCGGTGCAACTTGCAGGTTTTGGATTGCAGATTGCCGCAATGCCGTTACCGTGCGCTCTGGCCGGAGCGCGCGGGCGGCCTGGTTAAAGCCGGTTGATAAACGATGCTGATCATTGATTGCCACTGCCATGCCGGAAAAGGCGATGGGCTGACCGGCCCCTGGGATACCGCTGCGCCCTTACGACGCTACCTGGAACGGGCCGTGGCTGCAGGCATCACGCGCACCGTCATTTTTCCCCCCTTCCACAGTGACTATGCGCGAGCCAACCGGGTTATTGCCCGGCTGGTGGCTGCCCATCCAGAGCGGTTCTACGGCTTTGCCTTCGTCCATCCCGCGCGTGACCGCGGGCGCGTGGGCGCGATGATCCGCGAGGCGCTGCGCCTGGGCCTGTGTGGCATCAAGGTTCATCGCTACGACGCGCCGATTACCCGTGAGATCTGTGACGTGGCGCGAGCCGCCCGTCTGCCCATCCTCTATGATGTGATGGGCGTGGTGCACCAGGTGGAACTGCTGGCGACCGAGTATCCCGACGTCGATTTCATTATCCCGCACCTCGGCAGCTTTGCCGACGACTGGCGCGCTCAGGTGGCGCTGATCGATCATCTCGAGCGCCATCCCAACGTCTACACCGACAGTTCAGGTGTCCGACGCTTCGATCTGCTCGAACAGGCGGTGCAGCGGGCCGGCGCCGCCAAATTGCTCTTCGGCTCCGATGGACCATGGCTTCATCCAGGCCTCGAGTTGGCGAAAGTGCGCGCGCTGGGGTTGTCGCCGGCCGACGAGCGCCTGGTGCTGGGCGAAAACCTGTTGCGGCTGATCCACCCCCTGGCCCGACGCCCGGTCAGCCGCAGCCTGCCCACCAGAGCGTCGGCAGAGTCTTACGAATGGTCGCCGCTTTCGGTGCCCTGAGGAGCGCTGGACCCTGTCCTGAGCGTAGCAAAGGGTGCGGAGGGCTCCCAAAACGCGCCCTTCGCTACGGCCTGCTCGGGGTCCTTTACCGTCGACCGCGAGCGTGCGCGACCCACGCTCTGGCGGCGGGTCGCGTTGAAGTCGGTACCACGACATCATCAAGGAATGTCGCTACATTTCGGTAATTTCGGCTCGTTGAAGAGCACTGAAACATAATAAGCGCTTCCGGTGAGCG
>JBDNDG010000240.1:0-6915 GCA_046719255.1 Chloroflexaceae bacterium
CCCCACGCGGCGGGAGGGTTTGGGAGGGCCTGGCCCTCCCAGGAGTAAGTATGTTCGTTCTGGCGTTGTGCGGTGCGGCCGGATGGGAGTCCGATGAATAAAGCTACCATCGCCGCAGCGCGGCGCACTGATCGAGCCACCCGGGTGTGGATGGGGGTGGCGCTGCTGGCCCACACGGGCTGGGGCGCCTATCCGGTGCTGGCGCGCTACCTCCAGACTGTCAGCGCCCTGCCCAGTATGGCCTTGCTGTCCCTGGGCAACCTGATCGCCCTGCTGGCGTACGCGCCGTTTGCCCTGCGGCAGGTTGACAGGCGGGCGCTGCGCTCGCGGGTGATCTGGGCCT
The DNA here is from genome assembly GCA_046719255.1 of Chloroflexaceae bacterium. Classification (GTDB taxonomy): domain Bacteria; phylum Chloroflexota; class Chloroflexia; order Chloroflexales; family Chloroflexaceae; genus JACAEO01. The sequence goes on from JBDNDG010000240.1 coordinate 344, forward strand.
TTGCGCTGGTTGTGGTGTTGCGAGCAATCACCAACCTGCTGGCCGCCCGCTTCACACTGGCGATCTACGTCCAGTTGATCACCCTGATGACCCCTTTGCTGGTGGCCCTGCTCAGCGCGGGGTTGTTCCGCGAAGCCCTGCCGCCCTTCACCTGGCCGGCTATTGGCTTCTCGCTCGCCGGCTCGCTGCTGATGATGAGCGGCGACCTCGGCGGCGATGGTCCGCTGCTGCGCCTCAGCACGGGCGACCTGGCCGGTCTGGCCCTGGCGTTTGCCTCGGCCCTGTGTCTGGCTCTCTACATGCTCCTGGTGCCGCGCACCGTCAAGCAGGCCGTTTCGGGTGAAGCGGTGCTGCTGGTGCAGTTGATCGCCCTGACCCTGACCACCGGGGCGATTAGCGCGCTGCTGGGCGAGGACCCGGGGCGCTTCGCGGCCGCCAGCCCGGGCGACTGGGCCGTGTTCGGTGCCTTCGTTGGCTTTGTGTTGCTCGGGGCGAACGTGGGGCAGATCGCCGCTCTGCGGCACCTCGGCGCGCCGCGGGTCAGCAGCACAATGGCCTGGCGGCTGATCGCGACCCTGGCGCTGGCCGCGCTGCTCCTCGGCGAGCGCTTGACCTCGCTCTGGCAGGTCCTGGGAGCGGGGATCGTGCTGCTTACCATTACTGTCTACCTTTCCCGGCAGCGGCAGGGCGCTGCCGCGCATGAGCCGTGATTGCAATGACAGCACCAACCACCATCCGCGCCCTCGCCGTGGAACGTCTGGACATACCCTTGCGCGCGCCCTTCGGCATCGCCAGCGGGGCGCAGGAACTGGCGCGCAACCTGCTGGTGACGCTGGAACTGGCCGATGGCACGCGCGGCTACGGTGAAGCTGCGCCCTTCCCGGCCTTCAACGGCGAGACGCAGGCCAATGCCCTGGCAGCCATCGAAGGGCTGCGTTCGCGCATCGAAGGGGCCGATGTGCGCGAATGGCGCGCGATCGCGGCGCTGCTGCGCGAAACAATTGCCCACGCGGGCAGCGCCCGTTGCGCCATCGAAACCGCCGTTCTCGATGCGCTCACTCGCCGCGCCGGTATGCCCCTCTACGTCTTTTTCGGTGGCGCGAGCGTCTGGCTGGAGACGGATATGACCATCACCACGGGCACGGTTGACGAGGCGGCGACCGCGGCGCGGGAGATAGTCGGGCGCGGAATCCGGATGATCAAGGTCAAGATTGGCGCGGGCGACCTGGCCCTCGACCTGGCGCGGATAGGGGCCATTCACGCCGTGGCCCCCGACGCGCCGCTGCTCCTCGATGGCAACGGCGGCATGAGCGCCGATGCGACCCTGGCGTTGCTGGGCGCGCTGCAAGTGCAGGGGCTGCGTCCGGCGCTCCTGGAGCAGCCGGTGCCCGCTGATGACTGGGAGGGCTTGCGGCAGCTTACGCGCTGGTCCGGCGTGCCGGTAGCCGCCGATGAGAGCGCCACCAGCGCTGCCGGCGTGCTACGCCTGGCCGCCGGGCATGCCGCCGACGTGATCAACATCAAGCTCATGAAGTGCGGGGTTGTCGAGGCGCTTGACATGGCGGCGATCGCCCGCGCCGCCGGACTGGGCCTGATGATCGGCGGGATGGTCGAATCCATGCTCGCGATGACCATGTCAGCTCACTTCGCCGCCGGCCTGGGCGGCTTCACCTTCGTGGATCTTGATACGCCGATGTTCCTGGCCGAAAACCCCTTTCACGGCGGCTTCCGCCAGCACGGCGCCCGGCTCGGTCTCGACCACATCACTGCCGGGCACGGGGTGGAGCCACGATAAACGTTGCCGGGGCGCCCATCCTCCGCGCGCCCTGCGGTACATCTGAACAGGCGCGGAGCCACGGGGCCAGGGCCCCTGTCTGGCCCGCGCAGCACTGTAGACGTTCCATCCAGGATCAAACGATCACGCTTGTACCTTCTAACCATAGCCGCATCTACTCGCGCCCCCTATACTGAGGGGAATACCAGATCTGATCGCATGGCAGCTCCCTTGCGCCGGTGCAGGCGTAGAGAGGGGCTTGTTGTCTTTGGCGAGAGCACCGTATGACGACGCGACTGTTAATTGCCGACGACGATCCACTTATTCGCATGAACCTGCGGGAGATGCTGCACGAGCAGGGCTATCTTGTCGTGGGTGAAACCGGCGATGGGCTGAGCGCGGTCAACCTCACCCGGCAGTTGCGCCCCGAGCTGGTGTTGCTCGATGTGAAGATGCCCCATATGGACGGCATAACCGCAGCGAAGATGATCTGCGACGAACACATGGCGCCAGTGCTGCTGCTCACTGCCTACAGTTCGCGCGAGCTGGTTGACCAGGCGCGGGCTGCCGGGGTGCTGGGATACTTGCTCAAACCGGTGCGCGATGCTGAGTTGATGCCGTTGATCGAGGTAACTGTGGCACGCTGGGCCGAGCGGGTCCATCGGCGCAAGGAACTGGCGCAGCTCCAGGAACGCCTGGAGACGCGTAAACTGGTGGATCGGGCCAAGGGCTACCTGATGGACCACCAGGGATTGAGCGAGGCCGAGGCCTTCCGCAAGATCCAGCAACTGGCGATGAACAGTCGCAAGACAATGCGCGAGGTGGCACAGGCCATTTTGCTCGCCAGGCAGTTGAGCGTCTAACGGCACGGATACGGCGAGAGGTGGCTGAGGAGGGCGCGGCCCTCCTGGCAACCATGCCTTCCAATGCTGCCGGGTGGCTGTCGCGCCGCTCGTGAATGGGTTCGCGCTGTTCTTTCACCATGTTGTAAACATGCGGGCGAATAGAGTTGTGCTATGCTCACTTCGCAGAACGATGCGAAGGAGACGACCATGGCACACATCGCCCCAAGTCAACCCTGTCTGACACGCCATGCCGTGATCCTGGCCGCTGGCGAGTCGACTCGCACCCGCCCGCTTACACTTCACCGCCCCAAACCCCTGATCCCGCTGCTCGGTCGCCCGCTCCTGGCCCATATCCTCGATGCGCTGTCAGGTCTGGTTGAGCGAGTGACCCTGGTGGTAGGGTATCGCGCCGAGATGGTTGAGGCTGCGTTCGGGACGGCCTACCGCGGAATGACCCTGCGCTACGCCCGGCAGGAGGTGATGAACGGCACTGCCGGGGCGCTGCTGGCGGCCGGCCCGATCGACGAGCCGTTCTTTCTGCTCTACGGCGATAATCTGGTGGCCCATGAAGATGTGGCCGGAGTGTGTCGCTGGCGCTATGGCGTGGCCGGGTTGCGGGTGGCTGACGCGCGCTCCTTTGGCGTGCTGGAGCTTGTAGACGGGATGGTGCGTCGGATTGTTGAAAAGCCGGCGGACCCGCCGCCCGATGCTCTGGCCAATGCCGGGGTGTACCATTTTGATGGCGCCGTCTTCCGCCTGCTGGAGGGGATCGTGCCCTCGCCACGCGGGGAGCTGGAGCTGACGGACCTGATTGCCGCGCTGGCCGCGGAGCAGCCGGTGCGGGCCCACCTGTGCACGGGCCACTGGGTTCCGGTCGGCACGCCGTGGGAAGCGTTGAGCGCGGCACACTTCTTGCTGGTAAAGGGGGGCGCGGAGCGAGTCTGGCTGCACCCCGAGGCGCGGGTGGAACCCGGGGCGCAGATCATCGGACCAACGGCGATTGACGCGGGTTGCGTGGTGCACGCCGGAGCGGTCGTTGTAGCCTCGGTGCTCGGCGCGGGGGCGGTGGTGGGCCCCGGGGCACGGGTGTGCTACTCGTGGCTCGACGACGGAGCGCGCGTCGGCGCGGGCGCCAGTCTGGAGGCGCGGGTATTCGAGGAGGCCCGCCCCGTGGCTGAGACCCGGGGTGTGCTGAGTCGCGTGCAGTTAATGACCCGGGGCGTCGTGCTGGCACGGGGTGCAGGTGTGCCCGACGGGGCGGTGATCGCGCCGGGGAGCATTCTCAGCGCATGATCAAACGCCCGGGAGGCTGGTATTCAGGGGCGGACAGAACGGATGGGCGCCGACAGGTGTGATGGCGTCCTGATGGGCTGCTGTCCTCCCCCCTGCTCCCGCTCAGGGAGCGGGCGTTGGGGTGCACCTTGTGAGCGCCCCCGCTCCCGCGGTGTTCAGGGGTAGAGCAGTTGGCGGATGGCGTCCTGATGGGCTGCTGGTCCTCACCCCCGCTCCCTGAGCGGATTCAGGGGTGGACAGAACGGATGGGTGCCGACAGGCGGTATGGTGTGAGGATGCGCTGGTTGGCCCTCGCCCCCGGTCCCTTCAACGGCTTTACCTGCTCTGGGATGGACTTCCTGCTGTGGCAATACGCCTCGGGGACGCGGGGGGACATGGGCCAACGAATGGGAAACGAATAAACGAATAAACGAATAAACGCATGTGAACGGGGTGTCGGACTCTTCCAGGGAGGCGCGCCTGCCCGGTAGCCGCGCAAGAACGAGTGCCGTGATCCTCGTATGCCGTGAACGCAAGGTCTTGTGATACCCTTTGAACCCCTCCCCCGCTCTCGCGCGCGGGAGCGGGGCGACCAGAGCTGCGCGCGGGGGCGAGCCAATGCGCTACCAGCCGCACTGGCTCGGATGTTCTATCTACTTCTGAAGGAGGCTGGCAGGGGTGCGTCCTTCCCGATGCACCCCACCCGGCCGGACAGGAGGGTATGGAAGGCCCGGCCCTCCCGGCTGAACCCGTGGTCGCGCCAGCGGCCCCTGCTACCACATCTGCTGCAACAGGTTGAGCAGATCCTCTTCCGTGGCATCGCGCGGGTTCCAGAACATAGCTGCCTCGACGACGGAGAGGGCGGCGAGTTCGGGCAGGGCCGACTCGGGGATCTCCACGTCGCGCAGGCGCAGCGGCAGGCCGCAGTCGGCAGCGAGGCTCTTCACCGCGGCGATCCCGTCGGCAATCACCTCCTCGTCACTGCGTCCACCGGCGTTAACGCCCATAGCCCGGGCGATGCGCACGTAGCGTTCGGGCGCAACCGGGGCGTTAAACTCCATGCCGTAGGGCAGAATAATCGAATTGAGCGTCCCGTGATGCACCGGGTAGTGCGCGCCAATGGCATGGGAGATAGCATGCACCACACCGAACCAGCTATTCGAGCATGCCACGCCGGCCATACACGAGGCCAGGAGCATCTGGCTGCGCGCTTCGAGGTTAGTGCCGTGGTGTACCGCTTCGCGCAAATGGTTGGCAATAATGTCAATCGAAGCCAGGGCCAGGCTATCGCTGAAGGGATTATGCTCGGTTGAAACGTAGGACTCGATGGCGTGGGAGAGGGCGTCCATCCCGGTGGCAGCCGTCAGGCGCGGGGGCAGGGTGAGGGTCAACTCCGGGTCGAGCACTGCAATATCGGGCATGAGATAGCGGCTGGCGAGGCTGATCTTGCGGTTCTCGTCCTCGTCCTTGATCACGGCAACTACGGTCACCTCGCTACCGGTGCCGGCGGTGGTCGGAACGGCGATCATCGGCGTCAGTGGCTGGATGATCGTATTGTAGCCCTCATATTGGGGGATTTCGCCACCGAGGGTAAGCAAGATTCGCATGCCCTTCGCCGTATCGATAGGACTGCCGCCACCGAGGGCGATGATCAAATCGGCGCGGGCCGCGCGGGCCGCCTCGGTGGCCTCGTTGACGGTTGCCAGCGACGAGTTGGGGGGCACATTGTCGTAGATGCCCACCACTTCGGCAAAGCCTTCGATTCCCGCCAGCACCGGTTCGAGCAAACCAGCGGCCACCACCCCCTTGTCGGCGACGATAAACGCGCGTTCCGCGGCGAGTTCCTGGGCCAGTCCGCCCAGCTCCCGCGCCAGCCCCGCCTTGTATTGCACTCGCGCCCTCAGGCCGAACTCAAAAAACTCTTGCATACCCCACCATCCTCTGGCTCACTGCGTCATGTCGTGAGTCTATTATACAGGAGCCGTGAAGAGAGTATGCCTGAGGTGAGGATTGGGGAAGCCGGGTTTCCCCATCCCTCTGTCCATCGGGGTGCCGGGCGACCCCACCAGCGGTTCGGGTACGGAGAAACCGGGGTTCCCCACCTGCGGTGAGCCTGTCGAACCGCGCCCCTCCCCGTGGGGGGGGTATGCAGCGTTCTGCCCCACTCCCGGCCTCCCCCGCGGGGAAGGCGCCCGGTTCCCGCCCCCGGCGGGGAGGGTGTGGGAGGGATCCGTTCTCCCACCCCCCCTTCACCACGGCGGGGTGTAGCGCAGCCGCAAGAGGTCTGATATAAAAAGAGGGGAAGTCGGTTTTTCCCATGCCCCTGCCCGGCGAGGAGGATCTGGAGCGTTCGCCCCCCCTCCCAGCCTCCCCTCGCCGGGGGGAAGTGCCCGGTTCCTTGCTGCCGTGCGTTTCAGCCGCGGAGGGCTCAACTGTAAGAAATGTGGCTTCAGGCGTACTTGATACATGTGCCCCACCATATGTAATGGACTTTCCGGAAGCAGCTACACGGCCCCGGAAAGGCGGCGTCGTTCCAGCTCGTTTCTGCCATTGTGAGACGGCTCGCAGGGCGACGTTCGAAACCATTTGAGATTCTACGTTTCAGATTCCAGAATCGTCTTGCGGGCATCTGCCCACCGGCTACGCGCCTCCAAACTGCACGTGCGGTCGCTTCCCCTGGT
>JBDNDG010000241.1:0-6903 GCA_046719255.1 Chloroflexaceae bacterium
CCGCCTGCACCCTGGCGATGAACGGGCGCACCCGATCCACCGATCGGAGCAGCGCTCCGGGGCGAACCTCGCAGCGCAGGGCTATATCCTGCGCGAAGGTGGAGGACATACGCTTGACTTCATCGGTAAAGATCGCGCTAATCTCGGCAGCCGAGGTAATGAACTGGGTACGGCTGCTCTCGTGGGCCGCCATAGTTTCGAGCAGGTCCTCGTTCCACTCGTTACCGATGCCCAGCGCCGTCAGGCCAATGCCCCGGTTCTGGGCACGGCGGGCAATCTCGACGCAGCGGCCCTCATCGCCATAGGTGCGCCCATCGGTGAGCAGGAGGATGCGGCTCACGCTGCGGCTCTGCACCGGTTTCTGGATCTCCTGGAGCGCCAGGGCCATGCCGGTCGCCATTTCGGTGCCGCCGGCAGCCTCAATCATACCGATCTGGCGCTTCAGGTCGTTGCGGTTGCGCACCCGCTGCGCTGGCACGACCACTTCGGCCCGGTCGTTAAAGGCGACCAGGGAGAAATAATCATCGGCATCGAGCATCTCCACGATGCGCCCGGCAGCCTCCTTCACCTGCTGGAGCCGTTCGCCACGCATCGAGGAGCTGCGATCCAGCACCAGGCACAGGTTCAGCGGCAGCTTCGGCAGGGTCATCGGCAGGCCCTGGGCCGTAAGTTCGAGCAGAGCATAGATCAGTTGCGGCTCATTGCTCGCGGGGAGCACACTCCGACTGAGGGTCATGCGGAGAGAGATGCCTGGGCCCATGGTCACTACTCCGTGCGCGGTAAGGTTACCACTATGGCCGAGATATTGTCGTCGCCGCCAGCCAGGTTAGCCAGGGCGATCAGTTCGTCACAGGCATCCTGGGGCCACTGGCACCGGGTCAAGGCCTGCTCCATAGCCCCCTCGTCCACCAGGCTCCACAGGCCGTCGGAGCAGAGCAGCAGGTGCGAACTCTGACCCACGGGCTGGTAGATGAAGTCCACCGGCACGTGCGGCTGTTGCCCAACGGTGCGGTACAACTGGTTGCGTAGCGGATGCTCGCGGGCCTCAACCGGATCGAGCTGGCCGAGCTGAATGAGCCGGCCAACCGTCGAGTGGTCGGTCGTGAGGAGCCGCAGGCCGCCCGGTTCGTAGAGATAGGCCCGGCTGTCGCCCACGTGGGCGATGTAGAGGCTGTGGCCGACGAGCAAGGCCGCGGTGCAGGTGGTGCCCATATCGCTGCCCAGGGCCTGCGCCGCGTCCCAGATCGCCTGGTTGGCGGCCTGCACAGCCGAGACCATCAGCGGCTGCAGGGCCTCGGTGGCGCTGTCGTCGAGGGCGGGCAGAATGAGCTGGCTGAGGACGTGGTTTACCACGGTACGCACTGCCAGACGGCTGGCCAGTTCACCGCCCTGGTGCCCCCCCATACCGTCGGCAATGATGAACAGCCCGACGCAGATATCGCCGTTCTCGCGGGGAAGCGAGGTGAGCATGGCGAAGCTGCTATCCTGGTTATTCTCGCGCACCCGTCCGACGTCACGCGCTGCGGCAACAGCCAGGCCCTGCAGGGAGCGCCGCACGCACACCGCAGGGGCGCTACTGGCATCGAGGTAGTGGGTCGCAGGCTCGGGGCCGGCATCAGTGGTATCTTCGAGTGGCTGGAGGGGACTGGTCGCGGTCGTTGCCGGATCGGGGGGCGTTTCCGGTTCTTCAGCGGCCTCCGCCGGGGGAGGCTCCGGGGCAGTCTCGGCGGGGGGATCCTCATCACTGGTCCACCAGGGCGGCTCGTCGGGCGGCGGAGCGGCGATGGGGTGGGGGTCAGCGCTCCCGCCGGGGGGGCAGTCGGCATCGTCGGGGGAGAAGAGCTTGGAGACTCGGATCATAGCAACTCCACGGCGGGTACAATGAGATTCAAGCCCTGGTCCGGTTCGGGTTACAGACCACGAATTACCAGTCTGTCAACGACGGGTTCTGCTGTGAACATAGGGGAAACCGGGTTTCCCCATGCCCGTCCCTCACGGGAGGGTTTGGGAGGGCTGCGCCCTCCCGGGAACACACTGGGTATTCTGGCGTTGTACGGCACAGCCGCGTAGACGGCTGAGGTGAAAACGAGAAACTCCGGGGTCCCTCCGCTCCTGTCCACCGGGGTGCCAGGCGACTCCACCAGCGGTTGGAGAGAGGGAAACCGGGCTTCCCCGTGCCCCTGCGCAGGGACAAGGGTGAAATCGTATAGATTTTATGCTTTCAAGGCATAAATCTTCTGATCCATCGAGCCGATGTACACCACCCCCTCGACAACCGCCGGCGACGAGACCACCGCCCCGCCAGTGGGGAACTTCCAGATCAACGTGCCCTGACCGGCATCGAGGCAGTAGACGTAGCCATCCACGGCCCCGAAGTATACCCGGCCCGCCTCCACCCGCGGCGAGGAAGTGATCTGGCTGCCGACCTCATACTTCCAGGCCAGGCGGCCCGTCTTGGCATCGAGGGCATAGAAAAACCCGTCTACGCCGCCGACGAAGACGCGGGTGCCCACCACGCATGGCGATGAGTTAACGTAGTGCCCGGTGCGGAAGCGCCAGGCCGGCCAGCCGCCCTCGGCGTCCAGAGCGTAGAGGTTCTGGTCGAGCGACCCGACGTAGACCAGCCCCTCGCCCATGGCCGGCGAGGAACGCACCGGCATCTGCGTACGCTGTTTCCACTTCACCCCCCCGTTGCGCACATCAAGGCAGTAGACGTGCCCATCATCGCCACCGATGAAGATCGTCTGGCCAGCGATGCAGGCCGACGAGCGGATGGGGTTCCAGGTGCGGTGTTTCCAGATCAGCGTGCCGCGCAGGCCATCCAGAGCATAGATGTGCTGGTCATCGGAGCCGATAAAGACCACCCGATCTTCGATCCGCGGCGACGAGCGCACCGGTTTGGAGGTGCGAAAGGTCCATCGCAGCCCGCCGCGGCGAATGTCGCAGCAATAGACCGCGCCGTCTTCGGAACCGACAATCACGTTATCCTGCCAGACTGCGGGCGAGGAGCTGATTCCGCCTTCGGTAGCGTACTTCCAGCGGAACTCGCCGCGCCCGGCGTCCAGCGCATAGAGGTTATGGTCATACGAACCAATAAAGAGCATCCCACCAGCAACACAGGGCGACGAGCGCACCTCGTCTTCACAGGCGAAGCTCCAGACCAGGCTGGTAGTGGAGGCGCCTTTGATCACCGCCGGAGGCGCAGCACGCGGACCGACAGGCGTCTCGCCGATGCCCGGTATGGCTAGCAAGGCCTGTTTCAACTCCGCGGCGCCCTGCCAGCGGGCCTCCATATCGTATTCGATCGCCTTGACGATGAGCGCTTCCATCTCGGGCGAAACGGCGGGATTAAGCTGACGCACCGGCCGCTCATGGAAGGTGAAGGGCGTCTCCAGACGCGGGTCGGTATTCGTGAGCAGGTGGTGCAACGTTGCGCCAAGGGCGTAGATGTCGCCCACCGGCTCGGCGATGCCGCGGTACTGCTCGGGGGGCGAGTAGCCCTCGGTGCCGATCATCGTGCCCTTGCGGTCGCTCCGATTGAGGACGCGCGCGATGCCGAAGTCAATCAGCACGATTCGATCGTCGTCCAGGACCATAATGTTGGACGGCTTCATGTCGCGGAACACGATCGGCTGGGGCTTGTGATTGTGGAGATAGGCCAGCACATCGCAGATCTGCACTGCCCAACGTCCCACTCGCGCCTCGTCGAGGGGCTTGCCGGCTTCTTCGAGCACCGTCTCCAGGTCCTTGCCTTTGACCAGTTCCATCACCAGGTAGACGCGCCCGTTTTCCTCGAAGAAGTCGTAGACCCTGGGAATGGCCGGATGTTGCAGGGTCGCCAGCAGCCCTGCCTCGCGCTCGAAGTTTTTCAGGTTGAGCAGGCGCGTGTGCGAGTCGGGGGCACTCTGGGCCATCTCCTTCACCGCACAGTAGCGCACCACGTCCTTGAAGCGTAGATCCCGTCCGCGGTAGACAAGGCTCATACCGCCGATACCGATCGCCTCTTCGATCTGGTAGCGACCCTGGAGCACGGTGCCGGCGGAAAGGAGAGGCATTGCAGCCGCGCTTCGCTGCGCGCCCGGGGCAGCCGGGTTCGCGGCGCCAGGGCGGGCGCCTGCGTCGGCAGCACCAGCGGCGATGGTGCGGGTGCCCTCCTCCGCAGCCCCGGCGTCAAAGGTTCGAGTTCCCTCCTCGGACGGTGACGTGGAAGCACTCTCGGCAGGCGGAACGCTAAAGGCCTTCGTACCAACTTTCTTGATCAGACCCATCTAAACCTCTCCGGGTCGGCAAGCCTGCGCTACGAATGACAGGAGGGAAGAAACGACGCGCATTGCTACGCTGGCAACCATTATAGTGATAGTGCGTACCAGATGGCAACTGTCTGGTTCGGTGAACACATCCCGTTCATCACACCGGAATCGGGGAGGGTTTTCTGGGAAGGACCCGGCCTGCCCGAACCCGCGCGTCGGGCAGACGGAATGCGCTCCACACCCTACGCAATCACCGTCCCCTGGCCGGCCAGAGCGGCGCTCACGCAGCCAGGGCGGCGCGCGTCGCCGAGCACCACCTGGCGCACCCCCTGCTCCAGAGCCTCCTGGGCGCCGAGGATCTTCTTACGCATCCGGCCTTCGGCGAAAGCCAGGTAGGCGTCAATCTCGCCGCGGGGAACACGGGTAATCAAGGAATCCTCGTCGGGGAAGTTCCGCAGCAATCCCGGCACATTCGAGAGCAACAGCAGCGTCTCGGCCCCGAGCGCCGCCGCAATCGCCGCCGCGGCGCGGTCACCATCAACATTCAGCGCCTCGCCTGCCTCCGAGCAGGCCAGAGGAGCCACCACCGGCAGGTAGCCGCCCTCGAGCAGCATCTGGAGCAGCGCCGTGTTCACCCGCTCGATCGTGCCCGTCCAGTCGTCGCGGAGCAACTTCTGGCGACCATCCTCTATAATGCGAATGGTAGCCTTGCGCTTGCCCTCCAGCAAACGTCCGTCGAGACCGCTCAGGCCAACGGCATTACAGCCGCGGCTCTGCAGTCGCTCGACCAGGCCCTTGTTGACCAGGCCGCCGGTGGCCATCATGAACAACTCCAGCGTGCGCCGGTCGGTGTAGCGGCTGGTATAGCCACTGGGCGAGGTCACGAAGCGCGGGGGGTGGCCCAGGGCCTCGCCGAGCCGATTGGTCTCATCGGAGCCGCCGTGGACCAGCACCAGTCGCTCACCCCGGGCATGGAGGGCGGCCAGGTCGTCGCAGAGGGCGTCGTAGTTATTACCGGCGCTGCCGCCGACTTTGATCACGTTCATTGTGCGCCTCAGACAGGGTTCAGTATAGCGGGCATGTCAACGTTACCGTTGCCCCACAGCTTTACACAGGGCTTTGTGGCGCCGTGGAGCAGAGGTGAATTATGTGGGTAAACCGGGTTTCCCCATCTCCCCGCCCACGGGGTGGCGGGCAATCCCAATCGCGGGAGGGCGCAGGGCCACGTCTACATCATATCCGAGGAAACTTGACATGTCCAAACATTCAGGCTGGCTCCCCGCGGCAACACTGCTGCTGATCCTGACGCTGCTCATCGCGGCCCGGGTTGCGGCCCGCGTCGCTCCGCCCACGCCGACCCCATCGGCGCTCGCTACGTCGCCTGCTGCGACCTCGACCGCGGGCAGCAGGGCCGACCAGATGCAGCCTGCCTCTACCGATGTCGCGCTACCGACGGCCGGACCTGTGCCGACGACAAGCACGACCGCCATCGTCGCCACCCCAACCCCGCGTCCTCCGGGCACGCCGCCACGAGTTGGCCTGCAGGTGGGCCACCTGCGCTCCGAGGAACTTCCCGAGGAACTGGCGCGCCTGCGCACGTCTACGGGGGCGCGCTGGGGTAAGGTGACCGAGGCCGAGCTGAACCTCGCCATTGCCAGCCGTGTCAAGCCCTTGCTCGAGGCCGCGGGCATTGTCGTTGACCTGCTGCCGGCCACCGTACCGCCAGGCTACGACGCCGATGCCTTCATCGCCATTCACGCCGACGGGTCGAACAATCCTGCCGCCCGGGGCTGGAAACTGGCCACGCCGTGGCGCGCCTCCGCCGCCTCCCGGGCGCTGATGGCCGCCGTTGCCGCCGCCTACGGCGCCGCTACCGATCTCCCGGAGGACAGCGGTGGCGTTACCTTCAACATGAAGGGCTACTACGCCTTTAGCTACCGGCGCTACCAGCACGCGATTGCCCGCACCACTCCGGCGATCATCATCGAAATGGGGTTCATGAGCAACGCCGCTGACCGTGGCCTGCTCTTCGGACAACCCGAGCGAGTGGCCCGCGGGATCGCCAGTGGCGTACTGACCTACCTGCGCCAGCGCGATCCGAATGATGGCGCAGCCCTGCTCCCGCCGGACTATCCGGTGATGCGCGCTGGAGCCACGGGCGCGCTGGTGCGCGCCGCGCCCCGCGACGACGCCCGGATCTTACTGCGCGCCGGAGAGGGCGCGCGCATCGTGCCGTTCGATAAGCTCGGGGAATATTATCAGGCGTTTGTACGCGCCGGTGATGCGCGGGTAGTCGGTTGGGTACGCGAGGACGAACTCATCGCTACGGATGAGCAACCCGTGTTCCCGACGCCTGCGAACCCGTAGGGAACGCGGGGAGGCCAGGCCGCTAATGGGGAAGCCGGGTTTCCCCACGCCCCTCCCTGAGGGGCGGGTTTGGGAGGGCGCAGCCCTCCCAGGAACAAACCTGTCTTCGTCTTGTCAGAGTATGGGGAAACCGGGTTTCCCCATACCCCGCCCAGCGGGGCGCCAGGCGACCCCAACCCCGGTTGGACGGGGCAACCCCGTTTCCCCGTGCCCCTGCCTGCGGAGGTGGCAGGTCCTGCCCGTGGGCCGCCTACCGTCGCGTGACTGGCAGGTACAGGCTCTCTCC
>JBDNDG010000242.1:0-6898 GCA_046719255.1 Chloroflexaceae bacterium
CGGACGACAGCAGGGTGTTACACGCCTGCCCGGCGTTACACCACGCAGACCTCTAACTCCAGCGCGATGCCGAACTGGTGCAGCACTTCACTCCGGGCCAGATCAATCAGGGCCAGGATGTCGGCGGCAGTGGCAGCGCCGGTATTGACGATGTAGTTGGCGTGGATGGGGCTGATGATCGCCCCACCCACCTCGCGCCCCTTCAGCCCTGCCCGCTCGATGAGGCGCCCGGCGCTGTCGCCGGGCGGGTTCTTGAACACACTGCCGCAGGAACTGCCGGCGGGAGTTTTGCGCTTGCGTTCGGCAGCAATGCGTTGCATGGCGGCCATCAGCGCGTCCGGGTCGTCGCGGGTGAGCCGGAAGGAGGCCGACAGCACCAGGGGCGGGAGCGCGCCCGGCGCCACGCGGGCCTCTTTCAGGGCGCTGGTGCGGTAGCCGTAGGCCAGCCGCGCCGCGGGCCAGGTTTCAACCGCGTCGTTTACCAGCACTTCGGCGCTGAGCAGAACCTGGGCGGTATCGCCGCCGTAGCATCCGGCGTTGCCAACCACGGCCCCGCCCACGGTGCCAGGCAGCCCTTCGGCCCACTCCAGGCCGGCCCAGCCCATCGCGGCGAGCCGGCGGGCCACACCGGCCATCGGAGCGCCGGCTTCGACGGTCAACGTGGCCGTGTCGCCACGCTCGTCGATCCACCACTGCTGCGCGCGATACACGGCGATCAGGCCGGGATAGCCCGCGTCGCGCACCAGCAGGTTGGTGCCGCGCCCTGCCCAGATCAGGGCGAGACCGTGGGCCCGCGCCCAGGCTGCCAGGGCCAGCGCCGTGGCGCGGTCGCCAGGTTCGGCGTAGTAGCGTGCGACGCCGCCGGCGCGCCAGGAGGTGTGGCGGTCCATTGGCTCGTTCTCGCGGATGGGGAGCGGGGCGTTCGTGATGTCCATAGCTGACGTTGATCGCGCATCCGGCACATTCTGATATGAACACGGGGAAACCGGGTTTCCCCACGCCCCTCCCTGAGAGGAGGGTTTGGGAGGGCGCAGCCCTCCCAGGAAACAAACCTGGCTTCATCCTGTCAGGGGATGGGGAAACCGGCTTTCCCCATCCCCTGCCCGCGGGGGGTGGCAAGCCCTCCCGGTCCTCTCCCGCAGGAGGGCTGGGGAACCCGGGGGTCCCCACCTGCGATGAGGGCAAGCCCGTTGCACCGCGTCCCTCCCGGCGGGAAGGGCCTGGGGTGAGCGCCGGTCGGGATCATCCTTCACGTAACTGCTCCAGCAGCCACAGCCCGACGCGGTCACCATCACCAGCGCCGAGGGTTAACACGACATCGCCGGGCCGCGCCTCGGCGGCAAGGAGGCCAGCGGCGGCTTCGACGTCACCGACGTAACGCGCATCGAGGCCAAGGGCGGCAATCCGTTCGGCCAGGGTGCGGGCCAGGGCCGGGGCATCGCCCTGCTCGCGGGCGGCGTACACATCGCCCACACGCACCAGGTCGGCGGCGCGACAGGCCGCGGGCCAGGCATCGAGCAGGGCCATGGTGCGGCTGAAGGTGTGCGGCTGCAGGTAGAGCACCAGCCGCCGCCCCGGAAAGCGCAGCCGCGCCGCTTCCAGCGTCGCCCGGGCCTCGGTCGGGTGGTGGGCGTAGTCATCAACCACCGTGACGCCCGCGGCTTCACCCTTGATCTCGAAGCGTCGCGCCGTGCCGCTGAAGGCGGCGAAGGCGCGCGCAGCCGCGTCGAGCGGAACCCGGAGCAGGTCGCAGACGGCCAGGGCAGCCAGGGCATTGCGGACATTGTGGCTTCCCGGCAGGCGCAGGTTGAGGCTGCCGAGGCGCTGCCGGGCGAAGCGGCGCCGGTGGTAGCGCCACAGATCAAAGCGCGCGCCGCCCTCGGTGGTGGGTGCCACACCGCTCGCCGACCAGTCGAAGGGTGCCAGGCGGCAGGACACCGGGTCGCCGGCCAGGGCCTCCTCGATGCCATAGAGCGTCGCGCCGATCAGGCCGAGGGCCAGGGCGCCCGGATCATCGCCGCAGAGCACCACCCGCTCAGGGGCCGGCGCCAGAGCGGCGAAGCGAGCAAAGGCGGCCGTGTAGTCCTCCGCCGAGGGGTAGATGTCGGGGTGATCCCACTCCACATTGGTGATCACTGCAACGGCAGGGCGAAGGGCCAGAAATACCCGGTCGTACTCATCGGCCTCGATCACCAGGGGCGCGTCGGGGTGGCCCCAGGCGGCATTGCCGCCCAGGTCGGGCACCGCGGCGCCGATCAGGTAGCCGGCCTCGATACCCGCCCCGCGCAGCGCCACGGCAACCATGGCGCTGGTGGTCGTCTTGCCGTGAGTGCCCGCCACGGCCACCACCGGGCGCTGCTGCGACCACTCGCGCCACAGGTCAGCCCGACTCAGCACAGGAATGCCCGCAGTGCGGGCCGCGACCAGCTCCGGGTGGTCGGGGCGCACGGCGGCGGTTGCCAGCACCGCATCGGCGCCGGCCACGTGGGCCGGCGCGTGGCCCTGATGGATCGTCGCGCCGCGGGCGGCCAGGGCAGCAGTGAGACGGTTGGCGTTCGGGTCCGACCCGCTGACCGTGTGGCCCTGGTCGAGCAACACTGCGGCGATGGCGCTCATACCTGACCCGGCGATGCCGATAATGTGGTAGCGCATGGTTGCGGCCTACCCCTCAAGGAATGCAAAGCGATTCTCCCGGGAGGGCTGCGCCCTCCCAAACCCTCCCGGTGGGGAAGCCTTGCCACCCCGTGGGCAGGGGCGTGGGGAAACCCGGTTTCCCCATCGGTCCACACAGGCAGCTTTTCAGGGCTTCCAGACCTTTGGAAAATTGACCACCACCAGAATGATCAAGATCAGGAAGAAGATCGTAATCAGCGAGGGGATGAACACGCTTACATCGGGCAGCGTATTCAGAAAGCGTTCCACCGGATCGACCAGGACCCCCCCGGCATCTCGATACTCTCTCCAGAAGCTCACTGCCGCATTGGACCAGAGCAGCACCACCAGGGCGCCGACAAAGAGGCCCAGGGGCTGGGCCAGTGGCTCCTTGGGGCTGGGATTGCCGCGCCAGGCGGCAGTCTTGTTGAAAAAGAAGCCCAGGAACACCAGGGCCACAAAGGTGATCACCCGAAAGAAGAGCGGGATCTGCAACGTCGGACTGATCAGCGGATCGAGTTCGGGGGCGGCGTTGGGGTCCTGGCCGAGCAAAAAGGCAATCAGAGCGGGACCATTCTGCCAGAGGCGGTTAATGACCCCGATGATAAAGTTACCGCCCTGCACCGTGAGAATATAGGCGGCAATCGTCCAGAGCGCCACGGTGAGCATGTTGCGGAACCCTTGCTGGAAGCCCCAGTAACCACCAATCGCCAGCACAATCAACAACAGGGCTACCCCCGTCAGGGTCACGGTGATCGTTGCCTGAGCGAGCGGTATGAGTTGGCCTGTTCCGATGAGATCCATCAGCCACCCCTCCTTGCAGCGAGACCGAGCAGCGCATCGGCCAGGTTTCGCGCGGCATCGGGCCGGGCCAGTTCCCGGCTCCGGGCGGCCATCCGCGCTCGTTCTGCTGGATCGTCAACAAGGCGGATAATCGTCTGGTACAGTAACCCTGTCTGCGGCAGCCCACTGCCGAGCATTGCCGCGTCAGGAACCTTCACCGCGGCGCCCCGGCGCACCAGGTAATCGGCGTTGTCGTCTTGATGAACATACGGATACGGCACCAGGACTGCCGGCAGTCCCGCCGCCGGCAGTTCGGCCAGGGTGGAGGCGCCGCTCCGACACACGGCCAGGTCAGCCGCGCCGAGGGCGCAGAGCATGGAGCGTGGCCCGGCGTCACTGGCGAGGTAGGGGTAGAGCCGGTACCGTGCCCGCAACACCGCGGGCAGGCGCCCTGCGGCATCACGCAGCCAGACCTCATCGCCTTCGCGGCCACACACGTGGATCATCTGGCAGTGGGCGAGGAGATCGGGCAGCAGGGCCTCGATTGCCCGATTGAGGCTGCGCGCGCCACGACTCCCGCCGTAGACGATCAGCACGGGGAGATCGGCAGCCAGCTCGAAGGCGCGCCGGCAGGTCGCCCGATCCTGAGCGAACAACTCCGGGCGCACGGGGTAGCCGGTCACCAGGGCACGGGGATGGCCGGGCCGCAGGCCCAGGCGCGGCAGGGCCTCCTCGACACTGGTTGCAGTGAGGGTAGCGATGCGCGATAGGAAGCGCACGGCCAGACCGGGGACGACATCGGGCAGATAGATCAGCGTGGGCACGCCCCGGCTGCGGGCGGCGAGGAACAGCGGCACGCAGACGTAGCCACCGGTGCCAAGAATGGCGCCCGGGCGCACCTCGGCCAGCAGGCGCCGGGCCGCGCCCACGCCGGCGGCCATCGTCACAGCGCCGCGGGCCAGGCCCAGCGGCCCGCGTCCGCGGAGAGCCGCGGCGGGCAACCCCCTGAAGGGCAACTGGCTCTCGCTCGCCACGATCCGCTCCTCCATGCCACCGATGCTCCCCACATACACCAGTTGCGGCGCGTCACCGCCCGGCTTAGCGGCGGCGATAGCTGCGGCGACCGCCAGAGCCGGATACACGTGACCGCCCGTGCCCCCGCCAGACAAAACGATGCTGCAGGGCGAGGAAGGTGGGGATACGCCGAAGGGGCGGGGCATCGGTAATCTCCTGAGACTGGTGCTGAAGCGTGTGTTTCGAGATGTTCAACAGGATGCCAACGGCAATCATGCTCGTGTAGAGTGAAGTATTGCCATAGGAGAGAAACGGCAGCGTCAGGCCGGTGAAGGGCACCAGCGAGGTGGTCACGGCAATATTGATCAGCGCCTGGAGGCAGATCCAGCTCGTGATGCCCACGGCCACCAGGGCCGCGAAGGGGTTGGGCGCGCGCCCGGCAATGCGAAAGCCACGATACGTAATGACCACGAAGGCCGCCACCACCGCCAGCGTGCCGATCAGCCCCAGTTCTTCGCCGATGATGGCAAAAATTGTATCAGTGTAGGCCTGCGGCAGCCACTGGAACTTCTGGCGCGCCTGGCCCAACCCCTGGCCAAAGATCCCGCCGCTGCCGAGGGCCAGCATCGCGTGGATAGGCTGGAAGCCAAAGGTATCGTAGTACTTCCAGGGATCGAGAAAGGCCAGGATGCGGTAGTTGCGCACGCCCATTACGAAGACGAGGAACCAGAAGGCCCCGGCGCCGATGACGGCCGCGCCGGCCACGTGCCAGAGGTTGGCCCCGGCAGCGAAGTAGATCACCCCGCCGATCAGCACCAGCACGACCGTGGTGCCCAGGTCGGGCTGGAGCATCACCAGCCCGCAGACCAGGCCAAGCATCACGCTGAAGGGGATCAGCCCGTAGGTCACGTTCCCCAGCTTCTCGCTGCGCCGCGACAGCCAGTCGGCAAAGTAGATGATAATCGCCAGTTTCGCCAGTTCAGCGGGCTGGACGCTCACCAGGCCCAGCACGCCTTCGCCGAAGCGGATCCACGAACGCGAGTTATTGACCCTGGTCATCGAATCGGGCAGGATCAGCACCAGGAAGAGCAGGAAGAGCGCCGCCCCCATCAGATGTACCGAATATTGTCGCCAGATTCGATAATCGATCCGAATAGCGATGAACATACCGATCGTTCCGATGATCGCCCCGATGGTCTGGCGCACCAGGTAGTAGTACTGATTATCGTGGTCGCGGAAAGCCTCGATAAAGCTCGCGCTATAGACCATCACCAGGCCCAGGGCCACCAGCGATCCCACCGTGGCGAGCAAAACATAATCTGGTCTGGAGGTGCGTTCGGTCACAGATTCCCCCTGAGTGCCCGACCGTGCTCACCTGGCCCCCGGCAGGAGCACGGCGAGCGCGATCAACCCGGCGAACAGCGTCACCACGGCCCCCCAGCCCCATGGCGGCGCGTGGCGCACCAGAAGCGGCGGGTAGAAACGCCGATCGAGCGTCAGGCGCGGAGCCAGAGCCAGCGCCGCCAGCGCGCCCACGATCAGCCCGCCCAGGTGCCCCCAGTTGTCAATCACCCCGGCGGATGAAAAGCCGATGATCAGGTTGATGACGGCGATGGCGATCATACTCTGCAATTGCGCGCGCCCGAACTCGCCAAGGGTGGCGCGGTTCAGGTAGTAGAAGACCCCCAGGCCGCCGATCAGCCCGAAGATCGCCCCGCTGGCGCCGACGGCGGGCGGCGGTGAGAGCAGGTACGATGCGCTGCTGCCCCCGATCCCGGCCAGGAAGTAGAGGACCAGGAAACGCAGGGTGCCGTAGATCCGCTCGCTCTCCGGGCCGAGGGCGTAGAGAGCGAAACTGTTGAAGAAGATATGGACCAGATTGGCGTGCAGAAACATGGCTCCAACCAGGCGCCAGTACTGACCCGCGTCGATCAGGCGGTTATCCTTGGCGCCCAGGGCCTGCAACACTTGCGCATCGGGCTGGAACAGCGAGCCGCTTAGCAAGACGCTCAGGCCGTACATGACCAGGATCGCCGCCAGTAACACCCACACCGCTCGTGGCTGCCTGGCCAGCAGGACCGGCACGCGGGGCGGAAGTGGCGGCGGGGCCTCCGGGCCTCCGGGGTCGCTTCCCGGCACAGCGCGTTGCCGCACCCCGTCCGGGTCGTTGGGTTCGTCAGGTAGCTGTGTCATAGGCGCCTGTGTGGTCTCGCCGCCCACTGCTGCGATGAATGAATCGATTCGTGGGAGGGCCGCGCCCTCCCACACCCTCCCGGTGGGGAGGGCTTGCCGACCCCACAGGCAGGGGGATGGGGAAACCCGATTTCCCCATCTGTTCACGTGAGCTCGCCCACCAGGCGCCGAAACTCCTCACCGCGATGGAACTCATTGCGGAACATACCGAAGCTAGCGCAGCCAGGCGAGAGGAGCACCGTATCGCCGGGCGCGG
>JBDNDG010000243.1:0-6880 GCA_046719255.1 Chloroflexaceae bacterium
GGCAGACATTGGCGTGCCGCGGGGACTCTCGATGCTGACATAAGCATCGCCACGGGGCGGCTTGAAGCCCTCGGTCCACAGCTTAAAGTGGTGAATCAGTGCCTCCATGCTGTGGGTGATCTCGCTCTTGGGCGGGGGAGCGACCTTGCGATCGAGGGTGGTGTAGGGGCCGGGGCCAAGGGCGCTGAGGCGCTCCCAGGCCTGCCGGGCGATCTTCACGCTCTGGCGCATCTCGGCCATCCGCACCCGGTAGCGGTCGTAGTTGTCGCCATTCTTCCCCACCGGGATCTCGAAATCGTAGGTTTCGTAGCCGCTGTAGGGCATGGCCTTCCGCACATCGTAGGGCACGCCAGTGGCGCGCAGGTTGGCCCCGGTGAGGCCATAGGCGATGGCCGCCTCGGCGTCAATCACCCCGACGCCGACGGTGCGCTCGAGCCAGAGGGGGTTGCCGGTGAGCAGGGACTCATACTCATCAATGCGCTCCGGCATGATCCGCAGCAACGCATCAACGGTGGGCAAAAACTCCGCTGGCACATCGTAGGCCAGCCCGCCGACGCGGATATAACTGGTCATCATGCGCGCGCCGGACACCAGCTCGAAGATATCGAGGATCTGCTCGCGCTCGCGGAAGGCGTAGAGGAACACGCTCATCGCCGCCAGGTCGAGGGCATGGGTGCCAAGCCAGACCAGGTGCGAAGCGATGCGCTGTAACTCGACCAGCAACACCCGGATCACCTGCACCCGTTCGGGGATCTCGACGCCCAGCAGTTTTTCCACGGCGAGGGCGTAGCAGAGGTTATTGGAGAGCGGCGCCAGGTAATCCATACGGTCGGTCAGCACCACCGCTTTCTGGTAGGTCTTACTCTCCATCGTCTTCTCGATGCCGGTATGGAGGTAGCCGACATCGGGCGCGACATTCACCACCACCTCGCCGTCGAGTTCCACGACCAGGCGGAGCACCCCGTGGGTGCTGGGGTGGTGGGGGCCCATATTGAGCACCATCGTCTCGGTCTTGCCGGCGAGGGCTGGTTCGGTAATCTCCTGCGGGGTGGGCACGTGGAGGGTATTCGTCATGGGTGTATCTCGGCGCACGCGCCCCGCCCCGGGCGGGGGCGCAACGTATCATTCCTTGGCGAACGGCTTATGAGCGTAGATCTGCTCCTGATTGAAGGTAAAGGCGATCTCTTCCTCGACCAGGGGGTGATCCTTGCGTTGCGGATGGCCGAGCCAATCATCGGGCATGAGGATGCGGGTCAGCGAGGGATGCCCATCGAACACGATGCCGAGCAGGTCATAGGCTTCGCGCTCCTGGTAGTTGGCGGTGGCGAAGAGTGGGGTGAGCGAGGGAACGTGCGGACGCTCCTCGGGCGCGCCGACCTTCAGGCAGACGCGGTGCAGGTGCTGCATGCTCACCAGGTGGACCACGACTTCAAAGCGTGGCGTGCGCCCCAGGTAATCCACGCCACAGAGGTTTTCAAGGAACGTATAGCCCAGCGCCGGATCATCGCGCAAAAACGTTACCAGGGCCAGGTAGTGTTCGGGCCGCACGGTGAGGCTCAGGTCACCGCGAAACTCCCCCGACTCGATGATTGCGTCGGGGAAGCGGGAGGTGATGCGGTTGAGCAGGGTCTGGTTATCCATACGCAAGACCTGTATCCTGTGGTGCCAGCGCGCTGCCGTGAAAACGTCGCTTCCGTGTTCGACGGCCGCTTGCAAATGAGCAGCGGGCGGATCGGCAAACGTCGGCGCACATACCGGCCGGTGATATCGTCACGACCAGCCGGGAGCAGCGGCGGCTACTTCCTGGCCCCATCAACCTGGAGCAGCGGCTGGCTGAGGCGGATCGGGTCCTCCTTTTTGCCGCTGATCCGCTCGCGCTTCACCTTCTCGTGCAGAAGCATGATACCGTGAATCAACGCCTCGGGGCGAGGCGGGCAGCCGGCGACATAGACATCCACCGGCACGACCTCATCTACCCCTTGCACAATGGCATAATTGTTAAAGATCCCCCCGCAGGCGGCGCAATCGCCCATAGCGATCACCCACTTCGGATCGCTCATCTGGTCGTAGAGCCGGCGCACAACCGGGGCCATCTTGCGGCTAACGCGTCCGGCGACGATCATCAGGTCGGCCTGGCGGGGCGACGCACGGTTAATCTCCATCCCGAAGCGTGACAGGTCATAGTTGGCACTCTGGGCGCCCATCATCTCGATGGCGCAGCATGCCAGGCCGAAGAGGAGCGGCCACATCGCGTTGGTGCGGCCCCAGTTGACGACATATTCCAGGGAGGTCGTGATCACCCCCAGATCACCGGCCTTTTCTTCTATTCCCATGTCAGGGCCCCTTTCTTCCACTCATAAACGAACCCGACGACGAGCACCATGAAGAACACGCCGATGGCGATCAGGCCCGGCACGGCAAGTTGTCGGAAGACCAGGGCGTAGGGGTAGAAGAAGACCACTTCGATGTCGAAGACGATAAACAACATTGCCACGACGTAGAACTTCACCGGAATGCGCCGGATGGCGGGGCCGATCGGCTCCATACCCGACTCGTAGGGTGCCAGCTTGCGCGGGCTGCTGCGCCTGGGCCCCAGGAGCGAGGAGAGGGTGATCACGAACACCGCGATAAAGACGGCGATCAGGAAGAGGACCAGGATGGGCACAAACGAACCGAGCATGGCTCCCTCCAGCAGGCGGGCGCCGTGACGCTGCGGCGGTGGTGCATCGCGTCGGTGCGGCGGCGCACGGGTTGCTCGTAATTCCGGGTGGAAGCGACGACCTGATGGCGTCGGCAAACGGTGGTGCGAGCAGGTGATCAGATCAGGTGCTACCAGGAATTATACGCATCTTTAAACTTGTGTCAATGCGCACGATGGATGGGCAATCAATTTGCGATGCATTTACTTTTCCTGTGCGATCATCGTGAAGCAAAGATCAAGCATTCAAGGGGTAATTCCCTCCCCATCACACCTGTCTATGCAGCAAAATGTCGTGCGCGCCCTGTGCAAAGACTTTTCACTATGCTGTAATTATATTGCATTTCCTCGTCCACGCAGTCGCACCACCCCCAACCGCGAGGAACAGGTAGCTGCCGGGAGGGCGCAGCCGCCCGTGGTTGCCCGTCGCTCCGAAGCGAGGGCCGAACGCCCTCGCTCCCGGCCCTGCATGGTTTTTTCTAATACGGTGTGGCCCTCCCGGGTTGTAGCCCACTGCTGCACAACTGGCAGTTCTAAGCTATAATAATGCCCGGCCACCCCCTGTGTTCGCAATGCAGCGTTCCGTGTCGCGCGGGCATCGCCCGGCGCTCCGAATGGCGTGTGGGGCGGCCCGGCAAAAGACTACCCGGGAGGAAGATACGAGGATGGCAACGCGCACGGCCCCTGAAGGCGAGATCATCTCAATCAAGGACGGCAAGCTGGTCGTTCCTGACCGTCCGATCATCCCCTTCGTGGAGGGCGATGGCACCGGTCCGGATATCTGGCGCGCGAGCGTGCGCGTCTTCGACGCGGCGGTTGAGAAAGCCTACGGCGGAAAACGGAAGATCGTCTGGCACGAGGTGCTGGCCGGCGAAAAGGCCTTCCGTGAGACCGGCAACTGGCTTCCCGACGAGACGGTCGAGGCGTTCCAGCGGTATCTGGTGGGCATCAAAGGGCCGTTGACGACGCCCGTTGGCGGGGGTATTCGCTCCCTCAACGTGGCGCTCCGCCAGCTCCTCGATCTCTACGTCTGTCTGCGCCCGGTGCGTCACTTCCGCGGCGTGCCGTCGCCGGTGAAACACCCCGAGAAGGTGGATATGGTGATCTTCCGTGAAAACACGGAGGATCTCTATGCCGGGATCGAGTATCGCGCCGGTACGCCCGAAGCGCAGAAGGTGCTGGAGTTTCTGCGGGTCACGTTCCCGAAGGATTTCGAGAAGATCCGCTTCGGCACCGCCGAAAAGACCGATGCCTTCCTGCAAATGCTGGGTGCCAATCCGGAGGGCAAGGTCGAGGTTGGCGTGGGTATCAAGCCGATCAGCCGCATCGGCACCGAGCGCCTGGTCGGCGCTGCCATTCAGTACGCGATCCAGTTCAAGCGCAAGAGTGTGACCCTGGTGCACAAGGGCAACATTCAGAAGTTCAGCGAAGGCGCCTTCCGCGACTGGGGCTACGAGTACGCCGAGCGGGCCTTCGGTGCCTATGTTTATACCTGGTCGCAGTGGGAGCGCACCCGGGCCGTGCAGGGGGAGGCCGCGGCCAATGCCGAGCAGGCCGAGGCCCTCAAGGCCGGGCGCATCCTGATCAAGGACGCCATCGCCGACATTACCCTCCAGCAGGTGCTCACGCGCCCCGATGAGTTCGACGTTATCGCCACGCCGAACCTCAATGGCGATTACCTCTCCGATGCCCTGGCGGCCCAGGTCGGCGGTATCGGCATCGCCCCTGGAGGCAATATCAATTACGTCACCGGGCACGCCATTTTCGAGGCCACCCACGGCACCGCTCCAAAATATGCCAATCTCGACAAGGTCAACCCCGGCTCGGTAATACTCTCGGGGGATATGATGCTGCGCTACATGGGCTGGATCGAGGCCGCCGATCTGATCGTTGCGGCCCTGGAGCGCACCATCCAGCAGAAGGTGGTGACCTACGACTTCGCCCGCCTGATGGAGGGCGCGCGTGAGGTCCGCACCTCCGAGTTCGCCGATGCCATGATCGCCAATATGGATCGGGTCATTGGCGATGAGCACCGCATCGGCCACGATATTGTCAGCCCCGACCTGGTACGCCCGGTCGAGCACGAAACCTTCCCGCGGGCCACGGTTGGCGCGCTGATGACGCGCAATGTGGTCTCGGTGGCGGGTAATGCCCCGCTCAGCGATACCACCCACCTGATGCGCTCCCGGGGCATCACCTCGGTGGTGGTCGAGCCGAGCGACGGCAAGGGCTGGGGCATCATGACGATGCGCGATGTGCTCAAGAAGGTCGTCCGCGACGATGTGCGCGTCAATGGGATGACGGTCGATCAGATTGCCACACGCCCGTTGATCACCATCTCTCCGGAGAAGACCCTTGCCGAGTGCGCCGCCCTGATGCTGGAAAAGAACATTCGCCGCGTGGTGGTGGTGCGCGACGGCGTGCCAGTAGGGATCATCAGCGAGACGGATATCTTCCGCTACGTCGAGGAGCGCGATGTGGTGGAACAGGCCGCCCACTGATGCGACGCCGCGCGGTGCGGGTCTGGCTGGAGCGTTCCCACTCGGGCGGTGTCACCGCAGGTCAGGGAGGGGTTTGCCCAGCCAGGCTTCGTACAGCGCCGCGAAGCGACCCTCGATGATGGCGGCACGGATGTCGGCCATGAGGGTGAGCAAGAAGGCCACGTTGTGCAGGCTGACCAGGCGGATGCCCAGCAGTTCTTTTGCCCGGTAGAGGTGGTGGAGGTAGGCCCGCGAAAAGGTGCTGCACGCAGCGCAGCCGCAACCTGGCTGCAGGGGACCGTCGTCTTCGCGGAGTGACGCGTTTTGCAGGTTCAGCTTCCAGCGCCGCTCCGGGTCACGCACCAGGGCCGTGCCGTGGCGGCCCAGGCGCGTCGGGCTAACGCAGTCGAACATATCAATGCCGCGGGCAACGCCTTCGATCAGATCGTCCACGTCACCGACCCCCAGCAGGTGCCGCGCCAGCCCGTCGGGCAGGTGTGGCACGGTCATCTCGACCACGTCGTACATCTGCGCTTTGTTTGCGCCAAGCGATCCCCCGATACACAGCCCGTCAAAGCCCATACTGCCGATGGTTTCGGCGCTGGCCCGGCGCAGGTCGGGAAAGACGCCCCCGTGAACAATGCCGAAGAGGCGCTGGTCGGGCGTGGGCAGCGTCTCAGGATCGCGCTCGCGGTGGGCATCGAGGCAGCGGGCCGCCCAGCGGTGCGAGCGGTGCATACTCTCGCGCGTGTAGTCGTAGCCGGCGTGGTAGGGCGGTAGTTCATCAAAACAGAGGATAATGTCGGCACCCAGGTGGTGCTGCACCTCGATACTGCGCTCCGGCGTGAAGACGTGGCGCGAGCCGTCCAGGTAACTCTTGAACACCACCGCATCTTCGGTCACCTTCACCATATCGCTGAGGCGCCCCGGCTGCTGCGGACGGCGGCCCTTGATTTCGTCGGCAATCCCGCCGTGGATCAGCGAGAAGACCTGGAAGCCGCCGCTGTCGGTGAGGATGGGGCCGCTCCAGCCGGTGAAGCGGTGCAGGCCGCCCTGCCGGGCGATCAGTTCGTGGCCGGGTTGCAGGTAGAGATGGTAGGTGTTGCCGAGGATGATCTGCGCACCGTGGGCGCGGAGTTCGTCGGGGGTGAGGGCCTTGACGCTGCCGCGGGTGCCCACCGGCATGAACACCGGTGTGGCAACATCGCCGTGCGCCGTCCGCAGCAGACCGGCGCGG
Source organism: Chloroflexaceae bacterium (assembly GCA_046719255.1). Classification (GTDB taxonomy): domain Bacteria; phylum Chloroflexota; class Chloroflexia; order Chloroflexales; family Chloroflexaceae; genus JACAEO01. The sequence continues at coordinate 6,416 of JBDNDG010000243.1, forward strand.
GCCCGCGAGGCCGGGTCGCGGGCGAGGATGGAGAACATTGGTGCCATACGTGTGTATTTTACCATGAAGCAGTAGTAGATGCTGCGCATGGGTTTTTTCTTGGGAGGGCGCGGCCCTCCCAAACCCTCTCCCGGCGAGGGGTATGCGGGAGGGCTGCCTCCTCCCTGGCTCTCCCCCGCTGTGGGAGGGAACCGGACTCCTCCCCCCGGCGGGGGGAGGCTCAGGAGGGGGGCGGAACGCTGCAAACCCTCCTCGATGGGCACGGGGAAACCCCGTTTCCCCGACGTTCATCGTTTATCTCACGATCAGCGGTAGCAGGACCCGGTACTCAAAGGTCACGGTGTTGTCGGCGCTGGTGGAGGCGAGGTTGGGATTGCCCAGCGGGTCGAAGTGAACCTGTGGGGAAACCGGGTTTCCCCACGTCCCTGCCTGTGGGGAGTGGAGAAGCGGTATAATCGCTGGAGG
>JBDNDG010000244.1:0-6879 GCA_046719255.1 Chloroflexaceae bacterium
CAGGAGTTCCTCGTGCGTGCCCCGCTCGACGATCTGCCCCCCATGCACCATCAGCACCTGATCGGCATTGCGGATGGTGCTCAAGCGATGAGCAATCACAAAACTGGTGCGTCCCTCCAGCAGCGTGTCGAAGGCGCGCTGGATCAAACGCTCGGTGCGCGTGTCCACGCTGCTGGTGGCTTCATCGAGGATCAAAATGCGTGGATTCGCCAGCACCGCGCGGGCGATGGCGATGAGCTGGCGCTGGCCCTGGCTGAGGCCGGCGCCCCGCTCGCCCAGCCGGGTCTGGTAGCCTTCGGGGAGCCGCGCGATGAAGTCGTGAGCCATGGCCAGTTTCGCCGCGGCAATGACCTCTTCGTCGGTGGCATCGAGGCGACCATAGCGGATGTTGTTCATTACCGTGTCGGAGAACAGGAAGCTATCCTGGAGCACGATGCCGATCTGGCCGCGCAGACTCGCCGCCGTCACCTCGCGCACGTCGTGGCCGTCAATCGTCACCCGGCCCCGGCTAACGTCGTAGAAGCGTGGAATCAGGTTGATGATCGTCGTCTTGCCCGCCCCGGTCGGCCCCACAATCGCCACCGTCTGCCCCGGTTCGGCAACGAAACTGACCCCCTTCAGCACCGGTTCGCCCGGCTTGTACTCGGCCCAGACCTCCTCGAATGCCACCCGACCGCGGATCGGCGGTAGCGGGCGGGCCTCGGGGTGGTCCACAATGTCGGGGACCTCGTCGAGCAAGCCGAAGATGCGCTCGCCGCCGGCAATCGCGCTTTGAATGTTCGTCCACAGCACCGCAATCTGCTGGATGGGCTGGTTGAAGCGCTGCACGTACTGGATGAAGGCGAAGACCGTGCCCAGCGAAATGACCGTGGTCCCCAGCAGCGGCTGGTTCCGGAGGGCGCTCAGCCCGCCGACGACCACGACAATGGCGATGGCGACATAGCCCAGGGCTTCCAGCACCGGGTTCAGGGCGCTGGTGAAGCTGGCCGCGCGCACGTTGGCATCGCGATTGGCCGCATTGGCGCGCCGGAACTGCTCGATGCTCTCCTCCTCGCGGCTGAAAGCCTGCACCTCGCGCACGCCGGCGATGCTCTCCTGCAACCCGGCGTTGACGCTCCCCATCTCCTGGCGGCTGCGCCGAAAGGCCCGCCGCGCCTGGCGTGAGAAGTAAACCGTGGCCCAGGCCATCAGGGGCAGCACGCTCAGGCTGAGCAGGGCGTAAGGCACATTGGTGCGCAGCATCAGCGCGCCGGTGATCGCCAGTTGCAGCACGCCGCTCACCACACTCAGCAGCGCAAAGCCCAGGGTCTGCTGGATAGTGTCGGTGTCGTTGGTGATGCGGCTCATAATATTGCCCGCCTCGTTGCGCGTGTAGAATCCCAGGGAGAGGCGGTGGATCTGCGCGAAGGTGTCCTCGCGGATCTGGCGCAGGGCGCGCTGCCCGGCCCAGTTCAGTGTGAAGAAGGCCAGACCCTGGAGCAACGAGCCAGCGGTGAACAGCAGCGCCAGCAGTGCCACCAGGCGGCCCAATCCGGCCAGCCGCGCTGGCGCATCGAGGGCAACCGCCGGCGGGTCAATCCAGCAGGCGGCCTGGTTGGGCATCAGGTAGCAGTCAACCGCCTGGCCGATCACCGGCGCCGTCGCCACTTGCAGGCCGGTGGCAACCACGATCAGCACCACGGTAAGCCCGACGGCGTACCACCACGGGCGAAAGTAGCTCCAGAAGCGCGCCAGGGTCGCGCCGACCCGTTTGGGCTTCTGAGTTTCCTGGTTGAGCAGGCGACCAGGGCCGCCCGGACCTCCCATCATCATCGGCGTGTTCCTTTTGTGTGTCGTGTCGTACGACTGGTACGGGGAGAAATCGGGTTTCCCCGCGCCCCTGCCCGTGGGGGCAGGCCCTCGGCGCCGGGAGGGTTGGGGAGGGTGACGCCTTCCCGGGTGAGTCTGTAGTTTCGATAGATACGGTTTCAGACGGGCTACGCTTCAGGTACGGTCGCGCCTTCCCCGGCAAACCCCGCAAGCCTCCTGGCCCTGTGCGGCGCGGCCCCGGGAGCGCCTGAGCCAGAATTAGCCCGCGGCCCCGGCCGTATCCGCCACCAGTTGCGAATGGTAGATCTCGGCATAGATAGGGCTGTTCTCCATCAATTCGGCGTGGGTGCCACGGGCCGCAACGCGCCCGTTATCGAGCACAATGATCTGATCGGCGTACAGCACCGTGCTGATGCGCTGGGCGATCACAAAACTCGTGCGCCCCTGCATCAACTGCTCCAGCGCCCGCTGAATGGTCTGCTCGGTCCGAACATCAACACTGCTGGTCGAGTCGTCGAGGATGAGCAGGCGCGGGTTGAGCAACAGCGCGCGGGCAATCGCGATGCGTTGCTTCTGCCCGCCGGAGAGGGTCACGCCGCGTTCGCCCACGCGGGTGGCATAACCCTCGGGAAAGCTCGTAATAAAGTCGTGGGCCGCCGCCGCCCGGGCTGCCGCGATCACCTCCTCATCAGTGGCCTCGGGCCGCCCGAAGGCGATATTGTCGCGAATGGTGCCACTGAACAGATTGGTCTCTTGCAGGACGATCCCGATCTGCGAGCGCAGGCTGTCAATCGTAACATTGCGCACATCCTGGCCGTCTATCAGCACGGCCCCATCGCTCACATCGTAAAAGCGGGGGATCAGATTGATAATGCTGGTCTTACCGCTGCCGGTAGCGCCGAGCAGAGCTACGGTTTGCCCCGGTTCGACCACAAAACTGACTTCGCGCAGCACCGGCTCGCTCTTGCCGAAGTAGCGGAAGGTAACATTGCGAAACTCGACGCGCCCTTCGATCGGAGGAAGCGGATAGGCATCGGGTCGATCACTGATCTCATTTTGCGTATCCAGCACCTCGAAAATTCGATCCGCCGAGGCTGCCGCCTGGGCCATCAGGGCGATGATAAAGCCTAGCTGGCCCAGCGGGAAGAACACGTACACCAGATAGAGGCTGAACTTCTGATACTCGCCCAGGTTGAGCGTGCCGCCCAGGATCTGCTGCCCGCCGAAGTAAAGAATGGCCGCCTGGCCGATCTGCGCCACCAGAAAGACCACCGGGAACAGGAACGAGAAGACCCGGCTGACGCGCAACTGCTGGGCCATCAGATCGGTAGCCGCGGCGTCGAAACGGCGTTCCTCATACGGCTCGCGGGCAAAGGCTTTCACCACCTTAATGCCAGCCAGGTTCTCCTGCAGTATCGTGTTGAGCACCGCGAGCTTCTGCTGCACCACCGCGAAGAGCGGCTGGATGAGGCGCCCGAAGACGATAAAAATCACCAGGGCGATGGGCAGCAGCGGCAACACCACCAGCGTCAGGCGCAGATTGGTAAAGGCCAGCACCACAATCGCTCCGCCGAGCAGCAGAAACGACTGGACGCTCATAATCAAACCCTGGGCGATGAAGGTGCGTAATCGTTCGACATCGTCAGTGGCGCGGACCATGAGCTGCCCGGTCTGGTTCTGGTCATAGTAGCTGAAAGAGAGCCGTTGGATCTTCTCGAAGATCGCATTTCGCAGATCGAAAGCCAGCCCCTGCGATGTGTTCTCCGACATAAAGACCTGGAGGAAGGAAAAGACGCCCCGCAGTACGGCGAAGAGCAGGATCAAGCCGGCGCCATTGAGGATGACCCGCTCGGCGACGGCGAGATTGGCGTCGGCCCGGGTCACGGCGTCGATCATGTTCTGCACCACCTGGGGCACGGCGAGTTGCGCCACGGTGGCAATCACCAGGGCGCTGTAGGCGATCATGGCGCTGCGGCGATGATTGCCCACATAACGAATAGCGCGTATCAGGCTGCCGCGCTGCGTAGCGGAGCCACTGGCCCCCGCGCGCGCTGGCGGGTTCATGTGAGCTTGCAAGGTTTCTTCCTCGTTATCTATGCGGCGCTGTGAGGCGCCCATGCGGCTGCGCCGCACTCAGCAGGAATGAACAGAGATTCTCCCGGGAGGGAGCAGCCCTCCCCAATCCTCCTAATGGGGGGTGTGTCACCCTGCGGGCAGGGGGGAAACCCGGGTTCCCCGCTGTTTATATTCCCGCTGCTCGCTCCTCCCCGGCCCGAATGGCCCGCTCCAGCAGATCGAGCAACTGTCGCTGTTCTTCCGGGCACAGCCCGGCCAGGAACTGGCCCATGCGCGTCACCTGCTCGTCGAGCACCTGCGCGTGCAAGGCATACCCGGCGGGTGTCAACTCGACCAGCACCACACGGCTATCATCGGCGTGCGGACGCCGCGTGACCAGCCCCGTGGTCGCCAGCCGCCGGGTCAGCGCCGTCACCGATGGAGGGCTGATCCCCAGATGCTCCGCCAGTTCCTTCATCGCCAGGGGACCCTCCGACCGCAAGATGCGCAGGAGACGAAGGTGCGATGGTGAGAGTTGCAGATCGGTGAGCCGTCGGGCGGTAGGACCGATCAACTGGGGGCGCAGGCGCTCGAACAGGCACAGCAGGCGCTGGGCATTGTCGAGAGGTGGCTCGTCGCATGTCCAGGAGGGTAACGGCATAGGCAGGGGGGAGGGGAAACCTGGTTTCCCCTCCTCGCGCGTCAAACAACCGGTTAGAACTACAACCACACTTCTCCCTGCCGGAAGGTTCAGGGGAGACCGCAGGTCTCCGAAGCCCGGCCGGAACAGAGTCTTGTTGTAGTATTAGTTAGATGAACTAACAATACACTCATCGTACCACCAGTTCGGTCAGCGCACAAGGACAGATCGGCGCGTTTGACCGTTGTGCGTGTTCACCCTTCTCCCGGGAGCGTGGGCAGCGTGCCCGCGTCCAGGCCATTGCGGGCGGAAAGTCCGCGTGCCCGAGGTGGCGCCTTACCCCCACGCCCACCAGCGCGCATTACAACGCCACTGCGACAATCTGCAATCCGACATCTGCAATCTGAAATGGTATTACCTTTTGCCTTTTGGCTTTTCCATTTATACTGTTCATGGCTTGTAAGATTGTACAGGTGCCTTATGCAGCAGACCGTAGCCGGCGACCTCGACGTGGATCTGGCGCCCATTCGCAACCTCTACCCTTTTCAGACGCAGCGCTTCGCCGTGCCGGGCGGCGCGTTGAGTTACGTGGACGAAGGCGCCGGCCCGCCGGTGGTGCTGATCCACGGCAATCCTACCTGGTCGTTCTACTACCGCCGGCTCATCGCCGGTCTCCGCGATTCCCACCGGGTGATCGCCCCCGACCATATGGGCTGCGGGCTTTCCGACAAACCGCAGCGGTACCCCTACACTCTGAGCACCCACATCGCCAACCTCGAGCGCCTGCTGAGCCACCTGGATCCCGGTCCAGTTGACCTGGTGGTGCACGACTGGGGCGGCCCGATCGGCATGGGCTGGGCCACGGCCCACCCGGAGCGGGTACGGCGCATCGTGGTGCTGAACACGGCGGCGTTTCTCTCACCGCGGCTGCCGTGGCGCATCGCCGTGTGCCGGTACCCACTCTTTGGCGATCTGGCCGTGCGCGGGCTCAACGCCTTCGCTCTCGGCGGCACCGTGATGGCCGTGGAGCGCCCGATGTGCCCCGAGGTGCGCTACGGCTACCTGCTGCCCTATCGCTCCTGGCGTGACCGGGTGGCCATCCAGCACTTCGTGCGCGACATCCCGATGCAGCCCGGTCATCCCACCTGGGCCGTGGTTGACGCGATTGACCGCAATCTGGCCGCGCTGCGAAACCACCCGATGCTCATGCTCTGGGGTGGGAAGGACTGGTGTTTCACCGACCATTTTCTTGCCGGCTGGCTTGAACGCTTCCCCGCCGCCGAGGCGGTGCGCTTCGACGATGCGGGCCATTACGTGCTCGAAGACGCTTACGAGGAGATAGTTCCTCGCGTGAGGCGCTTCCTGATGTGAAAATATGGGGAAACCGGGTTTCCCCATGCCCCTTCCTGAGGGGCAGGTTTGGGAGGGCGAAGCCCGCCCGGGAAAAAACCATCCTGTCAATGTGCGGCGCAGCCGCATGAGCATCTGGCACAGGGTAGCGTGGCGCGGGTCCGGGGACCTCCGGCTCCTCCGCGCCCTTCCGACCGTGGTGGGTCGTGGGGCAACCCGGTTGCCCCACACGCGCCCGGGATGGGACAGGCATGACCATCAACCTTGAACGGACCGAAACAGTCCTGCACGGCGCGAACATCGCGCGCCACCTCCCGCAGATGGCCCGCGAGCGCCCCGAGCAAACCGCCGTGGTTACCGGAGTGGGCCGCGACCGCGCCGGCAGGCCGATCTACCGGCGCCTCAGTTTCGCCGAACTCGACCGGGTGAGCGACCGCTACGCCTGGGGTCTGAGCGCCTGGGGGATCGGCCCGGGGGTGCGCGTGCTCTCGATGGTACCTGCCGGCATCCCCTTGATCAGCCTCACCTTCGCCCTGCTGAAGGTTGGCGCTGTGCCCATTCTGATTGACCCGGCGATGGGTCGACGTAACCTGGCGCAGTGCATCGCAGAGTGCGCCCCCGAGGTCCTCATCGGCGTGCCACGCGCCCACCTGGCCGGGCTGATCTTCCCGCGCGCCTTTCGCACCGTGCGGCGGCGCGTGGCCGTCGGCTCGCGCTTCATCCCCCTCGGCGCCGTGAACCTCGCCGACCTGAGCGTGCCGCTCGATACGCCGTTTCCGCTCGAACCGGTGGACCCTGATGCGCCCGCGGCGATCATCTTCACCACCGGCAGCACCGGAGTGCCCAAGGGGGTGCTCTACGAGCACGCCATGTTTGAAGCGCAGGTGCGCCTGCTGCGTGACCTGTTCGGCATCGAGCCGGGCGAGGTGGAGATGCCGGCCTTTCCCCTGTTTGCCCTGTTCAACGTCGCTCTCGGCTGCACCTCGGCCATCCCACCGATTGACCCCACCCGCCCCGCGGCGTGC